>PKYH01000158.1 GCA_003133625.1 Candidatus Bathyarchaeota archaeon | reverse complement strand
TCAGGTTTCTTTACTTCAGGTTTAGGCTTTTCTTTCTTCTTTCCAAAGGTCATAAATTTCGCCTCCTGAACTCTTGTCCAAGTGTCTATTGAGTTTTAGGGTTGGTATATGCTTTTTTGCCAACATTCATATACCTGCCTGCTTGTGGAGAAAGAGGACTCGCACCTAATTGAGACTGTGTAAAAACTATTTTCAATTTCAGAAAATTGCTAAGTTTATGGCGATTCGGTAGGGTGTCAGGACGTGTTTTTAGATATAAGCAGCAATTTCTAAAACTAAATTTGAGTTTTCACACACTCTGAATTAGGTACAGATACCATCGGAGTCACTCTCAAACAAAAGATGGGAGTTGTTTGCCTAAATGAAAGACCAAGTCGTTTCCCAGGCGCCTTGTTGTCTAAAACTCGAAAGAACTATCTTGAGTTAGTAAGCTCGGAACACGCAATATTTATTGTGGAATTTGCGTAGGAGAGTTACGTTAGTTTTTTTATGTTAAAGGCATAATGTTCTATTCATGTCCAATTATTCCAAGAAACCAATACTAACAGCTAATGATGAGGAATACACGATGCTAATCGAAGTCAGTGAAGAATTTCAGAAACAAAAAATCGACAAAACAACTCGCGAGAAATCTGGAAACGCAACGGAAATAGTCATACGCAATCACCTCTTAAGAAGAAACCTTAACCTTTCAATGAATCCAAACGTCACAATTCAAGGATCTAAGATCAAAAACGATCTGCTTCTTTTAAAGAACGGGGTAAACCCAAACCAAAAAATCTTCACGTCTGACAATGTGAAAATGGTAATAGAGATTAAGAACAACGGCGTCGGTGGCAAAACTTTGGAAAACGGAAAGCGGGAAGACCCTAACAAGTTGCTGCGGGTTAAATTCAATGAGCTTGAAGGAATTACCAATGTAAGGAATTTTGCTGTTATCGTTCTTTCTGAAACGCTACTTCCACCCAGAACTCCTTTCAAATGGCGATTTAAAGAGAAGGTGATCGGAAAAGAAAACTGCAAAGTCTTTACCTTAGTTGCCCGTCAGCTGTATCCTCCTGGCGGACTCTATATCAAGTCCAGCATAGTGGAAATGCTTCAAAATGAGCAGATGAAAAAAACTGGAGAATTTCAACAGCTTATCAATTACCTTCAAAATTTGTAGCCGTAAAAAGGGAGTCTTAAGCGCGTTTGGAATAGCTAAGCTTCACAAGAGCCCTCAGGGTCTCGTGTTTGACTATAGAAACGACATCAAAGTAGGAGGATATAAAAAAAACGATTTCATGTTTAACGTGCTTGCGTATTGGATAGACAAAAATGTAATAGAGTAAGTCTGTGCCATTCGGGTCATAGTACTTGAAATCTCAACCTTATCTCTTCAAGCAATTCCGCTTCAATAAGTGCCAGCTCAAAATTGAAACGACCCCGCTGCCCCAAACCGTGGTTCTGTGCCGGGAAACATGTGCAAACACACAAATGAACCATAGGGACTCGTACCGGTTTGGGGGGTAAGCCCGGTCCGACTCAACCTTGCATCAACACCGATTTGTGAAGTTGCTTTTCCAGTGTTTTTACTTATTTTTACTCTTGTGGTTTGAACCCATTGCGGTTCAAATCCCCCCCGGTCCACACAACATACTTTTTAAAAAACCCCAGTCATTCTGGTGATGATGGCTATTGCGTTTCTTGAAAATTTTATTGCCGTTGCATTCCCGATATGGATTTGGAATTCACAAAGATTAACTTGTTGAGCAAAAAGAGATTTCGGCTATAAAACGTCTTTAAGCGCAGAGAAGTGTGATGTTGATTTGTCTGGAGATTTAGCTCAGAGGCCTTTGATCGAGATTTCTGGGCTTTCTAAGCGGTTTGGTTCTTTTTTGGCTTTGGACAATTTGAGTTTGCGAGTGATGCCGGGGGAGGTTTTTGGTTTGTTGGGTCCAAATGGTGCTGGGAAGACCACGACCATCAAGGTCATAATGGGACTGGTGGAGCCGTCTTCCGGTAAGATAAGCGTTTGCGGTTTTGACCCCCTTAGCGACTCAGTAGAGGTGAAGGCGAGAATTGGTTATGTAGCTGAGAATCCCATTGTATATGAGAGTCTGTCTCCGAGAGATTTTTTCGAGTTTGTGGTGTCAATGCGAAGAATTGACCAGGCTGCTGCAAATCGCGTGGTGTCTCGGCTGGCGAATGCTTTTGATTTGGCACAATATTTTGATTCACCGATAGCGACTCTGTCGATGGGACTCAAACAGAAGGTAGCTTTGATCGCTTCGTTTATTCATCAGCCTCCTATTTTGCTTTTGGATGAGCCTTTGAATGGACTGGACGCTAGGAGTAGTCGAATCGTGAAGGACTTGGTGTCATTACATGCCCAAAGGGGTGGGGCAGTTTTGTTTTCTACGCACATAATGGAGATCGCCGAGCACGTCTGTACAAAGATCGGAATTATTGAGCATGGCAAGCTGATCGCTGAAGGAACACTTGAACAACTGAGGAGTAAAACTGAGAGTAAGAGCTCCACTTTGGAAGAGGTTTTTTTGAAGTTGACTAATGAGGAAGCTGCAGTCGCTGATACAACGAGGATGCTTAGGGAGGCATTCTTGGGGAATGAAACTCACTGAAGCTTGGCGCTTAAGCAGTCTGCCGTATAGAGAAGTGGTGTACAAATCATTAGCGCAGGAAAGGAATCGAATGTGGTGGGGAGCTTTTGGAAGAAATCCCTCTGACAGAGACGCGCATGAAGACGTTGAGCTAAGCAAAAGAGCGTTACGGATCGCCAAGTTTGACAAAATACTGGTTGCCTTGTTTAATCTCATAGTTTCGGTAAGCCCTTTTGCGTCACTCTTACTCGGCTCAACAGCCCTCGGTTTGACCAGTTCGATTTCTTTGAGTTTAATTATTACGTTCGGGTTCATAACATTGTACGCAATTCAAACGCTTTCTTCTTTTGTCAGCGCTGAATCCTCAGTGCTGCTGTCAACTCTGCCCATTACGTCAAAAGAATTTTCATTAGTGACGCTGTTTTCTTTTGTTAGGTCTGTGGACTACCTAGTGGTGGGTGCTGTTTTGAGTCAAGTTGTTTTAGTGGCTTACCTCACATCGTCCCCTACAGCTACTGCGCTCATGTTTGGTGCTTCTCTGATGAATTCGATTTTTGCTGTCGCCGTTGCACTATGGTTCTCGAGAGTTTTCCATAAGAACTACTTGCGTGGCGGAAGATCGAAGCTTACCACCGTTTTCCGCGGTTTTTTCGTCTTGGTCTGGGGATGCTTACTCCTAGGGGTAGGCCTACTCTTGAGCATGCCTTACTATGTTCTTCCTGTTTTGGACAAGGCGCTGCTCAGCGTTAACACTTTATCAGGCATTCTGCTCAGTTTCGTGTATCCATTCTCAGCTGGCCTAACCATCGCAAAATTGTCTAGTTCCAGTGTGCCCATCATCACTGTATTCGTGGCATCGGTTGCTATGGCAGTTTACGCATTAACAGCTTGGTTTTCGGCCAAGTGGAGCCTAGACACCGTGAAACGCATATCTCAAGGTGCGGGTGTGGGAATAACCAGATTAAGAGCGATGGATTTCCAAATTAAGGCACGCGGTCCTTTGCGAGGCTACGTCATAAAAGATTTACGGGTCACTTCGAGGAATCCAACCACCGCATTCTTTTTTGCACTTCCTGTTCTTGAAACAGTAATCGTGGCATTTCTGGCAACGAATTATGAGCTACTGAGTGCTTCAACCGTAATTGTCGCTACTTCTATGGGCGCTATTTTTACTCTGCTAGTACCCCTCGCCCTCGTGGGTTCAGAGGGAAAAGGACTAGAATACACCAAAACCTTGCCGCTTACTCCCCAAAAAATGGTGTCTTCAAAAGCTCTAATAACAATGGCGACCTACATTCCAGTGCCTTTTGCGCTGCTTTGCATTGCGTCGCTCAAGCCATTAACCTCATGGTTCACGATTCTGATACCATTTTTCATGATGATTCCGATAGTTTCTGCAAGCATCTTTGAGATCATGCTTTTCCTGCGCTCTGTTGCCAAAAGTAAAATAGCAGGGATAGTAAATGACGCGGAAAAGATCTTCGTAGGACTTCTCACGATTCTCGTGCCGGAAGCTGCTTACGTGGTGGTGTACCTCTTCTCATTTAACCATGCATTTGCAATCCTGACAATGGGTGGAGTTACACTTGCAGAACTGTGGATAGCTCTCTACGCGCTTGGGCACAAATAAGAATTTACACAGAGCTACCAACGGTAAGACCAATGATAGATTATGTATTGGATCTGAAGCAAAAAAGAAGAACGCATAGCCTTCAACTTAGATTGCTCTGAGCTTGTTTTAAATACTTAAACTCTCCAATTAATATGTGGGGAAGGAATGGTGTTGGAAGTACAACGTGCGTGCTTCAATGAGTTCCCCGATCAATGCGTAGGATGCCCAGAATACAGTGAAACAAGGCAAGATCAGGCAACGCAACTCATATTGCTGTCAGGGATGGGGATGATGTACCCGCCGCCATACGGGGAAAAAGTCGTCAAAGAATGCAAGCTGTATCACAAGCGCAAAGTTGAATATCTTAGGTAGCAAGAAGCTCAGCGCAACCCTGTATAAGCAACAATGGATAGACAAAGTTAACTGCTGAAACTAAGTTATCGGGGAAAAGTCTCGATTTCTACGCTACTCCTTAGATTGCGCTAAAGATAGCTAAATGAATGCTTGGTGAATTATCTTATGAACCGCACTTTCAAATTAGAGTGGCTTTTCTTGATTGGGATTTGTCGGCACGCACCTCCTCTCCAGTCATAATTTGTCCTTGAGAATCAATTCATAGTTTTACTTATAGAAAAGAACAGAAAAAGAAAACAATGAGAACCGCACCCTGGCCGGTGTTCAAATCTTTGTCACTCAGAAGTTAAAAAAATAAAAAGAGGGGTTTTGCGGGTGATATCTCCACTGTGGTGAGGGTTCAAATCCCCCCGGTCCACTTCAACAACACCAGTAATCTAGTAAGAATTCATGATGTTGTCAATTTTCAAATGCGTTCCAATCCTGTAACAAGGCTTTAGTAACCGTTTATCCATAACATTGTCTGGTGATGTGGTGAAATTCGGTGTTGTAGTCGAAAAAGATGAAGATGGTTATTATGTTGCGTCCGTTCCCGAGTTGCCCGGTTGCCACACCCAAGCTAAAACTCTTGATGAAGTAATGAAGAAAATTAAAGAGGCCATTCAACTTTGCTTGGAAGTCGAAGGAACGAAAGGCAAGGGACGGAACGAACTCGTGGGAGTCCAGTTTGTAGAGGTTCAAGCTGAATGAGCTTAAAGCCTCAACCAGCTAAGAAAATAATTAAAGTGCTCTCCAAGTTGGGTTTTGAAGTTGTAAGAAAACGAGGCAGTCATGTTATCCTGAAGCATGCTGATGGAAGGCTGACTGTGGTTCCAGTTCATGCAGGAGAGGAAATAGGCTCTGGGCTGCTAAATAAGATAATTAAGGACACGGGACTATCGAAAGAGGAATTCATCAAGTTATTAGAAACTGCCTGACTGACTCAAATTCAACTTGTTACACTTTTGCATCCAGACATGAAAAAATTGAATCCGCGGAGGTAATCTCCGCTTGCGTGGGGGGCTCAAATCCTCCCGGTTCACTTCAACATTATTTTCAACCACCCTGATAATTTTTGCTTGAAACTTCTATTTTCTTCACAGTCAATTTTTTTGTTGTTCTAGCCAGTTTCTTGATTTCATTACCGTTTTCCCTGCAACTTTTAATGACAATGCCTCGTCATAGGGGCATATTTCAACGCATCGTGCGCAAAGTATACACCTTGATTCAGTTACGTCTCCCCCTTTCTTCTCGTACACTTGTGTTGCTTGAGTTGGACAGACACGTTTGCAGACTCCGCACTTGGTGCATTTTTGTTCGTTCTTAACCAAGCGTGTTAGGGCGATTTGTTTGAAAGGGGTGAAAGTGCTGAATAAGGCGGTTAACGCGCCTAGGGGGCAGATTCTGCACCAGAATCGCCTATAGGCTAGAGCTAGAATTGTGACTGCAATTAAGATAGCTAAGTTTATGGATGTGAGATAACCGCCTGTTATCCACAGCGGTCCATAGACTATTTGCGAAACATACGAGAACTTCATTGAGCCTAAACCGCACTCGATTAACACGCAAAGAGGCCTCATGGGGCAAACTAAACAAAAAGGCTCGTTGAGATTACCGACAATGCCCGCTTCAGTTCCCTCAGGTCCTCCTGGTCTAGTCCCTGGAATAAGCTGAGCGCCAAAAATGGCGTATGAACCAAAAATAACACTAAGAATCAAAAAAACCGCGATAATGACATACCGTGATTGTCCAAGCGCAGTGTTTGTCTTGTCGGAAAAACGAAAATGCCGCAGCCGTAGGGCTTTGCGAATTCGTGTTAACACATCCATGTATAGGCCGAAAGGACACAGCCAACCGCAGAAAAACCTCCCTAAAACAACAGACGCCACAGCCACTAAGCCAAAAACTATAGCTAACTTCTCCAAACCAGAAGTAGAGTAGAAAACCTCATAACCTCTCGGATAATTCCAAAAAGGGAAAATGTAAGCTTGAATTTGCCAAATTGGACAGGTAACTGTTCGCCCATTAGGATAGTAACATGCTAAAATAGGAACAGAGAGACCGTCTGGAAATTGGTTCCCAAAAAAATTAGTCCCAACTAACCGGTCGCGTGGCGAAGGTCCCAGTGGCTGGAATGTTGGGACGTTGAAGGGACCTAATATGAGCCCCATAAATACAGCGAAAACAGCGGCTACTTGAATAAAAAGCCTGAGGGAGCTGACTTTTTTAGTTTTGTCTTTAGCTAATTTAAAGACAAGGTAGATTCCAACCAACACTATCAAAACGTATACAGGTAATACGATTGCACTGGGAGTCTCCCACGACATCTTTGCGCTTCCTACTTTTTATTTAATGCCGAGCCTTTGCTAATTAGCCTAAGCACTTTCACCAACTTATTTTTCACCCGAATGCCCTCTGCTTTTTACTTTAATTACAATAGCGACAATGACTGTGATAGCCACTACCATTGCTGCTGCAATGGCTACTGAATGCTGTTGGTAGAAAGGCAAGTTTGAACTTGGCAGGCTATTTTCAAAAAAGCCCCAGTGCACGATGCTTACATTGCCAGTTGCGCCAGTTACAATCAATGTTCCGTCATTCGAAATGGTCCAGCCTTCTCCTTCAGCTATGAACACATTATTACCTGTGATAACGCTCCAATCAGTGCCACTCCATTCCCCTTCTTGGGAGCCGAGACCTAGGTTGAAAATCTGCTTACCTTTACCTTCAACCGCATATCTTAACCGTGCGCTCTGAAGTGTAGTGTTGAATGCTAGGTAAGAGAAGATTGTAACGTTGGAGTTTTGGGTTGAAATCTTAAAATTTTCAAACGGCTGCGACCTATTAAGGCGCAAATTTGTAAAAGTCCAAGTGTCATTTTCAAGTGTTGCCTTGGAATAGGTGCCGTTTACGGCAAAACTGATGGTGCCATTATACGAGGGGATACTAAATTTGTCTGCAGGATTAAAGGTTATGTCCGTTTGCGCTTGCGTATTAAGGCAAGTCCAAGGAAAAATTAAGACAATGACAATTATGGCAATTCCAGCTGAGACTTTGTTGCGGTTAATTGTTACCAAGCCTCAATGCATGCTTCATGATAGGTAATTACTAAGTTTAGCTATAAGACTTTTAAGCTCATGATAGTTGCGGTTTAGCTTTGCGTTGGAAAAATGGAGTGTTTGTCCGTTTTGCCTATTAATGAGAACTGCTAAATGAAAATGCAATGAAGAAATCGTTAGTCATAGCTGTGTTTCTCATCGTTGCCATCCTTGTTCTGAGCGCTTCAATACTGGTTTTCTTGAACAACAATAAGTCCTCAGCAAACTCCGCTGGGACCCACTACACTTACACCATAGTTGGCACGTATCCGCATGACCCGAATGCCTTCACTGAGGGGCTCGTGTACTCGGATGGTTTCCTGTACGAGAGCACAGGACTTGACGGCGGTTCATCTTTACGTCGCGTGGACTTGACCACAGGTAACGTACTGCAGGAGGTTATGTTGCCGACTCAGGATTTCGGCGAAGGCATAGCCATAGTCAACAACACCATTATCCAGCTAACTTGGCAGTCGCATATAGGCTTCATCTACGACAGAAACACGTTTGCTTTGCTGGGAAATTTTACTTACCCCACAGAGGGCTGGGGTTTGACCTTTGACGGCGAACAGCTAATCATGAGCGACGGCTCAGACAACTTATACTTGCTTGACCCAACCACGTTTCAGCGGATAGGACAAATCCAAGTGCGTGACGGAAACACGTCTGTAGTAAACATCAACGAGCTAGAGTACATCAACGGTGACGTTTACGCCAACATTTGGCAAACAAACACAATCGCCATAATCAACCCAGAAACTGGGCAAGTCAAAGCTTGGATAGACCTCACAGGACTACCAAGCGAAAACACATCAAACCCTGAAGCGGTTCTCAACGGCATAGCATACGACCAAAAAAACGACAGACTTTTCGTAACAGGCAAAGACTGGCAAAACCTCTTCCAAATAAATCTAACACCCCAAACCAACCCAACAACATAAAATTAACTGCTATGTTACTGTGTTGCTACAGTTGTCAGACTGACGCTCCGATTTTCTGTCAGTGAGAGCTTGGTCGGGTTTTCGCTTTAGCCGCTATCAGATAGGGGGAGGTAGGTATCTTTTTAGCTACGAGAACTATGTCTAAAAAGAGAGCATCCCTGCAGGTTAGCCGGATTTGTAGGACATTGCACATTACTGGAACATATCCTACATTGCCGTTCGAGATTTTGATTCGATTCCAAGGTTCTCTGATGACCCGATGTTTGCCCTAGTTTTCAAAAACGACCAAGTTGCGATATTTAAAATTATTAAATCTTAATTATAGTGAAATTAAGAAAATGATAACTAAATTTTCGTTTTTCCAGAGAGCAATCTGCTAATGAGTTTGAATTAATCCCAAACCCAAACCTTCTGCTCCTAACCGTACTTGCAATGGCTCTCAAACACTTCGCCTCTAAAGAACCCAATTTATCAAAAACCTTCTCAAAATGAATGAGTAATCTCAAAACTGATGATTTGATGCGTAGGTTTTATGCTTATCTTGATTGGCATGTTAACATTCCGAGGATGAGGCATGGCAAACAGCTCAAACGTTGAAACCCTAATCGGAGAAGAATGCTATCTACTTGCCAGCTACTTGCGAGATGAAAAGAAAGATTGGCTTCCAAGAATAGGAATCACTGAATAGCAGGCAATATCAGACATGGCGCTGTGGCGAGTCGAGTTTGTCAAGAAATCTGAACTAAAAAATTAGTGCTTAGTCCAGAAACCTATACAAAAACCCTTTTATCGCCAACCACCGCTGAGGTAAAGTTGGATGAGCATGAGTAAAGGTTTCGCCTTAGTGCTTGTTCTCGTCTTCCTAATGGCATCCTGCATAATTGTGGCTAAACCTGTTTCCGGAGCATTGGTAGTCGGGAACTCAAGGGTGGAAACCATAAATTTGAACATCCCAAGTGTGAATGCACAATTAGAGGAGTTTGCCACGGTCACTGTTTTAGCGTCAACAGGCGGAACAACAGATCCACCCACAGGAACCAACACATATTACGTTGACACTATCTTTTGCACCACTGTTTCATTAACAGCGTACCCAGATAAGGGCTTTGTATTTCTCTATTGGGAAATTTACGCTGAAAGAAGCACTATCCTTTATGGTAATCCTGCCACAATCACAGTCGGTGCTAGTGGTGGTTCAAGTTTGGGTTTTGACTGTAGTGTCCAGGCAGTTTTCCAACCAACCCCTCCGCCAAAAATATCGATATTATCGCCACTAAACCAGACCTACAATGAATCCAGCGTTCCTTTACTTTTCACTACAGATAAGGCTGTGAATTGGACAGGTTATAGCCTTGATGGCAAACAAAACGTAACCATAAATTGCAATAGTACCGTAGTCAACATGACAAACGGTCTGCACAATATTACAGTTTACGCTAATGACACATTCGGAAACATCGGTGCTTCAGAAAACATTACTTTCCAAGTGGAATTGCCAGAGCCTTCAAAGCCTTTCCCAACTGCACTTGTCGCCGCTGTTTCAGGAGCATCAGCAGTGGTTGTGGTGGTTGCTGGTTTGTTGGTTTACCTCAAGAAACGCAAGCGCTGAAAATAAGTTTGGGTTTGGGGTTTAAAATTATATATAATGGTTGTTATAGTCTCTTGGAAGTATAGTCACCGTTAATTTGGGGGAGAATAGATTGGATGAAGTATTAGACATGTTAGATAAAACTGCAAAGCGAATCCAGAAAGTTGTTGACGAAACAAAAGAAGCAACTTGGAAACAATCAGCCCTGTACGAGCAAACCATGCAGTCACCTGAAGCGTCCGAAGAGCAAAAAATCAAGGCGTTTATTAGGAAAACTCGTTATTTAGACCAACTTGAAGCCTTAAACTCCCAGCTTAGTTTGCTTTATACTCTTCAAATATTTGCGTTTAAAGTTAAAGTGCTTGAAGTAACAGTCGGCAACATCAACGAACAACTCATAAAATCCGGTGTTCTTCAGAAAAGCGCTGAATTAGAGAACATAAAAAAGAATATTGATTCACTCAAAATCCTAATCGAAGCACAGTTTGAGTCAATGAAGGAAATCCGAGAAACACAAAACAAAACCCTAGACTACATCCATTAAAAAATTTTTAAATAAAAAGGGCAGCCTGGTGGTTTTCACCACTCATCAGGTTGTACTGCCTGCAATGTATCAGTTTTTTCTGATGGCTTATTCTACGACTTTTTCCCAGCTTGTAACGAAGCCAAGAACTTCTTGACCTTGCTTGCCGCCATAGCTCTTTAAACGTTCTCGAACGTCAACCTGCGCAACTGCAGCTTTCTGGAAATCCTGCATCTGTTTAGCTTTGTCAGTTAAGTATAGAATTCCGTCTACGCCTGCTCTTGCCATACGGACTGACACTGTTAAGAGTTCACTTGTGGTTGGCGTTTCTCTCGGGTCATCACCTGGACCGATAACGTACAGTGCAATGTTAAGAGGCACGTCTTTGAAGAGTTTCTTGAAGTTACGGGTGAGCATTTCCCAATACCAAGGTGTAGCGTAGTTTTTACTAAACATGACGACGAGAAATTCGTCAGTTAACGGTGCCAAATCATCAAAATCGACGCCAAAGCGTTCATAGTTTGTAACTGGATCTGGGAGAACACCGATGACAAACTTTTTCTTCGCTCGGTCGCGTACTCGTTCGCTTACTTGCGCCATGTAGTCGGTGATTTCTTTTCTGCGCCATTCATACCAGCTTAAGCCACTTTTTGCGTGGAGTTCTTTGCAGCGCGGGCAAATGCAGTGACCGTGTTCTGCGAAGTGGATACTGTTTAGCCATATTCCCGGGCTCTTTCTAGCAACGTCTTCAATGTAGTCTAGTTGTTCTGCACGGTGTTCTGGTTGGGTTGCACAGAGAATGTCCCACCGAACATTGAAGTTGTCGTTTGTTCTCCATGCAGGACCTAAGTCTGATTGTGAAATCCAATCTGGATGATTACGGGCAGTAACGTTGTCTCCGAAAATCGCAATGTTGCTGTGCATGTCAGGTTGCGGTGGCAATCGTCTACCTACTTCTGGTTTAACTCGGAAAAGGTCAAAGTCAAAGCCTGGAACTTTCTTTGGTTCAAATAGGTATGTGCCGAATTTCAATTTGCTTCTACCTTTTTAGAAATCCAAAACGCTGGGCGCTGTAATAAAGTTTTGCATAACAAGCACAAAATTGAAAATACCTGTTTGGC
Organism: Candidatus Bathyarchaeota archaeon; assembly: GCA_003133625.1. GTDB lineage: Archaea > Thermoproteota > Bathyarchaeia > Bathyarchaeales > Bathycorpusculaceae > Bathycorpusculum. Next base: position 67,557 of record PKYH01000158.1, on the reverse strand, counting down.
GATTGCTCCGATGGCGCCAATACATGCTTACGCATAGTTATTAAGCATTAAACTATGGATTAGTCGTTTATTTAGAGAGTATTAAGCTAATTAGTTTAATCCTAATTACTACTTACTACGTACATACTAAGGCTATGATGTACGTAGTAACCCCAGAATGTACGTAGTAATAGAAATTTTATTTACCTAAAGAAACTTGGTGATTTAACAACAAAAAAAGGAAATGGAAGATAGTTCTATTGCTTCTTTAACTGTCCGTTTGTCATAGTGATTCTACAAGAAGAACCACATAGCCATCATGAACCTTGGATACTATGACTTCGATGCCCAGAACATCATGTCTTTCCTTGCGTTGCGGGAAGGTTTAAATAGAGATTATCAAGTTTGCATATCTTTATTGTAGAGTATTTGGAGTTGTTTTTTGATGAATGTAAAGCAAATTGTAAGAGCGGAACCTGTTTTTGTGGAAGTAGCTAAAACCGGTGAAGTCGAGAAAGGCAAAATGAAAAGTGTAGAAGTAAATGGAATTTATATCTTAATAGCAAATGTAGATGGGCGTTTCTACGCTTTAGATGATAGATGTGGACACATGAATGCTTTGCTTTCGATGGGAACGTTGCAAGGAAAGATTGTGACCTGTCCGTTTCATTACGCTCAATTTGACGTTACCACCGGACAGAAAACTAAAGATCCCGTGCAGGAGTCATTTAAGGGCATGGATAAACTGCCTGAAGATATGCAGAAATTCTTGGTTTACGTGGAAAAGTTGGTGGATCCCGTTAAAACTTTTGACCTGCAAACGCATGAAGTAAAAGTGGAAGGAGACAAAATATTCATCAGAATTTAGAGAACGGTTTGTGAACATCAGCCAAAAAAGGAAGCTGCTCTCTAACTCTCCTATTATGTTAAAATGCTTTAAGCCTTGCTTTCATACTGTGTCTTAAGCTCATAACAGCCTTCTCAATAGAATGATTCTAATAAACCATAGTTTTCTTGTTATTAACCGCTGTTTTCTATGTAAGCCTAAAGCCTACCATGACATAAACAGTGAAAAAGGAAAACAGGGAGCACACTAAATTCTAGCGATTGCCTGCGCAATCTTTTTAGGGCAAAGTCCCTTTTAATCGCAAGTCTGCAATTATACAGAATTAAAAGTGGATTCAGGTGCTGCCAATGAGCCAGGGGCATTCGCGAGAAACAGAAGAACTAATTCGTTTGTCAGGCGTGAATCCTGAAAAAGGCTTAACAGACCAAGAGGCAGCACAGCGCCTAAGCAAGTACGGAAAAAACACTCTTGTNNGGAGTACTCTACAGTTTCTTAGGCAGTTTAAGCGACGCCTTAACAATAATCGTAATAATAATAGTCCTTGTCTTAGCCGAAGTTTGGAATGAATATAGAGCCAAACGTTCAATCGCTTCGCTAAAGCAACTGGCGCCACCAACTGCACTAGTGCTTAGAGATGGACAACCAAAAGAAGTTCAAACTGCATTTCTTGTTCCAGGCGATATCTTACTTTTAAAAACGGGTCAAAGAGTCCCAGCAGATGCTAGATTACTTGAAGCTTTCGGATTAGAAGTTGACGAGTCCTCGTTAACCGGCGAATCATTCCCAGTCTCTAAAGATGCCACTGCAGTGTTGGCGAGCGAAACCAGAATCACAGATCAAACAAACATGCTTTTCACTGGAACAATAATTACCAGAGGAAGAGCCAAAGCTCTAGTAACTGCAACTGGAATAAACACGGAACTCGGAAGAGTTGCAGGCATCACTAAAGCGGCAAAGGAGCCAAAAACAACCCTTCAACTGGCTATGAAGCAGCTTTCTAAAACGCTAGTGTGGATTGCGCTTTTCTTTAGCATTCTTATTCCAGTTTTAAGTTACATCAGAGGTTTACAGCCTAATCCAGGAGAAGCAGTACTTTACGGGTTATCGTTGGCTTTTGTTGTTATCCCTGAGGAACTACCCATCATTATCACCATGGTTCTAGGCGTTGGCGGTTACGCATTATCCAGAAAAGGCGCTATAGTGAAACGTTTACGAGCAGCAGAAGCTCTTGGAAACGTAACAGTCATAGCTACAGATAAAACCGGCACCATTACAGAAAACAAAATGCGACTAGAACACCTCTACTTTGACGGCGCAATTCATAAAACTGAAGATTTCCATGAAAATGAGAAAGCAGCATTAAAAACCGCGCTTTTAGCCAGCGACGCCGTCAGAAACATGACAGGAACCACTGCCTTAAGCAATCCCATGGCTCAGGCAATCCTGGAACGCATTAAGCAGGATGAAATCGATACCCAAAACATAACGAAAGACTGGGTTCTAAAAGACGAGTTAAGCTTTGATGTTAAACGAAAACTCGCTTCCTACGTCTACCAATACGGTAATTCCCTAGTGGTCTTATCCAGTGGCGCACCAGAGAAACTTCTGGCTAAATCTACAAAAATCCTAGTTAAAGGTGAAGAAACACCGCTCAATGACACCACAAGAAACGAAGTAAACAGAGCCATGGTGCAAATGGCCCAGTCGGGTGAACGCCTATTAGGTTTTGGTTACCATAGGTTACAGGCTGATTCAGCGTTTGATGAGCAAAATCTTGAAAGTGACATCGTTTTTGTCGGCATCTTAGGCTTCATTGATCCACCAAGAAAAGAAGTCAAAGGAGCCATACGCACATGCCAACAAGCAGGCATAAAGGTAATGATGATTACTGGTGACCACCCAGAAACCGCTAGAGCCATCGCTTCTCAAGTTGGAATAAACAGCGCCAACGTTTTAACTGGCAGTGAAATCTCAAAAATGACTGACGATGACTTAAAGAAAGCGTTAAGGAACACATTTGTCTTTGCACGAGTAACTCCTGAAGATAAACTGCGGTTAGTACGGCTCTTAAAGGAGAACGGCGAAATCGTAGCCGTCACGGGTGATGGAATAAATGATGCTCCAGCCCTCAAAGAAGCGCATATTGGCGTTTCAATGGGCATCCGTGGAACCGATGTTGCTAAAGAAACGGCAGACATGATTTTAACTGACGATAATTTTGCTACTATCGAAACTGCTGTTAAAGAAGGACGGAAGCTTTATAGCAACTTAAGGAAGGGAATTCGTTACTACTTAGCCTGCAAAGTAGCCTTGGTTTCCATTTTCCTTGTCCCAATCATACTTGGCATTCCTCTTCCTTTTGCCCCAATACAAATCATAGTGCTGGAATTATTCATGGACTTAGCTGCATCTGCCACTTTCGTCGCTGAACCAGAAGAATCAGGCATAATGAACAAGCCACCGAATAATCCAAACGAGAAATTCATAAACCAGCCCATGCTAAGAAGCCTCTTTTTGGGTGCATTAAGCCTCTTCTTAGCAGTCACTGCTACGTTCCTCTTTGCATGGTACACAACACAAAACATACCTTACGCTCGGACAGTAGCGTTTGCGACATGGATGTTTGGGCACATTTTCCTTGCACTCAACTTCAGGTCTGAAAGAGAACCGTTGATAAAGGAAGGTTTGCTGTCAAACAAAGTCATGCTTCTTTGGGCACTGCTTGTGTTTGTAACTTTGCTTATAGGCGCTTCATTGCCATTTACACAGACCGCTCTGCAGATTACGGGTTTAAGCCTTCAAGATTGGGCTCTGGTCATCGCCGTGTCGTTTGTAGCTACGTTCTGGATGGAACTTAAGAAAATTCTTCAAAGGGGCACGTAACTTTTAAAACTCTAACCACTTATACAGTGTCACATAGAGACAGAGAGACGGAGAGGGAGGACCAGTGCCGATAAAGTATTTTGAAGCTCCAGAAATCAAAAAGCAAGTAGACCAGCTAGCAGAAGAATGCGAGTTCTACCATGTTGTGCCACAATTCGTTTTTTGCGTCAGAAGCAAAGGATCTAAGGCTAGGCGCACAATCGCGCGTATTCATGGTTTGGGCAAGATTTGGCAAGGAGTTTTGAACCTGCCGCCTTCCTACATTATTGAGGTTATTTCGGAGATTTTTGATAAAATGTCTGATGATGATAAAGAGAAAACTTTGATTCATGAATTGATGCATATTCCAGGCGGTTTCTCCGGAGGGTTCCGCCCGCATAAGGGGTATGTTGAGAGAAAAAATGTTGAGATGGTTTATAAGAAACTGCAGAGTGATAGGGCTTCAAAAAAGCAAAAAACGCTTTTTTTCCAGTAATTTGAATGGTTTTTTGGTGAACATTTTTAAGCCTCGGCGGAAGGTTATGGGAAGTTGCAGCTTTAACACCGAAAAGCAAAAAAACTATGCATAAGCAAATATTGGCAAGACTTAAACGAATAAAAGTTTGTGTGCCATGGAATATTGAGGTTTAATGAATGAGACACGTTATGAAAAGTTTAAAGCATAACGGCATATTCGTTCCAATTTACGAAAACAAAGACTTTAGCATCAAAATACAAGGTCAAACGGTAAAGCTGACGCCTAAAAGCGAGCAGATGGCGGTTGCGTGGATAAGAAAAACCTTGTCAACCGTTTCTCCGCCAGATAGCGTTTTTAAGAGGAATTTCATGCGGGAATTCCTTGGGCAACTGAAAAAGGAGAACTCTTCGGCAGGTTTCTTGGATGGATTTTCTTCAAAATACCTAAATAGCATCGATAATTCTTCAGCAATCTTAAACAATGGTAACCAGCCGTTGGATTGCGAAATCGATTTTTCAGAAGTTACCAGTTATATTGAACAGGAAAAACAAAAGAAGCTAAGCATAAGCAAAGAAGAGAAGAAACAGCAAGCTGAACAACGCAAAGCTAACCGCTTAAAATTAAAAGAAAGATTTGGTTATGCAGATGTTGATGGGCAAAGGCTTGAGATTGCTAACTGGACTGCTGAGCCGTCGTGCCTTTTCGCTGGACGCGGTGACCACCCGCAGCGTGGAAAATGGAAGGATGGCCCAAGTGAAAAAGACATAATTTTGAACTGGCCTTTAGATGAAAACAAAAAACCTCTGGAGCCTATTCCTGATGGTAAATGGCAGGGCGTGGTTTGGGAACCCGACAGGATGTACGTGGCTAAGTGGGAAGACAAGCTAACGGGCAAAATCAAGTATGTCTGGTTTTCCGATGCAGCGTTTCTCAAGCAGAATCGAGAGAAAGAAAAATTCCAGAAAGCCGAAACCTTAGGCAAACAAATCAAAACAATTGAACAGCATATACTCAAAAATCTTAACGATGAAGATGATGCAAGGCGCAAGGTTGCAACTGTGTCGTGGCTTATTTTGGTGCCAAACATGAGGGTTGGCGACGAAAAAGACCCAGATGAAGCTGACACCGTGGGCGCCATAACGCTCAGGGCAGAGCACATCAAAATAGAAGGCGACACCATCCACTTTGACTTCTTAGGCAAAGACAGCGTCAGATGGATAAAAAACGTTAAAGCGCCACCAGAAGTTATCCGAAACATACAGCACTACATGGAAACAAGCAAAGAATACCTCTTCGAAGGCGTCGATTCTAAGAAGGTTTCCCGTTTCCTCTCTGAAAAAATGCCAAAGTTAACCGCTAAAGTTTTCCGCACTTGGAGATGCACAAAAACACTCAAAGAAGAACTGGAAAACAGCAAAGTAGCAAAGGACGACCCAGACTTCAAAAAGACCTACGTTGCAAAAATGGCTAATTATAAAGTGGCAGAAGTGGCAAACCACAAAAGGAAGATTCCGCCAACCTTTGACCAGCGCTTAGCCAAAAAAGAAGACAACCTCAAAAAGCTCCAAGAGCAATTGGAAGCAAAAAAAGCTGCAGGCAAAAAAACCGAATCACTTGAAACAAGAATAGAAAAAGCCAAGCTGGACATTGAATTGACAAAGCTAACCAAAGAATACAACTTGGGCACGTCGCTGAAATCGTACATTGACCCGACAGCTTACGTGAAATGGGCAAAAAAAGTCAAGTTCGACATAGAAAAATTCTACCCCAAAACCTTAAGAAACAAGTTCAGTTGGGCACTGCAGAGCAACAAAGCACAAGCAGCCGAGTGCATAACCGCATGAGCATCAACGAAACCAAAGACGGCGTAATCATCACAGTTTTCGTAAAACCAAACGCTCCCAAGTTCAGCATAGAGCTTGATGGTGACGAAATCGTGGTCCACAGCACAGAAGAAACAGAAAAAGGCAAAGTCAACAAACAAATAATAAAAGAATTCTCAAAGCTCCTGCATGCAAAAGTGGAGCTTGCCTCAGGCGCCACTTCAAGACAAAAACAACTATTCGTGCAAGGCATAACCAAAAGCCAAGCGGAACAGATTCTGCAGTTATAGTTTGTTTGTACAACAGGATATATTACAAAAACCGAAATATCCCTTTTAAACCAAAAAAGCGCTTAAGACAAGTGGAAAGAATTGTAGTTCAAGGGAGAGGGGCAAACCCCCTTCACCTTACCCCAAACAACCTGACCCAGTACTTCTAATCATCAAATCTTCACAAAATGACAAGAGTAGTTTCCTGACGGATACAAAAACTGTCTGCTTTTTTCATAGGACGAAGTCGAAAAAACATATCCCTGTTCTAACAGTCGCGAGAAATAATTTATATCACAAGCTATGCATATCATCTCTCGATTGGGGCAAGACATTTGTCGATAGCTGAGCGGATAAAAGATAAGTACAAAAATGTATTAGCTCAATTTGATATGCCTCAAGTAAAAGTAGGTGAGTATAGGAAATATCCCACTCTCGTTTATATGTCCAAAAGTCCAGAAGCTGATTTGTTTCCTAAACTTGTTGAAGAATGTACAGGACTTTACAATGAGATTGATAGTGCGGTTGAAACTCTGAAAATTTCTGTTCCAGAAGTTTATCTAGACTCAAAAGAACTAATCGAAAAAAAAGTAGTTGGAGAACTAACTGGGGTTTCCAAGACATACGACTTCCATATTCAGTCTTCTTATCCTTATGAGGGCGAAATTAGTGCTCCTGATCTGGGAAAGCTGCCTCTAGGAATAAGGAGTGTTATAGAGCTTTTAACAAAAGCTGGGGAATGCAGATTTTCAGAATTAAAAGTTAACTCGGATGAATATTATTACACGGCTCTGACTTCATATCGTTCACTCGAAAGCGCCTTGAGGCAATTTTTGTCACGGCTGAACTATGTAATGCTTTATCCTCATAGAATTGTCCTCGATAGGGTGGTGTTAGAAACGGTTTTGAAGAGGGAGGGGATGGACAGAGTTGCCTTTTATGTTCAATCGGCGGAAGAACATTTCAATAACGGAAAATATATTGAGTTTTGCTCAATGGCGCGAAATTCATTGGAAGAAACTGTAAAGACAGTTTGTTTAATTCTTGATGGTAGCGAACATGGGTACCCAAACAACTTGAAGCGTCTAGAAGAAATTGGCTATATCAAAAGCACAATTGTCAAACAAGCAAAAGAGTTTGGCGGGTCGCTCAGTGCTTGTGGAAGCCATCCACCTGCAGAGAGCCTAACAAGTGATGAAGCAAAATTTTTGTTAGATTCACTTTACAGTTTTCTCGGTTTGTTTTCTCTGCGCTTATCAAGCTTTAGAGATGAAAGCAAACGAAAGTAGTCGTTAAGGTTGTTACTTGCGTTTTCTGAGCAGATCTTTAAGAAAGGGGGGTATATAATTGTTAGGGGGTTGTGTTGTTTAGGTTTTTTCGGATGTTGTTGATTTTTTCTAGCATTTTTGTTTCAGCGCTCTCAGGCGGCAAAGCTTCATCTGCGCCCCCTGCTGGGCTGATTGTTACCTCTAGGAGGGTGCCTGTGAGGTTTTTTTCTTCTCTTTGCTTGAGGATTTCCATGGTTAGTTTTGGGATTGTTAGGCGGCCGTCGCTGGTCATTTTTGCGAGGAACTCTTCTTCTTGGTAGCTTTCTGAGTTGAATGGTTCGGCGCTGACTTTTAACAGCTCGCCTGGCTCCATTTTGTAGCGCCATCGGCAGTGTCTTGGGACAACAATTCTGTTGTGGCGCTGCAGTTTGGTTTTAAATGTTATAGATTCAGTTAAGGGCATGTTTCAGCACACCTTTTTTTGCCTTTTTGCACCTTTTTCTATCTTTTTTTACCTTATTTTACCCTCAGAAAACAAAGATTTAAACGCTACCCCAAAAAAGCAACCCAAAACACAAACTTCACAAAAGGGGAGAGAGTACCTTTTTACAACAAATTGCGCAAGCAAAAAAGCGAAAACTAGCCACGTTTAGAGTTTAGCTTTGGAGTTTGAATCTGAGCATTGCTGCTATTCCGCCGAAAGCGTTCTTCAGCATCTGCCCCTCTTCAGTTTCTCCAGAAATAATCTCTACATCCGTGTTTGCAAGTTCCGCCAGTTCTGCCAAGTCATCAACAACATCCTTCTTATCCACCACTGCTAAGGATGGCGCGGTGCATTTTGGGCAAGGTTTCCCGACTAAGCTTTGCTCAAAACTGGCTTCTTCTTGACTTTTGAGGGTACGTTGTTCCTCGTAGCCGCAAGCGCTGCACTTAACCGTGACACGCACCAAATCAAGGCTCTCGGACATGATGAGCAAGCGAACTGCTCCTGCCTGCAGCAGCCTTCGTACTTCAGCTTCACCATAAGTTATCATTCCAGTGTCGTGACCGACTTCGTAGAGGAATTTCTGCATGATTTCTTTTTCTTCGATGTAGCGGACTTTGCGCATGATTTCAGGCGCTTTGTCTACTACTTCTTTAACGCCTTGCTCTTCCACATAAGCTGTGTCAATAGTGTCGATTATTTTGTTCTTCAGCATGTAATTGAGGTAATCGCCTTTTTCAAAATCGTATTTCGTTGGTCCAGGTCCACCAAGAATAATTCCTTTTAAAGTGTCTATTGGCAAGAAAGCCTCGTTCGCATGCGCACCAACACGAGTAAAATACTCATTAAGCTGCATGTCCCTTAAGCGCTCATATCGCCTAGCTGATTGCCCGCCAGCACGAGTCTTGCCTGAAACGCCTGAATGCATTTGCCTAACAATCTCAAGTCGTTTCCCCTGCAAAGTCGCAATCGTAGCTTCTGAAGCATCCACAAGCAAAATGCCATATGTTTCTTTTTCTCGCAGCATTTCCTGCAGGTGCTCGGTGTGGAAGCGTGAATCACAACGATAAAGGAAAACCCTGATGGGTTCAGGCGGAATGATGACGTATGATTCCATGCGTTCGGTACCTGGTCCGCCACCTTCCTGTGGAAGGGCACCACAAAAAATCACTATGCCCTTTTCGCCCGGATCCTTGAAAAGCTTGAGCTTCTGCTGAGCTTTAACGATAGCATCTAGAACGTTTTTCCGTGTAACGTTTGATTTAATGTTGCTGGCGGTTCCATATTCGTCCCGCAGAAGGTTTAAGGCATCGCTAATTTGTTTGCCCGGCGGAACATAGATGGTGATGAGTTCGGTGTGGCTGCCTTCTTTGCTGGCTAGCGAGTTGAGTGTTTTTCTTAGCCTGAATAGTTCAAGGGACGTTTTTTTCGCTGTACTCAAATAACTTCACTAATGCTATCTTTAATTGGATAAGTAACGTTATAACGAATCAAATAAAATTTCCGTTTTAAAAAACGGAAGTTATGTTGCGCCTATGGCGTCTTTGAGGAAAGCCTTGAATGGACCAAGCTTTCCACCATAATTGCCAGACGATATCTTTACTACTCCGGGCACGGCGAGTGCTGCGGTTACGCCTTGTTTGATGCCGTTTTTGACTGCATCCAAGGACAAGCCGTTCATGACTATTTCATAGACGCTTTGAACGTTTTCTGGAACAACGGAATCTGGCACAAGCGTGCGCAAGGTTGGGCAGTAAGGATGATTCGTTGAAGCCTTCATCTTGTACTTCAGTGAGCCCGCTTTGCTTCCTGCACGGCAAACTCCGCCTGGAAAAGGCATAATTACGTCAGGAGCGTTTGCGCGGATTGCGTCTGCTGCTGCTTCTGCCGCCGCAAGACCCGCTTGCTGGGTTTCCGCGAAAATCATAAAGTTTCCGCCTGCAACAGCTTCCATGGCTCCGAAGCCGTTTTCAACTATAAAGTTGCCTTCCATAACTGGGATTTTCCAGCATTTTCTTCCGCCGACCATGGCTTTTTTCTGGAATCCATCGCCAAAATAGCGTAGGCTGTTGCCCACGTCTAATGTTCGTTTGGTTTTGTCCAAGCCGTTGAAGGCTGCGGTTGTTGGGCAAGTCATAATGCATTGACCGATGCGCTCCATAAGTTGATGCTTGAGTTCAAAGCGGTCTCGATTGTAAATTTGTATGAACATTCCCGGTCGTTTGTCAGGCGTCTGGTCTGCTGGAACTGATCGTTCGATTGCTGCTTCTGCAGGCGCCATGATGACGCTTGTGGCGAAACCTGTGGTTACGCTTGCGGCGATTTGTGCCCATTTCTCGTTTTGAGCGGTGATTAAAATTCTTCCTGCCCAAAGTGTGAACATTTCTGCAAAGGTATCTTGAACCTTCACCGTGTTTCCTTTAGGTGATTTTACAAGGAATATTTTTTCTTTATCGTCATAGCTTTGGATTTCAAGCTTGTTAGTGTTTGATGACATGAAAGGGACCTTGCAGTTGAGTTAGGAATTGTATAATTTAAGAGTTTTCGTGAATGACCAAGGTTTTCTCAATTTCAAAGGGGATTACCCTTCTACTTTGATTATTTGTGGAATTTTGCCTGCGGTACCAACTTGACCTTTGTAGATTATTAACACGCCTTCCACGCCTTCAATCGATAATCCTTTGCTGATGCCTGCTTGAATCGCGGCTCCTACGTCTTCGCCTTTAACCACATTGCCCATGGCTGTAGCTGCTGCATCGGCTAAAGCCGCGTTTTTGCAGAAAACCGTTGCTGCCTCCGCATAACCAAAACTCAACGCGTGGCTAAATCGTCCAGAACTAGTGGCGACGCCGATTGGGAATTCTGTGAGCCGAAAGCCGAACCGTTTTGATAGGGGCTCGTCTCCAGCGGCAACTGCCACATCAACAGGCGTGTTTGATACTGCTGAGATTTCTCCGCCGTCTTCCACAACAGCCACTTCGCAGCCTTCACTGGTCATGTCATTTACTGCTAGGTCAGCTATTGCTCCGGCTACGGCTGCCATGGGTCCAACGCCTGCTTTTTCTGCGGCTAGAGCCATCAGTTTAGCCACGAGAGGTTTTTCTGGTGGGGAGATTGGTTTTAGCGTGTACAGGAATTTGGGGTTTGCTCTTATGTAAATTTCGAGTTCTCGCCTGTTGCGTTTGATTGATTCGATGGCGGTTTGGATGGCTTGCTGCTTATCAGAAATTATCGTACATTGTGTTTCTTTTAAGGTAAAATTTTCTTTGAACAGGTTCCCAGTCAACTTTTATTTTTTCCTATTATTCGCTAATTGCTCAGAGTTAGTTTGCTTAACTGATTTTATGGCTCTGGCTGGGCACGCGTCAACGCAGATACTGCAGGTGCTGCCAACGCATTTTTCCTTATCAAACTTCACTGATGAATCCTTATCTATGCTTATGGCTTCCACAGGGCAAAGAGCCACACAGGAGCCACAGCTAAAGCATTTTTCTGTGTCAACTTCGATAAGTTTTGGTACAGTAACACTGACGCCTCTTTTTCTGAAGGCTTTTATTATTTTTTCCTGTGCCTCGTCTGGGATTTCAGCGAGTATTTCGCCGCCCTTAGAGTTTATGTGGGCTGCTAAAATGGCGATTGGCACTTTGTATTCGAGAATTATTTGGCTGGTTATTGGCTGTGGCACTTGTTCTTCAGAGAACCTTAAGAGAACTCTTACCATGTTTTACCGTCCTAACAGTTTAGACACATCTTCAGAGGTGACTATTCCCAGCACTTTCTTTTCGATGTCGATCACGGGTAGTGCTGAAATGTTATGTTGCGCCATCCGTTTAGAAGCAATTTCCAGCGGCTCATCAGGTTTAGCAGTGATCACGTTGCGTGATTCTATGTCTGCTAACGCTTTTTTGCCTTCAGCCATAGCCCGAGTGATATCCCACGAAGTCACTATTCCCCGCAACTTTCCAGCGCCATCAATCACAACTATGTGGTTAACCGATTTAGTAACGATACGCTCTGCAATGGCGCGTATTTCCTCATTCTCGGTGCATGTGACCGCTGGATGCATAACGCTGACGACGAACGGTATTTCCCCAGTCTGCCTCATAGGTTTAAACACGCTGTCACTTGGCAACCGCTCGATAGGCGTGGTTAAGAAGAACGTGCCTTCCTCAATCCAAGACTTTAGTGTCTTAGAAACTTTCTTAGCCATCTTTAGGCTAGACAGGGAACTAACCCTGACTTTCTTATCATCAATTATTATCGAGCCAGACTTCAACTCTTTATAACTAACTTGCCGTAGCTTCGGGCGGTCCCTGCGAGGCACACTGTAATCAACCACATCGGTGAAAATTTCACTGTCGCGAATTGCTGTCTTCTTCGCCAAGCCCTCATTCAAAATTGGAATAGGAACTCCTAAACCCACATAGAGCGATGTGCCATAACGCGTGAAAGCAGCGCCCTGCAAGAACTCAGGCGGCATCTTCTTGGCATCCCCTTTCACCATCAAAGTGCCGTTCAAGTTTTTAGGGCTATGCTGCGTTCCCTCACCAATAACGTAACCCTGCGCTCCACCAAGGAAAATCCTTGTTCCCATGCCAATCGTTTCATAATCAGGGTCATTCATGAGCGGGTTTAATTCGCCTGCACCAGAAAACGTAGCGTTCCGCAGTCTCGGCAAAAGCTTGCTCATGTAAGTGTAAATGGTTTCCTCACTGCTGTTCACTGCGCAGTTATAGCGTTGGTAGCAGTTGCGGAAATTAAGCAGGTAAAACTGGTTTAAATCATCCTTTGTCAAAGTTGTTTTAAGCTGAGTTCTCGGGTAACAGTCAGTTCCATACGCTGTGGCACGGAGCTCAACCTCTTTTCCAGCTACAAGGTCTTGGATAACATGTCCGCCGCCATACTCGAAAGGCTGCTTCTCTGACATGTTGGTGGCACCAATAAACAAGTCAACAGCTGCACCTGGATGGCAAACTTCAACATCGTTAATCCAAGCATGGTCAATCTTTATTGGCGGGTCAGAATGACCAAGGTTAATAACTGCACCTGAGGAACACATCGCTCCAAAAGTGCCTGTTGTAACAACATCAACCTCTTTAAACGCAACTTCGACGCCGCTGCTTTCCACTAATTTTTTCATTTCTTCAGCGGTTAAAACTTGAACGTCGCCTTTGCGGATTTTCTCATTAATCTCTTCTACCGTACGAGTTTTACCCTGTTTGGACAATTAGCCTTACCTTAATGCCAATCGAAAAGGCATCGCACGTTAATATTTTTTGCGCAACAATTCAATCGGTTTACCAGAGTTTCCAGGGCAAGTCATCCATGTACTCGTTCAATGAACGGATTGAATTGCCATTTCGACCTTTCTGCTTTAACACTTCCACCAACGCAGCCGCCAACTGGAAGTTCGTAATCACTGGAACATTAAATTCTACTGCTTGGCGTCGAATGATGTAGCCGTCGGTTAAAATTTCTGAGTAAGTGGTCTGCTTGTTAGCGATGGGCACGTTAATTACTAAGTCTATTTTACGCTCCTGCAAGTAATCCAGAATGTTAGGGTTAGCTTGAGCTTCCTTAACCTTGTAAAGCACTGTGGTATTGACGCCGGCTGCGTTCAGCACGTCAGCGGTGTGTGCGGTCGCGTAGATTTTGAAACCCATCTCAGCCAAAGCCTTGGCTATCGGCACGACCCGTTTTTTAGGCTCTTCGCCGCCACCAACCGTGATGAGAACTGAGCCGTCTCTGGGCGGAATGTTGAATTCTGCGGATTGCAACGCCTTCGAAAACGCATCTGAAAAGTTTTCGCCCAGACATGCCACTTCGCCTGTGCTAAGCATTTCCACTCCGAGAACTGGGTCGGCACCACTTAGGCGCATGAAACTGAACTGTGGAACCTTAACGCCAACGTGATTCGCAATAGTCATAGGCGACAACTTACCCGCGTCACCAATTTTTTTGCCCAGCATCGCTAAAGTTGCCAGCTCGATAAGGTTTATTCCGCGTGTTTTGCTGACAAACGGCATTGATCTGGATGCTCGCAAGTTACATTCGATAACGTTAACCACGCCGTCCTTAACAAGGTACTGAATGTTGTATGGTCCGTGAATTCTAAGGGCTTTGACTATGCGTTGCGTGCAATCCTCAATCTTCTTCTGAATCTCAACCGATAAGGTTTGAGGGGGAATGGTCATTGTTGCGTCGCCGCTGTGGACGCCAGCGTTTTCCACATGTTCCATTATAGCGCCGATCAGCACGGTTTCCCCGTCCGAAACCCCGTCTACCTCAACTTCCTTTGCGTGGTCAATGAACTTGCTGATTACTACTGGGTGGTCACGTGAAACCTTCGCAGCTAAGTTAAGGAAATTCTCCAATGCAGTCTCATTGTAAGCTACACGCATCGCTGAACCGGACAGCACGTAGCTTGGACGCACAATAACTGGGTAACCAATTTTCTCCGCGAACCGTTTCGCATCGCTAATTGATAAAAGTTTGCTCCAGCTAGGCTGAGAAATCTCCAGCTGATCCAAGAGCGCGCTAAACTTTGAGCGGTCCTCAGCTAAATCTACGTTTTCAGCGGATGTACCGAGCAGTTTTACTCCTGCGTTGGAGAGTTTCATGGCTAAATTGTTTGGAATTTGACCGCCGACGCTGGTGATGACGCCTAACGGATTCTCTTTCTCATAAATATCCAAGATTCGTTCAGTTGTAAGTTCCTCAAAGTACAGTTTATCAGAAACATCGTAGTCCGTGGAGACTGTTTCAGGGTTATAGTTAACCATTATTGCTTCTTGAATACCGTTCTTCTTTAGAGCCCAAATCGTGTTGACGCCGCACCAGTCAAACTCCACGCTTGAGCCTATTCTGAAGACACCCGCGCCTAACACGATAACTTTGCTTGCGTTACTGGTTAATTCAATGTCATCTTCGTCTCCACCGTAAGTCAGGTAAAGATAGTTTGTTTTCGCTGGCCATTCAGCTGCCAACGTATCAATCTGTTTGACTACGGGGACAATGTTTGCGTTTTTTCTAAATGTTCTAATTGTTGATTCATCAGTGCATTGGCATGTGGCGATTTGCTCATCAGAAAATCCTAAACGTTTAGCTTCACGAATAACTTCAGCTGCTGAGCTATGTCCAAGGTTTAGCTCCCGCAGTTCTGCTTCCATGTTAATAATATTTTGAATTTTGTACAGGAAGAATGGGTCAACACCGCTTAAGCGGTAGATTTCCATGATGGATATGCCCATTTTTAACGCTTTAACAATTGTGTAGAGCCTCTCGTCTGTCGGGTTCGCAAGCACATCACGTATTCTCTCTTCAGTCTCAGGCTCTGAATCTTCTGGGTTGCAAACTAAGCCTATCTTGCCAGTGTCCAACATGCGCACAGCTTTTTGCAATGCCTCTTCAAAGCAGCGACCAATAGCCATAACCTCACCCACAGAACGCATCTGCGGACCAATGTGGCGATCAGCGTTCTTGAATTTCTGCAGGTCCCAGCGTGGAATTTTCACAGTTATGTAGTCTAAGGCTGGTTCAAAGCATGCTGTGGTGACTTCCGTTACTTTGTTTATTAGTTCTGGAAGCAAATAGCCCAGCGTCAGTTTTGTCGCTATGTAAGCTAAGGGGTAACCAGTTACTTTGCTTGCGAGTGCCGAGCTTCTGGACATGCGCGAGTTAACTTCGATTACACGGTACTCTTCTGATTTCGGATGCAGCGCCCATTGGATGTTGCATTCGCCAACAATGCCTAAACTGCGTATGGCATTTATCGATGTTGAGCGGATAAGGTGGTATTCACGGTTTGACAGCGTTTGTGAGGGAGCTACAACTATAGAGTCTCCTGTGTGGACACCCATAGGGTCGAAGTTTTCCATGTTGCAGACCGTAAGGCAGTTGTCTGCGTAGTCGCGCATAACTTCATATTCGACTTCTTTCCAGTGTCCAACGTACTCTTCCACGAGCACCTGTGTTATTCTGCTCTGCGCCAAGCCGCGGGTAACTATTTCTTTTAGTTCCCAAGGGTTGCGGGCTACGCCTGCGCCTTTACCGCCAAGAGTATACGCAACCCTAATCATAACTGGATAACCAATCTCATCAGCCACTTCCAAGGCTTGTTTGACACTTGTGGCTGATTTGCTTTTTAATGGCGGAACACCTGCTTTGAGCATTGCTTGCCGGAAACGTTCACGGTCGCCCGTGTCCTCTATCGCTTGGATGGGTGTACCTAAAACTTTAACGTTGTATTTTTGCAGAACCCCTGTTTTTTCAAGTTCCAAACCGCAGTTTAAAGCGGTTTGTCCACCGAAGCCCAAAAGGATGCCGTCGGGCCGTTCTTTTGCGATAACTTTCTCAACATATTCAGGCGTGACTGGAAGAAGATACACTTTTCCTGACAACCGCGGGTCAGTCTGAATAGTCGCAATGTTAGGATTAACCAACACCGTTTCTATGCCCTCTTCCCGCAAAGCCTTGAGACATTGGCTTCCCGAGTAGTCAAATTCAGCTGCTTCACCGATTTTTATGGCGCCGCTTCCAAGAACCAGCACTTTCTTTATCCAGTCAAACTTTGGCATGCTCATTGAGCCTCCAACATTTTTGCAAACTTATCAAACAGCAATTCAGTGTCGTATGGTCCTGGCGAGGCTTCAGGATGCCATTGTACAGCAAAGACTGGTTTGGTTTTGTGTTTGATGCCTTCTGTGGTTTTATCGTTGGCGTTCAAAAACCAAGTTTCCAATGGGGTTTTCTTTAGGGATTCTATGTCTACAGCGTAACCGTGATTTTGGGTTGTAATGTAGCAGCGTCTGTTGTTTAGGTCGAGGGCTGGTTGGTTTTGGGATCGGTGACCAAACTTTAACTTATAAGTGTCTCCGCCCAACGCCAGTGCCAGTATTTGAGCCCCAAGGCAAATGCCCATAAACGGAACCTTATCAACAACTTCGCGAACGCACTCGATTGTTTTCACGCATTTCTTTGGGTCTCCTGGACCGTTGCTTAAGAAAACACCATCAGGATTGTGAGCCATTATTTCGCTGGCTGAAGTATCATAGGGCACGCGTACAACGTTTATGCCTCGTTTAAGCAGGTTGCGGATGATGCTGTATTTGACTCCGCAGTCGATTAGGACAACGGTTTTTTTACCGTCCACGCTGTATCTAATTGGTTTTTTCACTGAAACTTCCTTAACCAAATCCGTTAAGTTAGGGTCAGCAATGTTTTTGCCGTTCTTTAAGAAAGCGTCCAAGTCAGGTTCTTCGTTTGCGTCAAAAACCTGCAAAATTCCCAGCATGACACCGTGAGTTCTAAGTTTCTTTGTTAAGCGTCTTGTGTCGACTCCGTATATTCCTGGAACGCCTTCGTCTAATAGCCACTTGTCTAGGGTTCTTGTTGACGCCCAATGATACGGTTCATGGCATAACTCATGAATTACTAATCCTTGTACTTGTATGTGGTCTGACTCGAAATAGAGCGGAAAACCTAGGTTTAATTCGTTCGATGGAACGCCATAGTTGCCTACAAGCGGGTAAGTTAAGGTTAAAACTTGTCCCTTGTACGATGGATCAGTAAGCGCTTCTGGATAACCAACCATTGAGGTTGAGAATACTACTTCGCCCGAGATTTTTCCTGTTGCTCCAAAACCGTTACCGATAAATAACGTTCCGTCTTCAAGAAGCAGAATTGCTTTTTTATTTTTGTTGGACGTGCTATGTTGTGGGACCAAAGCCCTATACTACCTACAAGTTTGAATTTTTAAGTCTTGTGTTTAATGGGGGATTTGAAAGAGAGTAAGATTCTACGATGGAATTGAGGGTGCTTTCTGCGTCCGCAAGGTTCTGTTTCAGTTTAGTTATGTTGGTTTTTGCATGTGCAATGTTTTTCTTTCTTGTGACGATGGATTTTTCAACCTCGACGGGTGAAGGACCGCCTAGTACTTTATATGTTTCGATTAGTTTGTGCAGATTTGTACATTCAACTATGTCCTCTTTTTTAACCGTTAATTTTACGCCAGCTGCTTCCTGAGCTATTTTTTGCAGCAGTTCAGGTGTCGCATCCAGCAAAGTTTGCTTAGAATCAATTAGTGACTTGACAAGAGCGCCAACTATCTTGTGCGAGGTTCGGAAAGCAACATTATACTTCCGCACAAGCACATTAGCAAGCTCGGTTGCGCCCACAAAACCTGCCGCAGCTTTGCCTTCATCGATTGTTGACACTTTCAAATTAGGTATAAGCTTTGCAAATATGGTCAGTGAGTTGGCTAAATTGTCTATTGAAGCCCAAAGTTTCGGCGTTATCTCTTGGAAATCAAGGTTATAGGTTGATGGCAAACTTTTCATGGCAGCAGTCGAAGCCACGAAATCACCCAGCACATGGCTGGCTCTTGCTCGAATGACCTCAAGCACTTCTGGGTTCTTTTTTTGTGGCATGATGCTGCTGGTTGATGTAAAATCGTCAGGTAACTCGACTGTGCCGAACTCTGGCGAACTCCAAATTATCAGGTCTTCGGCTAAGCGGCTCAAATTCACTGCAAGTAGCGCTAATGCCGCTTGGGTTTCAAGGATAAAGTCTCGACTGCCAACCGCATCAATCGAATTCTCCAACACTGCATTGAAGCCTAAGAGCTCAGCGGTTCTTTTGCGATTTATGGGAAAACTGGTCGTTGCCAATGCTCCAGAGCCAAGAGGGCACAGGTTAACCCGTTCATAAACGCCCTGAAGTCTTTCCAAGTCACGCCCTAACCCATCAACATGCGAAAGCAAGTAGTGGGCAAACGTAACTGGTTGTGCTGGTTGCAGGTGAGTGTATTCCAAAATGACCGTGTCGACGTGTTTGCTGGCTGTGTCCAAGAGGCTTTCCTGCATCTGAAGCACGTTAAACATCAATTCAACAAGTTCTTTTCTGAGTTGCATGCGGATAGCGGTTGCGACTTGGTCGTTTCTGCTTTTTGCGATGTGCAGGTTTCCGCCAACTTCTGGTCCTGTTTCGTTGAGGACTGCTTCTTCCACTGCCATGTGAACGTCTTCAGCGGAAGGGTCAAGCTTAATGCTGGATTGCTTTGAGAGGGCTTTTAGGATTTTTGCTCCGTCTTGCCATTGGATTATTTTCTGTTCCATCAGCATTACAACGTGGGCTTTGTTGATGCCGACTACAGCCGTGGCTAAGCGAGCGTCATCTTTTATTGAAGAAGTAAATTTAGCTATATCTTCACGCACGGACGACAGTCGTCCGCCATGCAGTATTTTTGACGTTTTCTTTCACTCTCCTGCTTGTTCACCATATATTGCTTAGGCTTGCTTAGTTTTTTCAGCTGCTTTTTTGCCTGTCTTTTTTAGAGCATTGTACATTCTTGTTTGGAGTCCCCACAATTCAATGAAGCCCTTAGAGTAGGACTGGTTGAACGTGGTTTTGATGTTGTAATTGGCTAAGTTCTTATCGTAGAGTGACATTGGCGATGAGCGTCCGACTACTTGTAAGCTGCTCTTGTAGAGTTTAAGTTTGACTTCTCCGTTCACGTTCTCTTGAGACTTATTGATGAAAGCGTCAAGGTCGTCTTTGAGCGGATCAACCCATAAGCCAGCGTAGGCTAAAAATACCCATTGTGCGTCGATTTGCTGTTTGAATAAAACTTCGTGCCGTGTCATCACCATCTTTTCTAAATCTTTGTGAGCTTCCAAAATGACTGCGGCAGCTGGGCACTCGTAAACTTCCCTTGATTTTATGCCTATTAATCGGTCTTCAATGTGGTCTATGCGTCCGACACCATGCTTACCAGCGATTTTATTCATTGTTTCAATAAGTTCAAGGGGTTTCATGTTTTCATTGTTAAGGGCTACTGGCACTCCAGCCTCAAACTTTAAAGTGACCAGTTCTGGCGTGTTTGGCGCTTTTTCAGCTGAAACCGTCCATTCGTAAGCGTCTTCGGGCGGCGCTTGGCTTGCATCTTCAAGCAGTCCGCATTCGATTGCTCTTCCCCAGACGCTTGCGTCTATGCTGTACTTTTTGGCTGCGTTGGAGACTGGGATGCCTTTGGTTTTTGCATAAGCGATTTCTTCTTCCCGTGTCATTCCCCACTCGCGTACTGGAGCAATAATTTTTTTGTCTGGTGCTAAGGAGCCAAGGGTAACGTCAAAGCGTACTTGGTCGTTGCCTCTTCCTGTGCAGCCGTGGGCTAAGCTTGTGGCACCTTCTTTTTCGGCAACTTCAACCATCTTTGATGCGATTAGTGGTCGAGATAGGCTTGTGCTTATCGGATACTTTCCCTCGTATAAGGCGTTGGCTTTTATGGCGGGGAATATGTAGTCTTTTGCGAACTCGTCTTTTGCATCGATTGAAAAATGTTTGAGAACTCCGAGTTTTTTGGCTTTCTCCTCAGCGGCTTTCAGGTCTTCTTGTTGGCCAACATCTACGGTCACGGTTATTACTTGTGCGTTGTATTTTTCTTGAAGGTACTTGATTAATACGGATGTGTCTAATCCGCCAGAGTATGCTAGCACGATTTTTTCGGTTATTTGTTTGCTCCCCCATTTTTTGATTCGAATTATTCCCCTAACCTTCAATGCTGCATTTTTAAACCTTGTGACTTTTTTGTTACTTAATAAAATTTAAATGTCCCATTTGATACATTTGTGGATAACATGACTATAGCTCAAAACGTGAGAAACCACCTGCGTAACAAACCATACCTACTGGAAGCCATAGAAAAAGGCATAGTAAACCTAAGCGAGTTATCACGACAAATACAAAAAGAATTAAAAACCGATGACACAAGCGCCATAAAAGCCGCATTACGCCGTTATTCAGAAGAACTGCAAAAACACAAGCAGAAAAGAGAAGAAAAAGTCCTCCAACTCCTGAAACGCAGCGGCGTAGCAGTTTATGACCGAAAATCCGTCATGATAACAGGCAAAGAAATTAGCTCAAAAAAGGGTATGAAAGTTGATTTACTAGACAAATTCGTTTACCTACTCGACAGAAGCGATTTGCCTGAACGCATAAACGCCCTCGTCAAACATGACAACTGCACAATGATTGTTATCCACTCACCCGAGGAACTGGAAGCAACGCCGGGAGTTGTCGCATTCCTAGCCACATTGCTGGCAGAGCAGAACGTAAACATTATTGAGTTTATTTCATGCTGGACTGAAACTATTATCGTAGTTGAGAAAAAAGACAGCCTAAAAACCTATGAAATTTTGTCCAACATGGTGGGTTAACAGCGCGATGGAAACAACAAAATTAATAATGTCACAGTTGATACTTCAGCTACAGCTTCCATTACTATGCCAGGAAAAGGCGCTCACCCAATGGAGATGAAACCATGACACATCAAGAATGCATAAACTGCAAAACAAAATACGATATAGACGAGGTTGTTTATTTCTGCAAGAAATGCGGAGACATCCTTGAAATAAAATTCGACTTTAAAGAGTTAGCGGAAACTCTCAAAGGCAGCGATTGGAAAAAAACACCCTTGTCCGTTTGGCGATACCGCGACTTCATGCCCATTCACGAAGCCGCTCGCATAGTCACCTTAAACGAAGGCGGCACGGGTCTGCACCGTTCCCAACGCTTAGGTGACGAATTAGGACTAAAGCAACTGTATGTTAAGAATGAGGGCGAAAACCCTACAGGCAGCTTCAAAGACCGCGGCATGACCGTCGGTGTCACAAAAGCAGCAGAGCTCGGCGTAAGACACGTAATCTGTGCTTCAACAGGCAACACTTCCGCCAGTTTAGCCGCTTATGCTGCGAGGGCTGGGTTGAAATGCACAGTTCTTATTCCCTCTGGCAAGATTGCTTATGGGAAATTGGCGCAAGCCATGATTCACGGCGCCAAAGTTTTGCAGGTCCGAGGCAACTTTGATCAAGCCTTAGAATTCGTGCTTAAACTGGCTGAGAAGCACAGGAGCATTTACCTTCTTAATTCGATTAATCCGTTCCGAATTGAAGGGCAGAAATCTTTGGGCTATGAAATCTGCGAGCAACTAAACAATGAGGCACCTGACCGAATCATCGTGCCCGTTGGAAACGCTGGGAACATAAGCGCCATCTGGAAAGGCTTAACCGAATTCCACAAACTTGGCTTCATAAAATCACTGCCCAAGATGACTGGGATACAAGCCGCTGGCTCGGCTCCGATAGTGCAAGCAATCAAAACTAACAGCGACCACATAATTCCAGTAGAAAAGCCTGAAACCGTCGCCACTGCCATCCGAATCGGCGCACCTGTGAGCTGGAAGAAAGCCGTCAACGCCATCCGTGAATCGCATGGAACCGCTGAAACCGTGACCGACGAGGAAATCTTGGATGCTCAGAAAATGCTTGCGCGGGTTGAGGGCATTTTTGTGGAGCCTGCAAGCGCGTCATCCATTGCAGGATTAAAGAAGCTTGTTAAGAATGGCGTTATCGGCAAGGATGAACGAGTAGTCTGCGTTACCACAGGGCACGGACTCAAGGACCCTGATACTGCGATTAAGCAAAGTGAAAAACCAATTGAAGTTGACGCTGAAATATCCGCCATCGAACAGGCTTTAGGCTTAAAAACGCAATTAGCAACGGCTCTCGCAAGGTGAACCTGAAAAAATGAGGATAATTTTGATTGGGTACGGCGTAGTCGGGCAGGGCTTAACCAGCATTCTCATGCGCAGGCGCGCAGAAACCGTTAAAGATTATGGCTTTAACCCAAAAATCGTCGCCGTCGTCGACAAAGGTGGTGCAGCCATAAACTCAAGAGGCTTAAGCCTTGAGAAGTTGGAAGCGCTGAAGAAAAAGGGTTCAGTGGCGGAAGATGCAGCGTTTGGTCACCCTAAAATGTCGGCGTTAGACGTTATTGAGTCGGTTGAAGCTGAAGTGGTGGTTGAAGCCACATCCACCAACGTGAAGAGTGCTGAACCAGCCTTATCGTACATTACTAAGGCGTTCAAAACTGGGAAGCATGTGGTCACCACTAACAAGGGTCCATTAGCCTTAGCCATGCCAGCATTAACAGAGTTAGCAGATTATAACCATGTTTACCTGCGGTTTAGCGGTACAGTTGGCGGTGGAACGCCGATGTTGGAGTTTGCCAAGAAGTGCCTTGCAGGCGACAAAATCCTTGCTATACGAGGCATACTAAACGGCACAACCAACTACATTCTTACCGAGATGGCGGAAAAACACGTAACTTTTCAGCAGGCACTTGCAAGTGCGCAGAAGTTGGGTTATGCAGAAACTGACCCTTCAATGGATGTTGACGGAATAGATACAGCCTGCAAAGTGGTCATCATGGCGAATTGGATAATGAACAAGAAATTGACGCTAAAAAACGTAGACATAAAAGGCATTCGCGATGTGTCCTTGCAGGCGCTTGACGAAGCTGCTAAGAGAGGTAACACAATCAAACTTATCGGATCAATAGACGGCGACAAACCAACAGTTAAGCCAACGGAAATAGCAAAAAATAATCCGTTATGTGTAAGCGGGGTTCTTAACGCGGTAACTTTCGTTTCCGAATTCGCTGGGGAAGAGACCATCGTCGGTCGAGGGGCTGGTGGAATGGAGACTGCCAGTGCAGTTTTAAGAGACCTCTTAGATATAAGACATAAGTTAGCAAATCGACTGCTAAATAGTAATTCGGAGTAACTAAAAAATGAAAAAGATAGTGATGAAGTTCGGCGGAACCAGCGTGGCCACTGGCGAAAACATACGCCACGTAGCCAGTTTAGTTACGCAAAACGCGAAAAACGATTGCAGAATTGCTGTAGTGGTTTCGGCATTAGCAGGCGTCACAAACACGCTCATCGAGATTGCTGAGCAAGCCAAAAAAAGCGATGAAAAACACATTCAAGCATTCACAAAAGAGCTGTTGGACAAGCATTTGGCAACAATTTCAACGGCTATGACCAGTAAGCAAGTACAAAAGGAAGTAACACAAATCACCGAGAAAACCATCGCTGAGCTAGAGAAGGTTCTCACAGGCATATGCTATGTTGGTGAGCTTACGCCGAAATCTAAAGATTACGTTTTATCCTTTGGCGAACGGTTATCTGCGCCCATCGTTTGGGGCGCCATAAAAGACCTCAAGTTCGAAACGCAATGCTTCACAGGCAAAGAGGCAGGCATAGTTACTGACTCCAACTTTGGCGAGGCTGATCCGCTTATGAACTTTACTACTCACCTGATTCATGAAAGGCTGGGACCATTGCTGGAAAAAGGCGTCATTCCAGTTGTAACGGGATATATCGCCGCTAACCAAGATGGTATAGTGACCACTGTTGGGCGTGGCGGGTCGGATTACACAGCAACTATCCTAGGAGTAGCGTTAGGCGTTGACGAAGTCTGGATATGGACTGACGTAGACGGCATAATGACTACCGACCCAAAAATAGTTCCAAAGGCCAAAATGCTGCCACAACTCAGCTATCAAGAAGCCGCAGAAATGGCAATTTTCGGTGCAAAAGTCATGCACCCACGCGCTTTAGAACCAGTAATCAAAGAGAACATTCCTGTTAGAATACGCAACGTTTTTCACCCAGAAAACCAAGGCACACTAATAACCAAAGAACCCGACGCTAAAGCAACAGAAGTTGTTAAAGCTGTAGCCATGATAAAGGACGTTGCCATGTTAAACGTTAGCGGCGCAGGAATGGTTGGTGCGCCTGGAAGTTACGCTAAAGTGTTTGATGTTTTAGGCAAAAACAACATTAACGTTATGATGATTTCCACGGCTGTTTCGGAAGCTAACATTTCAATGATTATTCGGCGTGGTCTTTTGGGCAGGGCTATTAGCAACCTTGAAATTGCATTGTTAGACAGAGGCGGTTTAGTTAGCGAAGTTTCAGCTGAAGACGATGTTGCCGTAATAGCTGTTATGGGCGCCAACATGAAGGGAACCTTAGGTGTAGCGTCAAGAATATTCACGACTGTCGCCAGAAAAGGCATAAACATCCGCATGATTGCCCAAGGCTCATCTGAACTAAACATCTCGTTCGTTGTCAAAGAGAAAGACGGCACAGCGGTAGTTCGAGCAATCCACGAAGAATTCAACCTAGACAAGATTTAGATTTACGAGTCATACAGTGACTAAAGCTCAATCAAGTTCCTATTTCATGAGTAAAATACAGGAATGAGCCTTCTTGCGCTGAAGGAGCGTACTGGATTTATTGTTAAAGTGATTGCTTGCTTCTTTCAATAGTTAATGCTGCTGTAGGTTTAGACCTATCCGAGATGGATTATATTTTTACAAGCTTGGCTCTTGTTTTGTAAAAGGTGGCTTTTTCTGGCACCTCAACGTGAATTTCGAAGGGTTCCTTTATTCCCGCTTTCCACAGTTCAGAATGAACGTTAGCTGGACCCAGCTTTGTGATTATAAGGATGTCTATGTCACTCGAGTAATTGTGTTCCTTCTCTGCAACTGAACCAAACATGTAGGTTTCCGCTTGTGGGTCGAGCTGATGGACCGTTTCTTTAATGATTTTAAGATACCTCGATAGATTTCGGAAGGCTTCCTGCCTTTTCAGCGCGGTTTTGACCAGGATTTCATGTGACATTTNNCTCTTTAACCGCTTTTGAAAGCTTCTCTGCTTCCGGCTTAGTGAATTCTCTCATCACATATCTGGATGTTATGTAAGCATCTTCCAACATTCCTAATTCCAGCAGGTATTTTTCCAGAATACCTTTTATGGAAGATTTTAGGTTTTGTGGAACTACGTCTAATAATATCTCTAAAAGAGCCCTGACACTGTGAGTTCTTGGATAGTCAACGCCTTCTGCCATTACCTTTGCCTTCAAAAAAAGCTGNNTTAAGCAGACGTTTTTCCTCTTCTTTGCGAGTCACGTATACACTTCTTCCTTTAGCATGAACGATATCGATTCTAAATATTTAAGTCTGTTAACCGTCTTCAAAACCCTGAGTTCATTTTGCGTCATTGAACTCGCCAGTAGGTATTCTTACTTCCTTACGTTAAAAAACGCTGTAAAAATCAGGAGATAAAACATCGCACTGAAGTTCAATCAACCTGTTTTTTTTTTGAACGACCATTGTTCCATTATTTTTCTAGTTATTGACCTTTAACGGGTGCATGTGTTTTCTAAGAAATTCGAAGCTTTCAGCGCGGAAAAGGTGGCTGTTGCAGCGGCAGTCTGAGCATCCGAAACGGGTAATTGGCTCGCCATTCTTCTCGAGTAGGCTGGCGATGTGGCATTCTTCCGTTTTGCCGCCCTGCCTGCAGTAGATGCCGATTATTTTTGCGGCTTCGTTGTTGAGCAGGTAGTCGATGTGCCAGAACAGTCGTTTCTCTTTCCCAAGATGCCTTTTTACTCGCAGCTCTAAATTGTTTTGTGCAGAACCAACATAAGCGTACAAGCCCGCGGGGAAAGTTAGCTCGCCTAAGGCGCCGATTTTGGGGCGGATGGTTTTGTTTATTTGGATGATTAGTATGTATGTGCCTTTCAACAGTTTCTCCAGGGGATAACTTGGTTTTCAAGGTTTAATGTTTTTCTTGTTTCCTCCCGAGTTGTTCAAGCATCAACATGAGGCTGTTGGTCGGCGGGAGGCACGTTTGGTTTTGGCAGACGTATGCGGTTGCTTTGCCTTCGATTTGCTGGTAGCCTAAGCCAGCTTTGCTTGGTTGCTTAAGGGCGACAACTGTGGATGGTAGATAATGCTTTCTTAGTGCATTCAGCATTTCTGCTGTGTCTTTTTCTTTTAAGTCGCCGACTACGGTCACACTGTACGATGGGCCAATGAGAAAGTCTAGTGCGGAAAGGAAGAAAGTGTACGCTTCCGGTGCGCCTTCAACCTCTTGCGCGAATATCTTTGTCATTTGGGCTACCATTGTGTCGTATGCTGGCTCGTTGGTTAAACGGCTTAGCCACAGTAAATCGTGTAGTACTACCGAGTTGCCTGATGGTATCGCGCCGTCGTAGAGCTGCTTCATTCTTGGCATGGCAGCGCCGCTGCTTTGTGTTTGGTAGAACCCTCCGTTTTTGTCGTCCCAAAACTTGGTTACCATGGTCTTCGTTAAAGCAGCCGCAGCTTGAAGATACATGTCCTCGAATGACGCCTCGTAAAGCTCGATTAGTCCATACACGAAGAAAGCGTAGTCGTCCAAGAAGCCTTCCACGGCTCTTTCGCCTTTTGCGTAACGGTGATAGAGCACGCCATCTTCGCGCATGTGGTCTATGATGAAGTCGGCAGTTTTCATGGCGGTTTCAAGATATTTCGGTTCATTGAGAACGGTGCCTGCTTTGGCTAAGGCTGCGACCATTAAGCCGTTCCAGTCAGTTAAGATTTTATCATCTGTTGCTGGGGGTAAGCGTTTTTTTCTTGCTTCAAAGAGTGCGTCTCTTATGTTGTGCAAGCAAGCGATAAGCTCTTCAAGTGTTAAGCCTTTGTATGGTGCAAGTTCCTCTAGGGATTCGGCGATGTGGAGTATGTTTTTGCCGTTTTGCTTTCCCGATTCGATAAAGTTGCCTTGTTGCTTTAATCCGTAGATGTGGACTACCAAGTCCGCGTCTGCAGGACTTAGCGTGTCGAGCACTTCGTCCATGGTCCAGAGGTAAAACTTGCCTTCTTCGCCTTCTATGTCGGCGTCTTGAGCTGAGTAAAAACCTCCTTGTGGCGAAGCTAAATCTCGCAGAGCGTAGTCTATTATCTCTTTGGCTGCAAGCACGTATCTTTTGGCGCCTGTTGCCTGAAAAGCTTCCGTATAGGCTAATGCCATCAGTGCTTGGTCGTAGAGCATTTTTTCGAAGTGTGGAACCAACCATTCTGCGTCAGTGCTGTATCGGTGAAAGCCGAAGCCTAGCTGGTCGTATATGCCTCCCAGCTGCATCTGCGTTAGCGTTTTCTCAACCATGGCTAAAGCGTTTTTTTCGCCTGTTCGCGCATAATAGCGTAGGAGGAATAGGAGGTTGTGGGGTCTGGGGAATTTGGGTGCTGTGCCGAAGCCGCCGTTTTTGTCGTCAAACTCTAGTGTTAACCGGTCGTAAGCGTCTTGCAAGACTTCTCTGTCAAGTTGTTTTTGTGGTGTTCTTTTTTCCATGGTTTCTATGCGGCTTTTGATATCGGCGCCCACCATTTCCAGCTGTGCCCTCTGCCCTTTCCATATTTGCATGACTTGGGGAACAAGATCCATCATGCCTATCAAGCCGGGTCTGCTGTATTTTGGTATGTAGCTTGCGGCAAAAAACGGGTTAAGCTTGGGCGTCAGGAGTATGTTGAGTGGCCAGCCGCAGTTTCTGTCCATGGCTTGGCAAACTGCCATGTACTGGGCGTCTAAGTCGGGCCTTTCTTCGCGGTCAACTTTAATGCAGACAAACGCCTGATTAAGCAGGTTGGCGACTTGTAGATCGTTGAAGCATTCTTTTTCCATGACGTGGCACCAGTGGCAACTGGCGTAGCCTATGCTGAGGAAAATGGGTTTGTTTTCAGCTTTGGCTTTATCGAAGGCTTCTTGGTTCCACGGGTACCAGTCTACTGGGTTGTAGGCGTGCTGGAGAAGGTAAGGGCTTTTTTCTTTTATCAGCCTGTTCGGCTTCTTTTCTGGATTTGGCTGCAAAAAGGGACCTTCCTACTTCCGTTATGAGTCTGCGCCTTTTATTAAACTGTTGTAGAGGCACTCTTTTTCAAATTTATAAGTCAGGTTTGCATTTTGTTTAGTTGAGTGGTTTGATGGCTAAGACTGTGTATTTAGATGACGAAGACCGTAAGCTCCTCTCTGAAACCAAGCAAAAGCTTGATGAAGCAACTAAACTAATGAGTGAACTAATGGAAACCATAGAGATTCTAAGCGATCCAAAAATGATGAAGGCTATCAGTCAAGGTCAAGAGGACATTAAAGCTGGAAGAGTTAAGGAGTTACGCTTGGACCTATCTTTTCCTAAAACTAACGCTTAACTTAAAATTTCAAGCATTTGGTTGACTTTCAATACCTCTATCTTCTCAAATTTCCTTAATGATAACAGGTGCTTATCTCCAGTGACAATGTAGTCTGCCTTTCCACTGAGAGCTGTGTTGAGAACTATATCATCGTCAGGGTCTTCCAATATAACCTTGAAACTAGAATCCACTGATACTATCTTGGTTTTTCTCACTAGAACCGAAATAAACCTGTCAACCTGAGAGCTTGTAACAAAGAATTTATCTCTTGAGAGAACATCAGCCAATTCAGCTAACATCTGACTAGATAATATTACCGTATGTTCCTCTAGCAATTTAAGGAGAAGTTTTCGTGGTTTTCCATTATTAATGAAGGCTGATACTAAAACATTCGTATCAATAACCACTCGAGCCATCTTATGCGCCTTTTTTGGCTCGCTTCTCAAGTCTGTAATCCTGAATCTCTCTTAAAATTTCTTGATCAGAAACCTTCTTTCCTTTACGTTGTTTATCGATTTCGCTAAAAAGATTTTTTAATTCTTCCCTCAAAGGTGGGACCTCAAGTTTGGTTACCACTAGTTTATCCCCTTTTCTGTATACTATAAGCTTTGTTTTTGAAGTTATCTTTAACTCTTTTCGGAGTCGTTGTGGGATAACTATTTGACCTTTTGTTCCAACGATTGCAATCTCGGGTTCTTCTTGTTCCATTTTTTTATCATTAGTATAATTTTCATACTTGCAAATAAGGCTTTCTTTAGTATTAGTTGTATTCCAAAAGTAATATTTTAGAGATTAGCATTTTATGTTGCTGTAAATATTTTGGGGAAAACCTTCCAAAGCATCATTTTTGAGGATTGGTTAGCTATTTTTTGGTTCATTCGACTCAGCGGTCTCCACGACATTGCGGTTTAGGATAGAGAAAGGTGAAGTTCTGGTTGATTCCCCATGGCTGTGGAAGTTTTCAGCGATAGTAAAGGGAGGTAGGCGCTTTTTAGCTATGAGAACTACACGTAAAAAGAGGGCATCCCTTCGGACCATCAGCTTTGTGGGGGCACTGACTCCTTTCAGCAGTTATTTTGCGAAATCGTCCAAACCAGACTAAATCTAGCTTGCCTGTTGATTTCCATTTTTATGGTTGTGCAGTTCTGATAATCTGAGAAGCGTCTCCTTGTAGACCTGAATTGCATTCAAGTACTCGCTTATGTCAATGTACTCATCTAAGGTGTGGTCAAGGTGCGAGTCGCCTGGGCCGTAAGTGACTATTGGCAGGTTCATGGCTTTACCGAGAATGTTCATGTCGCCTGTTCCGGTTTTGCGCAGAAGCGTTGCAGGCTTGTTCAGCACTTTCCTAACCGAAGACGATAATACATGCACGAGCGGTGAAGCCTTGTTCACTTCAAAAGGCTCGACAGTGTCTAAAACGGTTGCTTTCGCAGTAACCTTTGGATTAGCAGCTTGATACTTCGCAATTAACTCCTCTATCTCCGCAAAAACCTGAGCCGTGGAAAACTGGATTGGCACTCGAACGTCAATGTTCATTTCAGCTTCAAACGGGACCACGGAGGTTGCTCTGCCACCCGTAACTTTAACCAAACAGGCCGTGACAGCATTGAATGGGCTTTCCGAGGGTTCCGGCGACGGGTAAGGATAGGCGTTTTTGATTTGTCCCCAAAGCTCATACGCTTTCTCCAACGCGTTCTCGTAAAGCCAAGGCATAGACGCATGCCCAGTCTGAGTCCTGCAAACAATCTTAAGCTGGATTTGGCCTTTGTAACCGATGGTTATGTTCTCAACGCCGCTGGGTTCACCGAAAATGGCGTAATCCGCTTTGATTCCCTGAGTTATCAGGTGCTTCACACCTCGGCTGGTAGCTTCCTCTTCCACAACGCTTGCGACTAAGATTTTACCCTTAAACCCCGGCTCCTTAGCAGCAGCGGCAGCAGCCATAACCATCGCGGCAAGCGGACCTTTCGCGTCAACGGCGCCCCGAGCGTAAATTTTGCCTTCCTCAATCCGAAGCGGCAAATGCCCAGCCACCGTATCCATATGCCCGCATAACAGGATGACTGGTTCGCCTTCACCGACAACACCTATAACGTTTCCGATGCCGTCTTTCCCAACCTCAAAACCCATCCTCTTCATTTCATAAGCTAAGAAATTGGCTATGTCCTCTTCTTTTCCTGAGGGACTGTAAATGCCTAATAGGTTAGTTAGGAACCGTACTGCTGCTTGCTCGCTCATTTTCTTCTTCCCCTAAAACCTCGTCTAAAACAGCAACTGCCCGATTAATCTGTTCTTTCTCAATCACAAGCGGCGGCAAAAAACGAACCACGGTTCGTCCAGCATCCAACACCAGCACGCCTCGCTGAACTGCCTTAAGAATCACGTTAAGAACGTCATACCGCAATTCCACACCAAGCATCAAGCCTAAACCGCGAACTTCCTTGACGATTTTATGCTTAGCCTGCAAAGCTTCCAACTGAACCTTGAAATACTTGCCCATCTCCGCCGCACGTTCAACGAGTTTTTCTTCTACAAGCGCATCTAAGGCAGCGCATCCTGCAGCACAAACCAGCGGACTTCCACTGAAAGTAGTCGAGTGCTCACCAACTTTAAACGCTGACATAATGTTTTCCTTGGCTACGGTTATGCCGATTGGTAAGCCGCCTGCAAACGGCTTCGCCAAACACATAACATCAGGCGTAACACCCCAGTTCTGGCACCCGAACAGTTTGCCCGTCCGCCCGAAACTGGTTTGCACCTCATCAAAGATTAAGAGAACGTTCTTTTCGTCACAGATTTCACGTACTGCCTGCAAGTAACCGTCTGGTGGAACACGAACGCCGCCTTCACCGCGGATTGGCTCCATCAAGACTGCGGCTGTTTTCTCGGTTATGGCTTCACGGATTTTATCGGCATTGTCAGGCGCTACATGCTTGAACTCTGGAACCAGCGGCATGAAAGGCTCGCGGTATTTCTTGTCCCATGTGGCGGATAGTGCGCCCATGGTTTTGCCGTGAAAAGCGCCCATTAAAGCGATTATTTCTGGTTTGCCTTTGAATTTGCGGGCAAGTTTTATGGCGCATTCGACGGATTCGGCGCCGCTGTTTGAAAGAAACGCTTTGTCCAAGCCTTTCGGCGTTATCTGCACTAGCTTTTGTATGAATTCTGCTCGTTTGTCATTGTAGAAGCCGCTGTGGCACGAGATTAACTGTTCCGCTTGAGCGCATACGGCTTTTACCACTTTTGGGTGGCAATGCCCCAGCAACGCTACACCGTAACTGCTTGTGCAATCAACGTATTCTTTACCATTTATGTCCCAGACAAGTGCGCCTTTACCTCTTGTTAGTACGACTGGTTTTTTGGAGAAAACATTCGCCATGAACCGATTTTCAATATCCATTATGTCTTTGTCATTCACCTGTTATCACTGTACCAACCTTATGATTCAAAGCGGAACTAATAGGCTGATTTCCCGCGCCTGAAGTAACTAAAACTTCCTTGACACCTTGATTTAACGCTTCCAGCGCCGCATGCACTTTGGTGCTCATGCCTTGCCCAATGCTTGACATGACCTCTTTAACTTCGGTTGCACTAATTTTCGGAACGCACTCGCCCTTAAGCATTAAGCCTTGCACGTCAGTAAGTAGGATTAGGCGGTCTGCTTTGAGGGCACCCGCGATTATGACTGCTGTTCTGTCGCCGTCTACGTTGAGTGGTTCAAACTCTTGGCTTACTGCTATAGGCGTCACAATTGGCACGTAACCTTTTTCAAGCAGAAGATTCAGCAGATCAGCGTTGACTTGAGTTATTTTTCCAGTGTAACCGCCATCGATTACTTTTTTTCTGCCGCGTTCGTCAACGGCGATGAGCTTGGTTTTTCGTTCAGCCTTCAAGGTTGCCGCATCTAAGCCGGTTATGCCTACAGCTGGGATGCCTTGGCTTTGCAGCGCTAAAACTATTTGCTTGTTGATTTTGCCTGCCATAACCATAGTGTAAATCTCAATTGTTTCTTTGTCGGTGTAGCGGCTTCTGAAGCCTTCGGGTGAAATTATGAATTTTTGTTCTTTGCCCAGTTTAGAGGCGATTTCGGTGACTTCTACGCCTCCGCCATGCACAAGGATGACCTTGTTGTCTTTGGCTACGTTTTTTAGGTCGGCGACTAAATCTTGGGATGCGCCTTCTTTGAGTATGCTTCCGCCCATCTTAATTACAAGCAGCATAAGCTATCACATCGGATGGAAACCAGTACTCTTTAGCCCAGTTGTCTCATCTATGCCCATAAGTATGTTCATGCATTGTACGCCTTGTCCTGAAGCGCCTTTAGTCATGTTGTCTAAGGCTGAGAAAAGCAAAAGCCGATTCGCGTGCTCATCAATTTCAAAGCCGACGTCACAGTAATTTGTGCCCAGGGTCACTTTCGGGTCAGGCAACTGGTATGGTCCCTTCTGGTATTTCACTAAGCGTATAAATGGTTCGCCCTCGTATTGTGCGCGGAGAGCTTTCCAGATGTCCTTGTTCGTTATCGGTTGTTTGGGGAAAGTGTAGATAGTGGCGAGGATTCCGCGAACCATGTTTACAGCATGCGGAGTGAACGAGATTTTTACCAGCTCATTCGTCAATGCGTTAAGTTCCTGCTCAACCTCAGCGATATGGCGGTGACCAACAACCTTGTATGGTCTCACTCCGCTAAACCGCTCTGGATGATGCGATGAGATAGAGGGTTTGCTGCCGCCGCCGGAAGAACCAACCTTCAAGTCCACTACGATTTTGTCTTTGTCAACAAGCCCAGCTTTCACTACAGGCGCTAAGCCCAGAATGGCGGATGTTGCCATGCAACCTGGACAAGCGATTAAGCGAGCGTTTTTTATTTCTTCACGATGAAGTTCAGGCAAGCCGTATGCGGCTTCTTTGAGCATTTCTGGGTGGGCATGTTTCCAACCATAGTAGGTTTCGTAGTCAGCTGGGTTTTTGAGGCGGAAATCAGCGCTCATGTCGATTACTTTTAAGCCTGCCTCTAAGAGTTTGGGGACCAAGTTGACTGAGCCTCCGTGCGGTGTTGCGGTGAAGATTAAATCGCAGTTTTTCTGCAACTCAGCCATATCTTGGGGCACAAATTTTAATTGTGTCAAACCTCGCAGGTTCGGGTGTACGTTGAAGATGTATTCGCCTACGCTTTGGCGTGAAGTAACCATGGTTACCTCTGCTTGCGGGTGAAGAAGTAAGAGTCGCAGGAGTTCACTGCCGACGTATCCTGAACCGCCAATTATTCCAATTCTCAACATTTCCGTTTTTCCTCGTTACTTTAATGGTCGATTAGGCTTTGGGCGCATTTCAAGAGTGGAACCGCCACATTGAGGCCTGTCGCGAGCCGAGTGTTCTCCCAGAATTCTGGGCAGGAATTCGACTCATGAAAGACCAAGGCACTCTTATTTTTTTCTACGCTTTCTTCAATTATCTTTTTAATATTTTCGTAATGCTTAGTATTCACATAGCCTTGGAACGCTGTTTCTAATTTGCTGTTCCATGCTGGGAAATCAGTTAGGCGTGTTTCATCCTGCTTAACTTTTTGAACAGGCAAAAACGCTTGCGCTGCCTTATCAAGTTCAGCTTTAAGGTAAGCGTCGTCCACTGTCTTGTTTTCTTTAACGTTTACCATGGCGTCTAAAGCTAAAATCCATGCTTCGCTGCCTTTGCCAAGGCTTTTGGCACATTTCACCGCTAACTCCTGAATGCTTAGGGGTAATTTGGCGCCGAAAACCAAGTTGCCCAAGAAAGTGTTTGTTCTGAAATCCTTAAAGCCGGCTCTTGCCATTGCAATGTGATAGCAAACGGGTTGTTTACCTTTCTCTTTGGAAACGATTATTCTTAAATCGTAAAACCACTTTTTGACTAATTCCTGCGCGACAACGCCGACAAGGTTAATTATGGAGGGTTTTGTTTCGTGGATGTTAGCGATTAGCTCTTCATGGTTTTTTGCAAGCATAATCATTTTGCCATGTGTCCCAGCGTCAGCTTTAATCACTATGCCTTCCGAAAGGGGGATTTCTTGTTGAAACAGTTCTGCAATGTCTTTTTCGTTATGGATTTCTTGCCCATTTTTCATTGTGTCAGTTGAGTCGCATGGGACGTAAACTGTTTTGGGAATCGGTATGCCTTCTTTCCAAAGGTGCAGTAATGTACGTAGTTTGCTGTAGCAGACGAATTCGATTTGAGAAGAGTTTAGTGTTTTTTTGCCAAGCATTTCCATGATGTATGAGGCTTGAAGGCGACGGTTTTTGCTTTGCGCACGATTAAGCACGACGGCGATATTTTTGATTATGTTTGTGTAGTCTTTGCCTTTGGTTTTAGCGCTGAAGCCATCTTTGGAAATAGATAAAGCGATTTTTCGGAATGGCAAAAAAGTTAAATCTATTCCCAATTGCTGTGCGGTTAGTTTTATGCCGTTTTCGTCGTTTTCTGACCGTTCATACAAAAGTGCTATGCTCATCGCTTTTCTGCTTCCATGGAAAAAATTTATTAAAAAACTGATTTAAATAAAGGCTTCTTGGTGAATACTGTTTATTCGCCCCAGTCTTCTCCTTCAATGGTTAATTCTTGAAGGTCTACGCATCCACCTTTTACTTGTTTAACTTCTAGTTCCAGTCCGCAGCCCGGGCAACTTAGGATTTCTCCTTTCTCTGTGTCTGCTGGAACATCAAGCTCTGCGTCGCAGTCAGGGCATTTTGCCTTGTTTATAGCCTTCACCTCTTGAGGGTTTGAGTTTGCTTGTTTAATCATTTTTGTTCGTCACTTTATTATCTTTGGAAATGTCTTTTTGATAGATTCCGACTTTAATTTAAACGTTGTGACTTATTTGTTACAAGTTGGACTTTTAATGTTCCATTTGGTGCAGACACCAAAGCACGTAAAAAACAGCTGGCGGTAGTGGAAAACGCACAATAAACACGTAAGCACAACGAAATTCGCATTACACTTTAAATGTTAATAAGGGAAATCGTTAAATTTTTCCTACAGCAAATAACATTCGGCGAAAAAAAATGGATGAAAAAGATAAGCAGATAATCGAAATCCTAAAAGATGACGGCAGAGCAGGCTACGGCGAAATAGGCGCTAAAATCGGATTATCTGAAGGCGCTGTGCGGAAAAGAATCAAAACATTAAGCGACGAAGGGGTAATACGAAAATTCACGGTTAAAATCGGCGTTGCCGAAGGCGCCCAAGCCATAACTTTGCTTACAGCTAACCCTGCCTTTCCAACTCAGGAAGTCTCAAAGAAAATCCAAGCAATCCCAAATGTTGAAACAACCTATGAAGTCAGCGGCGAATATGACATCGTAGCAGTTATCAGCGGAATGGACATGACAGAAGTAAACGAGTGCATAGAGAAAATCCGCATGGTTGAAGGCATAGTAAAAACCAACACAATGATCGTCCTACGCAGCTCATGACATGCATCCACCCATGAACAGGCGTGGGCTTCCTGCCTCGTCGATACACCTCTTACAGCAACTTTGCTTGAAATCCTCATGCCCTATGGTACTACTAGCTTAGACTCAAACGCATCAGAATTGCCGTTTTCGGTTGTTACATTTAATCGTCTTGTATAAATTTCCCATCAAAGCCTGCACTAGAAAGACAAGAGAGTCTAGTCGGGGCTTTTTGATAAAGCGAGCCGCCTTAAGGTTGTATATCGGTCTTGTTAGCATTAGATTCTTCAATTCGTACATGTGCTGAACAGACAGAGAGTAAAAAAGTAAAGCAATAATATTTATTAATACTCACGATACTTTTACTGGGCGATGAAAAATGAATGAAAAGCTGCAAGAAAGCGCCCAGTACTTGAAATGCTGCACCAATCTAGAAATCGAAGCTTTTAGGCTTTATGAAACTTTTTCTAAGAAAATCAACCAGCCTGAAAACGGCTTTATCTTAGGTCTCGCTTATGACAGCCTAAAATGCGCAAAAATCATTCAAGGAATACTCGATTATGTAGATATGCCTGAAACAGAAAAAACGAGCCCCAAAAAGAACTTCTCAGAAGTAACCAACAGCGTTTCAGCCTTTACAAAAAAAATTTCTAAAATCAACAACGTAGACTACGAAATTTCCTGCGAAATACTAAAAGAACTCAGCAACCTAGAAGACCAACTCAGCGAGGCATACACGAATTACCTCCAATCTGGCGCAATTAAAACAATAGCCGACGAATTCTCAAAGCTAGCAATAAACTTAACCAACTTCAAGAAACTCTTCGAAACCTTTATAGAACAAAAACAAAAACACAAAGAAACTATCCTCGAAATCATATGCTACTTTGAAACTAGAGAAACAGAAAGACTAAGACACGCAACACCAATAGTTAAATACCAAAACCCAGATTCATGGATTCTCGAATCAACCCTTCACGCCTTCTCAACTGCACCAGTCAAAGAGAACACTGAACCGTAACGTTCCAATCACTCTAAGCACCTATTGTTAGTTCTTTAACCCTGCGCTCAATTTCATCCCTGATTTCTCGAACTTTATCTATCGATTTGCCTTTAGGATCTTCAAGCGCCCAATCAACAGTATCCTTAAAGAAAGGACCCGGACAAAGCTCAGCGGCTCCACAGCCCATAGTGACAATCAAGTCGGCCTGGTTTGCCATTTCCTGAGTGAGCAGTTTGGGCTTGTTCATGGATATGTCGATGCCCTTCTCCTTCATGGCTTCCACAACAACCGGGTTCACTTGTGGGGCTAGTTTTATCCCGGCACTCTGCGCAGTTAGTTTTTCTTGGCCGTACTTGTTGACGAAAGCTTCTGCCATCTGACTTCTGCCAGCATTCTCAACACAGACAAAAAGGACTCTTTTCACGTTTGATTTTCACCTAATCTTAATTCTTTGAATGAGGACGCAACACGTGGGACTTTCGCAAGTTCTTGATTATCTCACGGGTTTCTTTTTTCGGAGGATGTTTGATGGCGCCGGCAGGGCATATTCCGTCACAGCCCGTACAGAGCACTACGCAGTTGTTTGGGTTTTTCACGATGGGCCTTTTTTTTCCGTCTTTTTCTTCAAATTCGTACGTGCCCAGTGTGCAGTAGTCCACGCATTTACCGCAGCTGATGCATTTTTCGTAGTCTACTGTTGGGTACCAGGGTATCTTGCTTCGGGGAATTCCGTGCCAAGTTTCTTCAGACATCATTTGTGAAGCCTCATGTCGGTGCATATTTCGTTTTGTACTACTAACATAGCAACTTTTAAATATTGTTATCGACACTAAAACAAACCATGTCAGCAAAAGGGGAAAACCAGAACCGCTTCAAATCAACAGTTTTCCACGCCCTCTCCGATCCAATACGACTCGAAATAATATCATACTTGCGCGAAGGAGAAAAATGCGTCTGCGAAATAGTTCCTCACCTAAACCTCATTCAACCGCTCGTTTCACGTCACCTGAAAATCCTCAAAGATACTGGAATAGTCAGGTGCCGAAAAGACGGAACCAAACGCATGTACTCAATTGTTGATCCCAGGATACACAATATCGTTGATAACTTAACGCCAGAACTTGTCAGCGCACTAACAAAAGAGGTTCTGGATCAAATGACCTGCAGATAAAAGGGTGAACAATTTGGAAACAAAAGAAAAAAATGTTAAGAAAGCTGAGAAAGTTATCCTGAACGCCTTAAAAACAGACTGCACTGGATGCAGCACATGTGCTGATTTTAAAGCAGACAACCTCCAACACGCAATAGCTAGGTTAAACGGAGTCTCAAAAGCCAAAGTTGACGAAATAACCAGCAAAGTCACAATAGAATACGACAAACAAAAAATAATTCTCTCCAAAATCACTGAACGAATTGAAAAACTCGGCTACCAAGTTGAGATACTATCAAGAGAAGAAATCCAATGAGAGAACACATCAAAGGCGTAATTCTAGTAATTTCACTTGGGCTATTCGCTTTAGCAGGCGCCCTAATACCTGGAACTCAAGTAGCTTACGCGCATGAAATCAGCATTGCTTTAACTTTAATCGCCGTTGCCTTAGGCTACCGCATCTACTTGCATGGCATTCGATCCCTGCTTCACGGGAAAGTTACCGCCCAATTGTTCGCAACCATCGCCATCTTCATTTCCGTAATAGCTGGTCTCGTCCTACCTTCAGCATCAGCCACCGGCACAGCAGAAGCAGTGGGTTACCTCACAGCATCAGCAATAGTGGCCTTCATAATACTCGCAGGCATGACACTTGAAGAATACATTATCCACAGAACAAGAGGCGCACTCGAGAAGCTCATAAACATGACTCCCACCACAGCTCGCGTACGTCGAGACGGTGCAGAAGTTGAAGTACCCATAGACGAGGTCAAGTTAGGCGAAATCGTCTTAGTCAAACCAGGCGACAAAATACCCGTTGATGGAACAGTAATTTCGGGACATAGCACCGTTAACCAGGCAACGATAACGGGTGAATCAATTCCTATTGAAAAGACAGTGGGGGACCGAACATTTGCTGGCACCCTCAATGAATATGGAGCGTTAGAAGTTAAAGTTGAAAAAATCGCTGAGGACACTACACTTGCTCACCTCATTCAACTAGTCGAAGAAGCTCAAGAGAAAAAAGCACCCATACAGAACGTTGCTGACAGATTTACCACTTACTTCTTGCCAATCATGGCAGTTTTGTCATCTTCTGTCTTTGCAGCCAGTTATTTCACACTTGGTTTTGAAGTTGCACTCGCTAGAACCGTAACTGTTCTCTTAGTCGCGTGCCCTTGCGCGCTTTCAATAGCTGTTCCCGTCGCTGTAGCCGCTACAATTGGTAATGCTAGCATGAACGCCATAATAATCAAGGGCGGCACACATATCGAAAAGCTAAAGGACGTTACGCTTGTCGCATTTGACAAAACTGGCACGTTAACCATCGGCGAACCCAGGGTTGTCGAGATCAAAACTTTCGGTAATTACTCTGAAGCGGATACAATTAAGTATGCAGCAATTGCTGAGAAATTTTCAGAACACCCCTTATCCAAAGCCATCATCACTAAGGCAACTGAGATGAGCATGAAAATTCCTGACCCCACAGATTTCAAAACTATTCCTGGGCAAGGCGTGGATGCCCATTACGGAAACAAGCATATCCTAATTGGAAGAAAGATGATAGCAACGGAGATTTCAGAAGCAGCAAATCAATTCATGAGCAAGGTCGAAAATGAGGGAAAAACAGCTATTCCCGTAGCACTAGACAAACATGTCATCGGCATAGTCGTTGTGGCTGATACCATCAGGGCGAATTCTTTGGAAGCTATACAGAGGCTTAAGCGTCTGGGCGTCAAAACTGCTATGTTAACTGGCGACAATTTACGGACTGCCAAATCTATCGCTGAACAGATTGGTATTGATGAGTACCATGCTGAGCTTTTACCTGAACAGAAAGTTGCTTATATTGGAGAACTGAAAAAAGGCAACGTTGTTGCGATGGTTGGTGACGGTGTGAATGATGCTCCTGCGTTGGCTAATTCGGATGTTGGATTTGCGATGGGTGCAGCTGGCAGCGACGTAGCCATTGAGACTGCTAACGTGGCTCTGCTTGGCGACGACTTGACAAAGGTTGAATACGCCATTAGCCTAAGTCGAAAGGCATTTAACAGAATGAAGGGGAACATAGTTTACGCCTTTGTCTGGAACATAGTCGCCTTGAGCTTAGCCGCTTTCGGTATCTTAAATCCTGTGCTAGCCGTTGTTCTTGCAGAAGCCGGGTGCATATCGGTGGTAATCAATTCCGCACTATTATTGCTAAACAAGCCTAAGACGCTTGCAAAAATGAAAAGAGAAACATCGTAAAGGAAGACAATTTGTATGTCACTAGAAGAGGTTCACGATATTTCTTCAGGCAGACAACAACATGTTAAATGATTTAAACTTGTTGATATAAGTACTCTCCATAATTCCTTGAAGGCTCAACTTAAACACTAGTTCGAGTTCGACTGGCTCAATTGTCTGGACAAAAGTTACAGATTTTGTTTGGACAAAAAAATTTACTCCAAGCCGAGCTCAATAGTCGCAACTATTGCTATTTGATTAGTCGCAACTAAAAAATCTGTATTGGAGACAGTGTCTTTTTGCTGGTTAAATGTCGTCTTATCTTATTTTCTCAATTTTTTCAACAGCACTGCTTGTCCCAAGATAAACAATATCAGTCAACCCGACAAAAAAACCTGTTTCCACAACGCCAGGAATCATCTTCAGCTTTGCATCTAACTCTCCAGGTTTAGCTATCTCACCAAAATTTGCGTCTAAAATGGCGTTTCCATTATCGGTTATTACTGGACCGAGCTTGCCTTTGCCTTCACGCAAAACAGGCTTTCCACCAGCAGCAATGATTTTTCGTTTCACAAGCGAAATAGCAAAAGGCAAAACTTCTATGGGCACTGACTGATTGTTTTCACCTAACACCTTCACCTTTTTCTGCTGGTCAGCAATTATAATGTTAAGTTTAGAGGCTGCAGCAACAATTTTTTCTCTCGCCAGCGCTGCACCCATACCTTTGATCAGATTTAATTCAGGGGTTATTTGATCCGCCCCATCAATCGTCACGTCTATTTCCGGATGCTCATCCAACGTTGTTATCGGAATTCCACACTCAACAGCTAACAAGAAAGCTTGATAAGAAGTAGGAATACCCATGACGCGCAGTTTTTCGCGTTTCATTCTTTCTCCTAATGCTTCTATGGCAAACGCAGCTGTGCTTCCGCTTCCTAAACCCACAATAAAGCCGTCCTTAACATGTTTAACCGCTTCTAAGGCTGCTTTTCGTTTTGCCTCTTGAACTGGCTCAAAGTTAGCTTTCAATTTCCATTTGCCCCAGCCTATCTAAAACCTTCTCAACTTCACTTCTAATGGATTCTATTCTTTTTTCAGCTTCAGTTTTAGCGTCAGGTTTTTCTTCTGGCGGTTTCCGTTTCTTTTTCGCTTTCGCCTCGCCTGCTTCCTCCTCTTCCTCTTCCTCATCCTCAATTTTTTCTATCTGCGTTGCTGGCATTTGCGTGGGTAATTTTACAGGTATCTCTTTTATCGGTTTAACGTCAATTTTAGTTCTAAGCTCTTCAACCTTTGATGTTAATTCTCCGAAGCGTTCACTGAAAAGCTTCATTAAATCTTCCTGCATACCTTCAAGATCGTGCAGTGCAACTATTGTTTCATCTTTCGCGATGGATTCTTTAATAGACATCATTCTTGCCTTGTAGGTTCCGGCAAGCTTTTCTCTTTCTTGCTCCGAAATTTTTCCTTCCGCTTGAGCTTCATACAAGCGGCGTAGTGCATCGCCTAAAATCTCTCGTTCTAAATCTAAGATTCGCAGTTCATCTTTTGCGTTAAAAGCCGTTGTTGTTTGGACGCTTTTAGAAATTTTAAAGGGTAAACCAGCATACTCAAGGCTTGAATCGCCTATTTTTTGAGACTTTTTCTGCGGAGGTTTTCTTCCCAGTTTTCGCATGGCATAAATAATTATTCCGCAGGCGATCATTATCACTACCGCAACTGCAATGACTGTTATTGGGTCATCGTACCAAGCCATGCCAAGCTGTCCTCGGTTATCTTGATTGCGTTTCGTGTATATATAAATTAATACAGAGCTTCAATACGGTTTTCCAAGTTTTAAGTGTGAAATACATTTCTGTCTATGCTGTTTTAACTTTCTTAACCTGTGCCTTTTCCAATGCCCCAATAATTGGCAACGCTAAAACAACGCCGATTATTCCACCGACAATTGTCCAAGCTCCCCAAACAGTCAATGAAAACGTCGGTGTAAAACTTAAGATGAAAATTCCATTCACAACACCAGCAAAATAGGCGCACACAATGGATGCTAAAAGAGCAATCGCTATGTTAAAGGGCTTCATGTTTACCTTATGATGATTCACCACTAATATTAAATCAAACAAGAGCGTCGATACGGCAAAACCAACGATAGGAAGCCGACCACCCGCAAGCAAAGCAATCGCAGAACCAATTATACCAACAGCTGACGCAGCACCATACTGGCCAGTAGCCCAAGTAACAAGAAGAAGCATGAAAAAAATTATTACACCATGAACTACTGGTAACCCAAACAGGCTAAAACCAAGTGGCGCCACTGTTAGGTTCAGAGCCACCCATAACGCGCTGAAAATGCTGATTAATGCAATGTTGACTGTGAAGCGGTTTTTGTTTGTTTGTGGTTCAATCAAGCAGTAACACTTCTTTACAATTTAGTAACACTGCAAGCATAAAAATCTTCTCATAACTTCAACTTAGCGCTANNGTAAATCAGCACAGGTGGGCTAAGGGCTAGGTTTAAATTGGAAACAGTTACACCAAACCTAATTGTGAAAGCCATAACAATACTTGGCGCCATTGCGGTTACAGTATTATTCTTCTTTGCAGTCATCTTTGCGCTTGCCTCGTCCTATCAAGGAATCCCAGCTCAGACCGCCCAAACAAGGCTTATTACAAGTGGTTTACTCTTCATCATTGGCCTCGCAGTAATCGTCGGCATCTATTACGTTACTCGCAAACCGAAAACCGTTATCCAGCGTTTGGAAGTTTCCGGACAAATGAAGGGGGCAGCAATCAAGTGTCCAAACTGTTCAGCGTCAATCGATGCTAACGAAATAAAAATTGTTTCAGGCGTGCCCTATGTTAAATGTCCCTATTGCGGCACCACATTTGAGGTTACAGAGGAACCAAAATGGTAAAGCGCACCTATTTTTTAGCGGTTATTTTAGTTTTAACCGTTGTTTTGATGGCTTCAAGCGTCGTTGCTGCCCAGACAGATCAGACAATAGTTTACAGTGTTGACCATCAATGGGCACAGATATTCATAAACCAAGACGGCACTATCGACT
Organism: Candidatus Bathyarchaeota archaeon; assembly: GCA_003133625.1. Classification (GTDB taxonomy): domain Archaea; phylum Thermoproteota; class Bathyarchaeia; order Bathyarchaeales; family Bathycorpusculaceae; genus Bathycorpusculum. The sequence goes on along the minus strand of PKYH01000158.1, from coordinate 23,817 downwards.
TAACTTATAATATAACGTTAACAGTTACCTCAGGAGTTATTCACGGATTCTATGTTGGTCAACCAAAAGCCGACTTCACCCCAGGTCAAGCAGTAGACCAGTACGGAAACAACCTTCAAGCTTCCGATGCCAGCAGCGGCAGCGACTACAGAGTAGATGTTACACTAAACCAGCCCTTAACAGCTGGAAACAGCATTTGGTTTACGGTTACAACCAATGTTGCTGGCATGATAAGCAACGACACGCAGAACCCAGGCAATTTGGGCATGCAGTTTGCGCCAGAATGGACGGATGTACCAATCAATGACGTGCGTGTGCAAATCGTTCTTCCACCAGGCGCTACAACAAGCGATGTGAAAACTGCTCAGAACTTCTACAACAGCACCTCAACAGTGGAGGGCAGACTTGCTGTTTACTGGCAAATCCCAGTCCTGCAGCCCAACGAGCAACACATAGTAGGCGTTTCTTTCCCAGCCAAATACTTACCCGATTATAGTCCACCTCAGCCAAGCGGTCTTGGAGATCTGGAAGCTTTGCTATTGGTTTTTGGCCTAGCGATATTTGCCATTTTTGTGCTTGTGGGAATTGTTGTTGCCTTTCGAAAAAACACTTATTCAACCCCGAAGGTCAGCATGGAAACCTTAGGAATCAAGCGAGGCTTAACAGTGGTTGAGGCTTCTTACCTTCTTGACTTAAAGCCGCCGCAGATAGTCACCGAAATCCTCTATAGTCTTTTGCAGAAAAGAGCTGTCTGGGCACAAGAAACAAAGCCCTCGCTTAAGCTTCAGGTTCTTGCGCCTTATGAGAATAAAACAGGCAGCGCCGAGAATCCTTTACGGTACTATGAGATTGACTTTCTTAACTCGCTAAAAGCTGACGGCGCGCTTGACGAAGAGAAGCTGGCGCACGCTATCATGTTTCTCCGTGATACGGTTGAGCAGAAACTTCAGGGTTACAGCCGAAAAGACACCGTTGACTATTACAGAAAAATCGCTGCCCAAGCATGGACACAAGTTGAACAGGCAGGAACCGTAGAATTAGCTTCAAACGCTTACGATGAGCAACTGCTTTGGCTTATGCTTGATCCAAACCAGCGGCTACGCACAGAGGCAGTGTTCAAAGATAGAACTTTCCAGCCAAACCCACTATGGTTCTGGTGGTGGTACGGCTACACAACATATCATCCTCATCCAACATACCAGCCTAACGTTCAAGCACCAGCACAATCAGCGAAGCCGCCAGCGATTCTAGGTGCAGAATTTGCAAACAACATTGCCACGGCTGTTGAGAAAACTTCTAACAACATAGTGGTGAACGTTGAAAAATTCGCCAACGCCATTGTTCCGCCACCGCCAAAAGCTTCCAATGAACCAGCCCACCATAAAGCTGACTGCGTTTGTGCATGTGCTACATGTGCCTGTGCTTGCGCTTGTGTTTCATGTGCTTGTGCATGTGCAGGTGGAGGTGCCCATTAAATGAGTTTTCTTAAAAGTATTTTTGGTAAGGCTAAGGTTCCTATGGGTCGCTTTACTTATCGTGGTAAGGATAAGTTTGCAGGCATGTCCCTTCAGCTTCGAATCGAGCAGAGCGGTCGAGGAGTTATGGTGATTAATGCTAACACGGTGCTTCATCTTAACCATACTGCAACGGCGTTTGCTTACTTTTTCATGCAGGGCATGCCAAAGAATGAAGTGGTTAAAAAAATTCGTGGAATGTACCGTGTCAAAGCAAAAGATGCCCAAACAGACTATGAAAAACTAGTCTATGCAATCAGCACGTTGGCACAAACAGAAAAAATTGACCCAGTCACTTTCCTTGAAATTGAAAAGGAAGAGCCATTCACTTACCAATATTCAGCGCCGCTACGCATGGATTTAGCTTTAACGTTCAGATGCCAAAACGACTGCGTTCACTGTTATGCTGGCGGACCCCACGAGACACTGGAACTGTCAACGGCTCAGTGGAAGAGTGTCATCGATAAACTCAGCGAAATAGGCGTTTTCATCGTAACCTTCACTGGCGGCGAACCCACGCTACGTGAGGATTTGCCTGAACTGTTATTGTACACTCAGAATAAGGGCATGGTTACAGGGTTAATTAGTAATGGGCGAAGGCTTAAGGATGAAGCGTTTGTTGAAGTGCTGGAAAAATCAGGTTTGGATTTTGTGCAGGTCACTCTTGAATCGCATAAGCCGCAAGTTCATGATAAAATAACTGGTGCAACGGGCAGTTGGAAGGAAACGGTTGAGGGAATAAGAAATGCTGTAAACTCGCAAATTTATGTTTCAACAAACACAACCCTCAACAAACAGAACGCCGCTGATTTCTTAACGACTATTGATTTTATTAAAGGTCTTGATGTGGATGCGTTCGGTTGCAATAGTCTGATTTATTCTGGCAAAGCGCCCCAAGCAAGCGAAGAATTTGCTTTGTCCACTGATGATTTGAAGATGCTTTTACCTAAAATTCGGGATAAAGCTCACTTGCTTAGGTTAAAGTTCCTTTGGTACACGCCGACACAGTACTGCAATTTTAACCCTGTTCAGTTAGGTTTAGGCGTTAAAAGCTGTACTGCAGCAATGATAAACGCTTGCGTAGGACCAAACGGCGATGTTTACCCTTGCCAAAGCTACTTCGAAAGCTTAGGCAACATTCTTACAGACTCTTGGGAGAAGATTTGGGACAACCCTTTGGCGGTAAAATTGCGCAGCAGAGACTACGTTGAACAAAAATGTAAGGATTGTCCGCAACTGCAAGTTTGCGGCGGAGGATGCCCCTTGGAACTGCAAAACAAGGAGCACCTATGTAGCCAAACAGGATAATTTATCTTTAGCAAGCTACCATTTTCTCTCTATGCAGCACGGCGCATTTGTGAGCTCAGAGAAAATGGTTGCCATAGAAAAAAAAAGGCTTGTAGTTTTCGATGTTGAAGGAGTGCTTATTCCTAAAAACCGCTTCTTTTTTGAAACAGGAAAAAGTTTAGGATTCTTTAGGTTGGTTAAGTTCCTTTTTTTCGGTTTTCTCTATGAAGCAGGCATTTTAAAGTTGGAATCAGGGTTAAGGCATATCTTTAAAGAATTAAAAGGAGTTAAGCTTGAAACATTAATGTTTATTTTCGTAAAAATGTCTTCCACACCTTTTCTGGAAAACATTTTTTCTCAAATTAAAACGAGGAATTGCAAGATTGCTTTGATTAGTTCAGGGTTGCCAACAGTTATCGTTAAAAAATTAGCTGATGCAGTAGGTGCAGAATACGCATTTGGCATTGAAGTTGAAATCAAAGATGGCAAGTTGACTGGTGAAATCTCTGGCGACGCCATCGAACCAAAGGGAAAACTGAAAATTTTATCCCAAATACTGACTGCTGAAGGCTTGAGTTTAAGCGATTGTATCGTTGTTGCTGATGACAGAAACAACCGTTGCATTTTCTTGCCTGGAATGTTAAAAATTGGCTTTAATCCAGATTTTATCTTGCGAGTCAAAGCTGATAGGGTAGTAAATGGCAAACTTTCTGGAATCTTGCCCATTATTGATGGGGAACCGCAAAAACGTTCTTTTCCGCCAGCGAACGATCTGGTAAGAGAAGACATTCATGCGTCGGGATTTTTTATGCCAGTTATCGCTAGTTTAATAGGTGTTCCCATAGTTGGCGCCTTAATTTTCACGATAGCATTGCTATATACTATATCTGAACTTTTGCGTTTAGAAGGAAGAGATTTACCTCTAATTTCGGCGATTACGCGTCATGCTGCCTCTCAATCAGAACTATATGGCTTTGCAGCAGCTCCACTATACTTTGCTTTTGGCATTTTGTTGACTTTGCTTGTTTTTCCCGCTCCTGCAAGTTACGCGGCGATTGCCATGTTTTGCTTAGGTGATAGCGTTGCATCGCTTTTTGGAGGCCTTATCTCTACATCTTTACCGTTTAACAAGGGAAAAACTTGGGAGGGTTCACTAGCTGGGTTCTTTTTTGCGTTTTTAGCTGGCACCTTCTTTGTTTCGCCTGTGCTGGCTCTAATCGGAGCAGCGATTGCTATGACCGTCGAGGTTCTTCCGTTGCCTGTAAACGATAATGTGCTAATTCCCTTAATTACAGGAGCAGCGTTAACGCTACTGATCTAACGGAATTACTGCTCTCAGATAATCCTTAACAAAGTATTTCTTGCCCTTTTTGATAACCCCATGTCCTTCTTGCTCTAAAAGTTGCTTTTGAGTTTCCAATCCACCGGGGTATTTCTCGTTTAAGAATCCGCCAGTTTTTAGGGTTCGCCAATAAGGAGTAATGTCAGTTGCGCCTTGCTGCTTTTGTTCTTCTGCGGCGTAGGCGGAAATCCAAGCGAAAATGCCTGTGGTCAATGGGCAACCGATTGTTGCTTTATGTTTGGTGGCGAGGGCTGAGCGGATTTCGTTGATTGTTGTTATTTTTCCTTTTGGCACTTTCCGCATTAACTGGTCTACTTCGATTGGCGCTGGGATTACTACTGTACCTGTGCCCCATTTTTTGCTCATTTTACCCTTGATTTCTTCAACTTTCGGATACCCTTTGCTGTCGTTTAGTTTTTCTTGCCATGTGGATCTCTTTGCGGGCATATTCTAACCAAAAAAGTTGTATGACTATATGGTTTAATGAAACTTTCTAAAAACTTATTTCTCATCACGGGAGTTTACAAGGTCAAGTTTCTGCTGGTGGCTTAGCTTTTTTATTTCTCTTTCTCGTTTCATCGCTTTGCTTCGTGAATCAAACAGTTCAACGTAAGCTAGTTTTTGGGGTTTGTGTGCTTTTGTGTATTTTGCGCCTTTGCCGTTTTGATGCAGGTTTGTTCTCGCATCTAAGTCCCTAGTGTAGCCTGTGTAGAAGCTTCCGTCACTGCATAATAAAATGTAAACGTAAAAGGACATCTTGGCTTTATTGCTCCTTAACTTCAGCAGGCATGTAATCGTAAACGATGCCTTTTTGCATGGCTCTTTTAAGGTAGGCTTCCGGGTCGATTTCTTGGACTTTTGCGCGATCAACATCGATGATGTAGATTTCTTGTATGCGTGCATTTCGGATTTCTTCAAGGGCAACTGGCGGTTTCTGGTAGTATGCGTCACAGAGCTTTTTTATCTGCATTATTTCTTGGTCTGTTCGGTTTCTTGGCGGTTTAGCCAGCGCACGCGGAAAGGGCAGAATATAGTGGGGCGGCACGCCTAACGCGAATTTTCCTGCGAAACTGCTGTATCTTATAATTTTGCTTGCTAGTCGTGCAGAAGTGTAAGTTAATGGTGCCAAAGCGTTTTCCGGAGGAATGAAACCTGTTTCTACTTCAACGATTAGGTTTCCATAGCCTTTTATGGCGTATAAATCGCAGGTTAAAATTTCGTTTAACGGGTATTCAATTTGCACTTCGCAGCCTTTTTGGATGAGGTATTTGGCGCATACAAGTTCCATTACTGAATGGTTAATTTTTACAATGTTTTCTTTTTGTAGTTTTATCAGCCAATCTTTAAGCATGTTAAGTTTGTTTTCAACTTCTTTTTCAGAACCCTTTGTTAGCCTACATAAGAGAAGAGTTAAATCCTGTTCGAATTTTTGCTTATTACTCATTGTTGCTTCCTTGCCAATCGACTGGCAATCATTTTTGTTAAACTATTTGACTTTAGAATATATAAAGCCAGAAAACGTTTATCCCATAATCTCACGATATTATTGCTTTTCTTTATTTAAATAGGTTCCATTATTGCTTATTGCTTGTTGATTTGTCCATGATTTTTTGGCTAAGTTTTTGTTTAATTCTGAATTTTTTTGCTTAGTTAATTTAGTGAGGTTTGTACAGACATTCTTATATAGAATTGATTGCTTACTTATTAGTTGTAATTTTACCAAGTTGAGAAGCAAGCTGAACCAACTCGGCTTAGAACAGTTGTAAACATTAACTAACTGGCTTAGTGAGTTTCTTGCGATTGTATCAACGGGGATAATCTTTGCGGTTTAGTTAACAGCTGGCTGGACTTTGCTGGTTGCTCAGGCTTAGACTCAACTTGGCAAAACTTTTTTTAAGGTTTCAACGAAGAGAGAACAAGCCTTGTAGAGTTAACATCAACTTCTACGATCTTGCAGTTTTTGAATTCTTTGGCTTCGCCTAAAATATTCTTAACTGTCACGTTGTCTCCTTCAACTTTAGCGTAAATAGCATCCTTGAATTGCACTTTTCCATTTAAGATTACTTTGAATTCACACATAACGTTTTCACAGCTATGGAAAAAGTGATTCTGGGTTATAAGGGCTTTTATCAGAGACAACTAACTACTCACGGAAAAATAGTGCTCTTATGAGTCTTTAGCCTCCTTAAAAGCAAGCTACCATCTTATCTTCCAACCTCTATCGTCTACTCTTTCTAGGAGAGATTAGGCGTAGCATCGGTTTTTTGGCATGTTAAATATTCACTAGTAGCTGTAAACAACTAAAACAGGCACCGTAAACTTTTTATCTGTACAGCGCTGTACTTTTAAGGAACATGGAATTTCAAGAGGCATGAAAATGAGGGATCGCCACCTCAATAGCTGGTATCGTCGGGTACTTATTCTTTGATTTTCCCAGGGAACCCTCTGAAACTGCCACTGAAAAAATTTTCAAACCAAACTTCTCAAGACGAGAGTATAGTTCAAAAAGGAGAGCAATGAAATGACCAAAATGTCTGGTGCACAAGCACTGTTAGAATCCCTTGAACGCCAAAACGTGGACGTCATATTCGGCATCTTAGGCGGAGCAATACTGCCCGTTTACGATGCGTTATGGGGCAACAAGAAAATAAGACACATATTAAGCAGACATGAGCAAGGAGCAGCACACGCAGCCGAAGGCTATGCCAGAGCCAGCGGGCGAGTAGGAGTGTGCATGGCAACTTCAGGACCAGGAGCCACAAACCTAGTCACAGGTATAGCAAACGCATACATGGATTCTTCGCCAATAATAGCTTTAACAGGGCAGGTCCCAACGGTAGGCGTTAATAGTTCCTACATGATTGGCAGAGATGCTTTCCAAGAGGCAGACATCATCGGTATCACTACGCCAATTACAAAGTACAATTATCAACCGAGAACAGTCGCTGAAATTCCAATAGTCGTTAACACCGCGTTTTACATAGCAACCACAGGCAGGCCAGGACCAGTCTTAATTGACTTGCCAAAAAACGTGCAGGTTGAAACCGCCGAAGTAGAATTCACAAACAAAATTGATGCTCGAGGTTACAAACCCGTAATTGAGCCCGATTTAGCAAAAATCAGCGAAGCCGCTAAGTTGCTTGCAAAAGCTGAGAAACCAATCATACTGGCAGGCGGCGGAGTCATAATATCAAACGCGTCAGATGAACTTATGCAAATGTCAGATTTGCTGATGGCTCCTGTAGCTACGACGTTAATGGGCAAAGGCTCATTCCCTGAATGCCACCCCTTATCTGTTGGAGGCATCGGAATGCATGGAAACCCAGCGGCGAACAAGCTGATGGGTGAGGCTGATGTGTTGCTGGCTGTTGGAACAAGATTCTCTGACCGTGCAACAGCAAACTTGGACACTTTCTGCCCAGACGCTAAAAAGATTCACATTGACATTGACGCTGCAGAAATTGGAAAAAACATCGAAGTTGACGTGCCCATAGTTGGCGACGCCAAAACCTCTCTGAAAATACTGCATGCTGCCCTAACTAATAAACTGCACAAAAACGAAGGCAGCGCCTGGACAAAAAGAGTTAAAGAAGCCAAAGATCAACTAAGCCCATTATTAAAAGAAATGCCCAAAGACCTGTTACCAAAAGCGTTATTGACAGAGCTTAGAAAACTGCTGCCTGAAAATACCATAGTCACCACAGAAGTCGGTCAAAACCAGATGTGGTCAGCTCTATACTTTAAAGCATTAAAGCCAAGAACCTTCATCAGCTCAGGCGGGTTGGGAACAATGGGTTTTGGTTTCCCAGCAGCGCTAGGTGCCAAAGTTGCCTGCCCAGACAGGCCTGTGGTGGACATAGCGGGCGACGGCAGTTTCATAATGACCGAACAAGAACTCGCGTGCTCTGTAACAGAGAACATCCCTGTCACAGTCATAGTGCTGAACAATTCAGTGTTAGGCATGGTCGCACAGTGGCAAAGAATGCTCTACAAACGCCGCTATATGGCAGTTAACTTGGGAAAAACACCTGACTTCGTTAAGCTGGCAGAGGCTTACGGAGCGCAAGGTTTCCGAGCAAGGTCAATCGAAGAATTCCAAAAAGCCGTAAAAACCGCGCTAAAAAGTAAAGTTACAACTGTAATCGATGTGCCTATTGGCTCAGAAGAGGACGTGGTGCCCTTTGTGCCTCCAGGCTGCGGTTTACCACAACAGAGAGGTGACTATTAAATGGAAGTTGAAAAAACAAAAATAATCTCCGTACTTGTCGAAAATAAGCCAGGAGTACTTCACAGCGTAGCCAACTTGTTCCGACGGAGAAATTTTAACATCGAAAGCATCACAGTCGGTCCTACTGAACAGAAAGACTTAGCACGCATGACAATAACAGTCAACGAGGATGAAAAAACAATCGACCAAGTCATCAAGCAACTGGCAAAGCTCATTGATGTAATTAAAGTTGAGGAGCTGGAGCATGGAAACTTTGTGATGCGGGAGCTGGCTTTGATAAAAGTTAGCGTGCCAAGCCCCAAAGAACGCTCCGACATCATAAACTGCGTAGAAGTCTTCAGAGGCAGAGTCATAGACGTTTCAACCGACAGCTTAACCGTAGAAATCACTGGAACACCCGACAAAATAGACGCATTCCTAAACCTGATGAAAACGTCTGGCGTCATTGAACTTGCAAGAACAGGCATAACCGCACTGGCTAGAGGAGCAAAATCAATAAGAATCGACGAATAAACCGCCTCTCCGAACGGAAACCCTTAACTTTCGGTTTCTCAAAATTGAGAAACCCTCAAGCAGATTGATTTGAATAAAATAGTTAATTGTAACAGAAGCAAAAAAAAATGAACATAACAGAAAAAATCTTGGCTAAAGCATCAGGCAAAAAAACCGTGCACCCAAGAGAAATCGTGGATGCAAACGTAGACATGGTAATGGTGCACGATTTAACTGGACCTTTAGCCGTTGAAGCCTTCAAAAAAATAGGCGTACAGAAAGTTTGGGATAACCAAAAAGTAGTGGTGATACTAGACCACCAAGTACCAGCTGAGTCCGTTAAAGCTGCAGAACTGCACAAGACCATGCGCCAATTCGCCAAAGACCAAAAACTACGCATCTACGACGTAGGCAGAGGCGGAATCTGCCACCAAGTCATGCCTGAAAAAGGGCATGTGGTTCCTGGAACAGTTATCGTAGGCGCTGACTCGCATACTTGCACTTACGGAGCCTTCGGCGCTTTTGCAACAGGAATAGGCTCAACTGAAGCAGCAGCAGTCTTTGCCACTGGAAAGATTTGGCTGAAGGTGCCTGAAGCAATTAAAGTAAACGTGACTGGACAATTCCAAAAGTACGTTACACCAAAAGATTTAATCCTATCAATAATCGGGCGAATGGGCGTTGATGGCGCCATATACAAAAGCGCCGAATTTACCGGTCCAACGATAAAAAGCATGAGTATGGCGGGAAGGATGACGCTGTGCAATATGGCTGTGGAAATGGGCGCTAAAAATGGCATCGTCGAACCAGATGAAACAACTCGCAAGTTCCTAGAAGGCAGAACAAGCAAGGCATTGCCCAATTTTGAATCGTTGAAAAGTGATAAAGACGCAGTTTACGAGCGAACAATGCAATTTGACGTATCAAGCATGGAGCCTCAAGTTGCTTGCCCATCATCAGTTGATAACGTTAAACCAGTTTCAGAAGTAGGCAACGTTCCAATCGAACAAGCATTCATCGGCTCATGCACCAACGGCAGAATCGAAGATTTGCGCTTAGCCGCTCAAGTCCTAAAGGGCGAACGCGTAAAAGACACTGTTAGAACACTCGTGATTCCAGCTTCCCAAGAAGTTTATCGACAAGCTTTGAACGAAGGTTTAATGGAAATCTTCACCGATGCAGGAGCAATGGTTTGCGGTTCAGCGTGCGGGCCATGCTTAGGCGGCCACATAGGATTATTGGCAGCAGGCGAAGTTTGCGTGAGCACTTCAAATAGGAACTTTATCGGAAGAATGGGCAGCACTCAAGCCAGCGTATACTTGGCTTCTCCAGCAACGGTAGCTGCTTCAGCAGTCACAGGCAAAATCACTGACCCGAGAAAACTGGAGGCAAAAGCATGAACATGAAAATCAAAGGAAAAGTAATAAAATTCGGAAACAACATCGATACAGACGTTATTCTGCCCGGAAAATACTTGATATTAGTTGACCCTTACGAGTTAGCAAAACATGCCCTAGAGAGCTTAGACCCAGCGTTTCCTGAGAAAGCAAAAAAAGGCGTTATCTTAGTAGGCGGCAAAAACTTCGGATGCGGCTCAAGCCGAGAACAAGCGCCTTTAGCCTTAAAGTATACAGGCGTGAAATGCGTGTTGGCCGAATCCTTCGCGCGCATTTTCTTCCGAAACGCCATTAACATTGGCTTACCAGTAATCGAATGCAAAGGCATATCCGACGCGGTTGAAACCGGCGATGAACTATCTGTGGATTTTGAAGCTGGCAAGATAGAAAACATTTCAAGAGGCAAAAGCTTTCAAGCAAACAAGCTTCCACCATTAATCCTAGAAATATTATCAGATGGAGGATTAATCGAAAACTTACGAAGGAGAATAAACAAAAAATGACCGAATACACAATTTCCTTAATTCCCGGCGACGGAATCGGACCAGAATTAACAGAAGCCACCATGAAAGTTCTAGAAGCCGTGCAGAAAAAGTTTGGTTTAAAGCTTAAAATGGTTGAGGCAGAAGCAGGCGACGCAACCTTGGCCAAAAGAGGCGCAGCCTTACCTCAAGACAGCGTAGAAAAAATTAAGGCATCCAACGCTTGCTTGAAGGGACCTGTCGGCGAAAGCGCTGCTGACGTCATAGTTAAACTTCGGTTAATGTTTGATTTGTATGCTAATCTGCGTCCGCTGAAGGCTTATCCTGCTGTTGCGGTGGCTCGACCAGACATTGACATGATGTTTGTTAGGGAGAACACTGAGGACGTTTACAAAGGCTTAGAATTCACCATAGGCAACGACACAACCTTATGCCTTAGAGTTATTACCCGAAGTAATTGTGAACGCATAGCCAAAAAAGCCTTCGAGATTGCACGCTTACGTAATGATAAAAAGAAAGTGACCGCAATACACAAAGCCAACGTTATGCGCGTAACCGACGGATTATTTGCCAGCGTATGCCGCGAGACAGCAAAGCAGTACCCTGACATCGCTTTCAACGAGTTATACGTGGATGCGGCATCGATGCGTCTGATAAAAGAGCCGCAAGAATTCGACGTCCTGTGCACCTGTAACATGTTCGGCGATATCCTCTCAGACGAGGCAGCCCAACTAATCGGCGGATTAGGCATGGCTCCAGGAGCAAACATAGGCGACAACTTTGCACTCTTCGAACCCATACACGGTTCAGCACCAAACAGGGCTGGAAAACACACGGCAAACCCAATCTCCATGATACTAAGCGCAAAAATGATGCTGGAATGGCTAGGCGAAAAATACAACGACAAGAAATGCACCAACGCTGGCAAAGCAATAGAAAACGGAGTAATAATAGCATTACGTAACGGTCAAACTGTTCCAGACTGCGGCGGCAACACCACGACCGTGGGAATGGCAGAAGCCATTGCTGCAGCCATAACAGTGAAAACTGGTTGAAAAAATGAACAATAAAAACTCAAAACGTATCCGAATTTTTGACACTACATTGAGAGATGGTGAACAAACACCTGGCGTATCTTTAACTGCAGAGGACAAGATGGAGATTGCACGGCAACTAAGCAAGCTAGGCGTTGACGTTATCGAAGCCGGTTTCCCAAGTTCTTCAGAGGGCGAGAAAAAAGTTGTTAGAGAAATCGCAAAAGATGGTTTAGAACCAGAAATCTGCGCTTTGTCACGTGCAACACAAGGCGATATTGATGCTGCAATCGACTGCGACGTTGACTTAATTCACGTGTTTATTCCCACTTCGCCTGTGCAAATGAAGTATGCGGTAAACCTGACACCTGAACAAGTGCTATCTTCTGCTGTAGAGTCGATTGAACGTGTAAAGAAACATGGCATTAAATGCGAGTTTTCACCAATGGATGCCACACGTTCAGAACTGCCCTTCCTAAAACAGGTTTGCCAAGCCGCGGAGAAAGCAGGCATGGACCGCCTAAACGTTCCAGACACCGTGGGCATAATGATTCCGAAAAAAACCATTAAACTCGTTGAAGAATTAAAAACCGTAGTTAACGTTCCCATAAGCATACATTGCCACGACGATTTTGGCATGGCAGTTGCAAACTCGCTGGCCGCTGTTGAAGCCGGCGCTTCTCAAGTGCACGTTGCCGTCAACGGGTTAGGTGAGCGAGCTGGAAACGCTTCGCTGGAAGAAGTGGTTATGGCGTTGCACATGATTTACAAGTACAAGACAGGCGTAAACACGAGATTATTATACAGCACTTCCCGAATGGTTGCTTCATTGACAGGCATAGCTGTGCAAGCTAACAAGGCGATTGTTGGCGAAAACGCTTTTGCCCATGAATCTGGAATTCATACTCGTGGCGTAACAGAGAAACCATTAACCTTTGAGCCAATAAAGCCCGAGCTGGTTGGGCGCACAAGAAAACTTGTCGCTGGAAAACTAGCGGGAACACGTGGCATAAAAGCTGAACTGGAAGAGATAGACATTCACCCAACCGAAGAGCAACTGAAAGAAATCGTCCAACGCGTCAAAGATTTAGGTGGCAAGGGCAAGATGGTGACGGATGCTGATTTGCTGGCGTTAACTTCTGCAGTTATGGGCGAAGTGATAGGGGAAGAAAAAATCATTGACTTATGCGACTTAGCTGTTGTAACAGGCATCAAAGTAATTCCAACAGCTTCAGTAAGGCTAGTTTTGGACGGAAAAGAGTACATTGCAGCAGAAACAGGTGTAGGTCCAGTTGACGCTGTCTTGAAAGCCATCCAAAAACTAACGAACAACCTAGAAAATATACGGCTCAGCGAGTATCGTCTTGAAGCAATCACAGGCGGCTCAAACGCAGTTGCAGAAGTTGTCATCAAAGTAGAGGACGAAAAAGGCAACATTGTTTCAGCACGGGCAGCCAGAGAAGACATTGTTATGGCTAGCGTTGAAGCAATGATAAACGGTATAAACAAGCTCTTGATAAAGAATCGTAAGCAGGGAAATAAAAAGTGAAAACAGTAGCCTTCCAAGGCGAACGAGGCGCTTACAGCGAAAACGCCGTCTTCCAGTTCTTCGGGTTCGACACACAGGTTAAACCCTGTAAAGACTTCAAGGACGTTTTTGACAGCGTTTGCACGCAGGAAACAAAGTTCGGCGTAGTGCCCGTCGAGAACAGCTTAGAGGGCAGCATCACCCAGAACTACGACCTCTTTCTCAAGTACGATTTGAAAGTATGCGCTGAAGTCATAGTGAAAGTTGAACACTGCCTCATCGCAAACCCCGGCACAGCGTTGGAAGACATCAAAGTTGTTTACTCTCACCCTCAGGCACTGGCACAGTGCCGAAGCTTCCTTGAGGAGTTCGGACGCGAACTCATATCAACATATGACACCGCAGGCAGCGTTAAAATGATAAAAGAAAAAAGCCTAAAAAACGCAGCGGCAATCGCCAGCGAAAGAGCAGCAAACATCTACGGCATGCACATCCTCGCCAAAGACATCGCAGACAACCCCGAAAACTACACCCGCTTCTTCGTCCTATCCACACAAGACTCGGCGCCAACAGGCAAAGACAAAACCAGCATAATCTTCTCAGCCAAACATGAGCCAGGCTCACTTTACCATGCGCTGGGAGAATTTGCTAAGCGAAACATTAACTTGACTAAAATCGAATCAAGACCTACAAAGAAGACGCCTTGGGAATACAATTTTTACCTCGATTTTGAAGGACACAGAACCGAACCTCGCTGCGCAGAAGCACTAAAAGCATTAGAGAAATATGCTATTTTCGTTAGGATATTGGGCTCTTACCCTAAAGCCGCTTAACCACATCAGCTTTCAGTTGATTCCAACATTTTATACATAACTTCATACGACTTAGCAAAGTCACTGTCGGCATCCATCAATTTTGCCTTCAAGCACTCCATTCTTTTCACAATTGCTTCTGCATCATTGTTTTTAATAAGGTTCAGCCATTCCTTTGCTTTAGCCATAAACAAATCTTCGACTTTTCCCAGTTCAGGCAAGTTCGTTTGGAGGCTGGCGTAGAGGTCTGGTGTCTCCAGCGCCGTTGCTTCAGCCAAAGTGAACAGCATCCTGTACGTGGTGCCAGCGACTTTTTTTGTTTCCGAAAAATCCTTCTGCTCCAGAAGCGTTTCACAAGCAACTAACCCTAGAAAATGTGGTAAACCAAGAACAATCGACATCATCTCGTCATGCCGTTTCGGAGACATGACAAAAACGTGCGCTTCCTCTTGCTCTAACCACTTCTTGAATTCTTCCGCAAACTTTTCCTCCTTAGCGTTTGTCGGAGTAAGAATGTAGGCTTTATGTTTGACGCCGTTACTTCCTGGACCGAAAACTGGATGCGTACCCAAAACTAAAGCTCCTTTTATGTACTTGTGCATGACTTTGACAGGAGTTTCTTTGATTGAACATATATCCATAACAACTTGTCCTTGGTGAATTGCTGGGCTTATAGTTTTGACTACTTCTTCAAAAGCGTTGATGGATACGCAAATTAAAACTTGGTCAGCATCTGAAACTGCTTCCTTGAAATCGGCAGTCATCTTAACTTGTAATTCTTTTTTCAAATTAGCTATTTTTTCTTTTTTTCTGTCAGCAACTATTACATCGTAGCCTTTTGAATGGAAAAATTTAGCGAACCATACTCCCATTTTTCCTGCGCCGATTATGGCGATTCTCATTCAAGCGCCTCGCTTATTATGTCTAATGCGGTTTCTATTTCCTCTCTGGGCGCAGTTAAGGAGATTCGGAAGTGCTCTCTGTAATCACCGAACGCTGTGCCTGGAGCTACTGCTACGCCTTTATCAAGCAAGTCTAAGGTGAATTTTTCCGAGTTTAATCCTGGATCCTTTGGGAAAACGTAAAATGGTGCTTCGGGTTTTGTGAATGAGAACCCTGCTTTGGCTAAGGTTTTGCTTGCCATTTTTGCTCGTTCTTCGTATTCTTCTTTTATTTTTGTTGAGAGTTGCTTTTGCATTTCCAGTGCTTTTAGTGCCGCTTCTTGTATGAATACTGGAACGTTGTTGATGGTGATTTGGTTGAGTTTTGTTATGTTGTCTATTAACTCCTTGTTCGCTATGAGGTAGCCGA
The DNA here is from genome assembly GCA_003133625.1 of Candidatus Bathyarchaeota archaeon. Classification (GTDB taxonomy): domain Archaea; phylum Thermoproteota; class Bathyarchaeia; order Bathyarchaeales; family Bathycorpusculaceae; genus Bathycorpusculum. The sequence goes on along the minus strand of PKYH01000158.1, from coordinate 8,390 downwards.
TTCGCCAACCTGTCATGGTAAAGGTCTTGGAGAAACCGTTGGAGAGAATATGGTTGNNGCGTCCATGACTTTGCTTGTAGGATTATTAGGGTTGTTCAAAATTATCATTCGCGTGTCCTTGTCGATTAGGCTTTCAAGTTTATCAAGATCGACTTTCCAATCGTTTTCCATCTCGGTTCTTAACAGTTTAGTCTGAGCACCAAGCGTTTTAGCTATTAGCTCGTAAGCGGTCCAGTAAGGCGTGGGGATAATGACGTTTCCTCCACCCTTCATCATAAGGAACATGGTGGCGAATATAGCCCATTTTGAACCAGGCGTTATAACTACATTTTCCGGTTTAACTCCATGGAGTTCAGCGAGCTTTTCTCTGAGTTTTCTCTCACCGTAGGATGAAGAATACTTTGTTTTGCCCGCCTTCATTGCCGCGTATGCAGCTTCAACTATCTCGTTAGGCGTAGCTAAGTCTGGGTCGCCTAGGTTTAGGCGTATTATTTTTTTTCCTTCGCTTTCAAGCTTTAGGGCTTTCTCGTTTATTTCGTAGAGCACAGGTATTAACTCACCGTTAAGAGTTCTTTCTACCCTTGAACAGCACTGCACATATTAACTATTTCGCGGTAAACCGCCTCAACTTGAATGGGATCAAGATGAAATTGGACTGCCTTTTCTTTGACATGTTTGTAGAGTTCATTTTCTCGGGAAACGTCCCTTATTTGCATTCCTTGCTTTTTCTTAACTAAGCCAATAGCCCTGCATATTTTAGCTCTTTCACTTAGTGCATTTAGGATTTGTTCGTCGACTTCGTCCACTCTTTTTCGAAGCTGTTGGATGTAATCCATTATTTTTGTCTCTCCAAAACTTTCGGTATTAAACCAGCGCGAATCATATGGTCAGCTAAGGTTATGGCGACCGCAGATTCAACAGCGGGCACGGCTTTTGGGACCACGCACGGGTCATGTCTGCCCTTAATGCTTAGACTCGCGTTTTCCATCGTAGACAGGTTAACGGTCTTCTGCTCTTTACCAATGGAAGGTGTTGGTTTTATTGCTACCCGTATCATGATTGGCATGCCAGTGGATAATCCGCCCAAGATTCCTCCTGCATTATCCGTTAAAGTTGCAACTTTTCCGCTTTGCATAATGTAGGGGTCGTTGCTTTCTGAGCCCTTTAACTCTGCAACTCTAAAGCCCAAGCCAAACTCAACCCCTTTCACAGCGGGAACATTAAACAGTGCCTTCGCTAAATCGGCATCAAGCGAATCAAACAATGGCTCTCCAACTCCTACTGGAACGTTTACGGCGATGCATTCAACTACTCCGCCAAGGCTGTCGCCTTCTTTTCTCGCAGTGACTATGGCTTCTTCCATTCTTTCTGCACAGGCTAAGTCTGGGCACCGCGTAGCCGCTGTGTACCTGTTCTTGCGGATTTCTTCAGCACTAAACTTTTTATCAGCTTTAACTTTGCCAACAGCCCTTGTGTAAGCTAAAACGTCAACGCCGAATCTGCTTAGCAATTTTTTGGCTACTGCACCAGCCATGATAAGTGTCACTGTGACTCTGCCTGAGAAGCGCCCGCCGCCACGATAATCATTAAAGCCCCCATACTTCACGCGAGCAGGATAATCAGCATGAGACGGGCGGGGCAAATCTTTGATTGCCTCATAGTCACTTGAGTCAATTTCCTTGTTCTCAACTATCAAGGCTATTGGAGCGCCAGTTGTAAAACCGTTAAAAATTCCTGAGAGAATTTTGGCAACGTCTTTCTCGATTCTTCCAGAAACAATTTTTGGCTGTGCTGGAATGCGCCTATCTAGTTCCACTTGGATGTCTGCTTCTGAAAGGGGCAATCCTGCTGGGCAACCGTCTACAACGACTCCGACGTATTTGCCGTGGCTTTCGCCGAAAGTGGTTATTGTGAATTCTTTACCTATCGAATTTCCCGCCAACTATGTCAGCTCCTATCTGTTTTAGATGAGTGAAGAACTGTGGATAAGACTTTCTAATGCATTCTGCGTTTTGAATAGTGGTTTCTCCTTCTGCGCCTAAAGCTGCAACCGAGCAAGCCATCGCGATACGGTGGTCATTATGCGGATCAAGCACTGCACCATGCAAGGCACAGGATTCTTTCACAGTTAGACTGGTGGCGTCCATATCTATCTGGGCGCCCAGCTTTCTCAGCTCAGCATAAAGCGACGACAACCTATCCGACTCCTTGAACCTGAGCCTTTGCGCACCGCTTATTCGAGAAGTGCCCTTCGCATAACATGCAAGCACTGCACAAGCTGGAACCAGATCAGGGATGTTTTTCGCGTCAACTTTAAGAGACTCAAGTGAACTGCCTGTTCCATTGATTTCAACGCTGTTCTCGCATACTTTTCCAGCAACGCCCATTTGCTTGAGGATGCCCAGAATCGCCTTGTCCCCTTGAACGCTCTCATAATCAAGATTGTTTATTTTCACTTTCGAGTTGGTTATGGCTGCGGCGGCAAGGAGAAAGGAAGCTGAAGAGAAATCACCCGGCACCCTGCAGTCGCACGGCTTATATGTTTGATTGGCTGGAATGTATATGCGCTCAAAGTTTTTTTGAATTTCAACTTTAACTCCATGCTTGGCGAGGACCTCTTGGGTCATTTTAACGTAATCTGCAGACTCTAGCGGCGTAATAAGAGTGATGTCTGTATCCTTCTTTGCCAATGGGCAAGCAAACATCAATCCAGAAATAAATTGCGAACTAACGTCGCCCGGAATAGAGGTTTTGCCTCCAAGAATGCCGCCGCCCTCAACAAACATGGCATCTTTACCGCCGAGTTTTTGAGAATGCGCTTTGGCGCCGAGTTCTTTGAGGCTTTGAAGCAAAGGTTCGATGGGTCTGCGTTCAAGAGAACCGCCGAAAACCAAGGCTGAAGAACCAGATGCTAAGGCTGCTACGGGTATCATGAAACGCAATGTAGCTCCTGATTCACCGCAGTCAATAGGCTCTTTTGAACCTTTAAGCGACTTTGCACCTGCAACTGTCCAGCAGCCCTCTGCCAACTTCACTTTTGCACCCAAAGCCGTGATGGCACGTAAAGTTGCTTCAGTGTCCTCGGAAAGCAGAGGGTTAGAGACTTTGCCAGCACCATTTGAAAGAGCAGCAGCAATAAGCATCCTCTGAGTGTAAGACTTCGATGGCGGCGCACAAACCTCACCGCTTAGCCTTGCGGTTTTCTTAACAATTACATCTGCCATTTGCTAAAGCACCTTAGCTTTCTCACGGTTCAAACGTGCCTGCAAGATTTCGCCGTCATATCTTTTCAAAGCAGCTTTCACTGAACCAATCTTGTCCTTGGACGCAACTGCTGTTACCGCTGGACCTTTGCCGCATAGTCCAGCCGCTACTGCTCCAGCAGCTAAAGCATCCAACGCTATGGCAGGGTTATATCCTGAGGCTGAGGAGTAAATCAAGCCGTTAAGCGTCAATGCCTCCCAAACCTTTCCCTCCAAAGCTTCCTTGTACGCGATTTCAATAAGCGGTTTTACAGTTTGCAGCCTAGTTACATTAGAGTCGGCTGTGTACGCTTTTTCTGGCGGCACATGGAACAGCACCGTTAAATCTTCAGCCAACGGCAACTGCTTAACTATTTCTCGGTTCAAATTATTAGTAATCACCACGCCGCCAAAGTATGAAGCGCAAGCATCGTCAAAAGCGCCTGTTACAGTCACTTTCGCATCAAAAGCCGCATCTACACCCAACTTTACAATTTCCAAATCATCAAGCGTTTTACCTAACGCTTCCGTGGCTGCTAGGGCTACTGCGTTTGCTGCTGCACTGCTGCTCTTCAATCCTTTGGCGATGGGAATGTTGGACCAAGTTTTCACTATTGCACCGAAACTATTATCCAAACTGAATCGCTGGAGAACCCTCAACACAGTTTTTTCTATTAAGGCAGTGTTTTCTTTAGGATCAGAGGTTATTTCTGCCTTGAAAACATGAGGGTCATCCGTTAATTTGACCTCTGCCTTGGTCCACAAGTCAACCCCAAAAGCCGCGCCTTTCCCGAGTGCAATGGCGTTAACAATCGTTGCCGCACCATGCGCTATTGCCACAGCTTTACCAGTCAACTTTCTACACCTTTAACAAGTGGTTAAGCGCTGCGTGTCTCATAACTTCAACAGGTGCAGAGTGCCCAGTCCAGATTTCAAAGGATGCAGCACCTTGGTAAATTAACATTTCAAACCCGCTTACTACTTTGGCTCCTGCCGCTTTTGCATCCTTCGCCAACTTCGTTTCAACTGGATTGTACACAATGTCCATTACTGCCAAATCAGGTCTCAACCATTCGAACGCTACTGGAGTTTGATTAGCGTTTGGTTTCATCCCCACTGAAGTGGCGTTAATCAGTACATCAGAATCCTGAAGGGTATCTTTTATTGCGTTTGGCGAAAGCGTGTCTGCAACGACTTTTCTGTCGAACGTTTGTTTCAAAAGGTTAGCTAACTCTGCTGCTTGTTTAGCTGTTCGATTCAAAATTACCAGTTCATCAGCTTCCCGCGCAAGAGTGTATGCTATGGCTCTTGCAGCGCCGCCTGCTCCAAGCAACAGCACCTTTTTGCCCCTTGGCTCAACGCCGTTCTCCCTTAAAGCTTGCAATGCTCCGACGCCGTCAGTGTTAAAGCCAAAAAGTCTTCCATCCTTGTTAAGGATAGTATTTACTGAGCCTATGGCTTTGGCGGCTTGGTCTACTTCATCTAAGTAGTTGATCACTGCACTTTTGTGTGGCATAGTAACGTTTAACCCATGAATTCCCAAGGCACGCATGCCACTCACTGCTTTTTCAACGTCAGCAGCTTTAACTTTGAAGGCTAAAAAAGCAAAGTCCAATTTCAAAGCTTTAAACGCTGCATTATGCATGATGGGACTTAACGTGTGCTCTATTGGGTCACCGATTACTCCGCATACGCGTGTTTTTCCTGAAATAACCAATTATTTTAGCTCCAAGAGGTCGTAAGCAGCTTTCATTTCTTGAATAGTCATTTGTCCTACCGCGGTTTCGTTGCCCTGCTGTAGCGAAGCAAATGTGAAGAATGCACCAAACATAGGCGAAAGAAGTCTGGAGACCTTGCCCAGTTCGCCCATACAGAAACAAACAAGTTTCGTTTTGCTTGACATGGTAGAAACAAAATTCAGCGCCGTTAGGTTGTCTTCAATTTGTTTTGCTGTTGTTATGATTTTGCAGACGCTGGCTCCGCTGGCAATTTCCTGTTCAAGAACCTTTTCCATTTCAGAAATGCTTAATGCGCCGTCAAATTTGTGGTAAGAAACGATTGGTTTAGCGCCCAATAGCTTCAATTTATCGATTGTTTCTTTATGTTTTGGGCTTGATAGGTCAACGTCAACATATTCAAAATCGTTCTTTGCAGCATTGAATAATGTTTGCTGCCGCTCGGTTTCAGTTCCAGCGAAATTGCCATTTTCGCTTAGCAGTTTGTTTGTTGCAATTAAAGGAATTTTTGTGCTTTTAACAAGGTCTGAAAGGTTTCTGGACGCTTCAAGGAAGTCTAGCCTAACTTCGATGAGGTCTGCTTGGGCTTTTTCTGCTCTCTCAATTAGACTTAATGCTTCAGGCATGTTTTTTGGGAGAATCGAGACGCAGATTCTCGTTGTCACTTTTCTATCACCGTTTCTTCCGGCACAGATACGCCGAAGTGTCTGCCCCCTTTCGCGGCTAAGTGCACTAAGACTTCGTCGTTTGGTTTTAGTTCTGTGACTGGTTTTGAGGCTTTAGGTGTGACTAAGCGTATGGTTTCTGCGTTTTGAAGGATTGTTTTTATTTTTGTGTCGTCTGCTTGGGCTTCGATTAGGATTAGGGGTCGGAACTCGATTTTTGATCTTCCCACGTTTGTTATTCTGACTTTTCCTTCCCTGTCAATGATTAAAACTTCGTCGCCAGCTTTCAGCTCGGAGAGGTACCGAGTATTCTGCAATGAAGTTAATGTGTAGTGTGATGCTGGTCCAGCGTTTACTCGGAATGGTCTGGATTGTACGTAGGGGTTTTCGTTTACTTCGGCTTCTACAAGGAAGAAGCCTGCGGATTGGCATCCGACAAGCATTCCTTCGCCGGGAACCATTAAGTCAACTGTGTCCACGCACACTCTGGCTCCAGAGCCAATCGGCTTAATGGATAAAATTTTAGCCGTGGTTAAAGCCATTTTTGGCATTTGCTCCTTAACCACTTTAACGGTTTTCGCAAGTTCGTTCGGGTTTGAGGTTTTCAGCAGGACACCGTCTGTTCCTAGTTCTAAGGCTTCGAGAACAAGTTTCGCGTCTTCTGCGGTGGTGACTTCGGCGATTAGTTTGCTTTTGCCTCGTGCCTTTGCAATTAAATTTTCAAGGGGAATTACTCGCCAATCAAGGCAGTTAATGATTATGTAATCAGCCTGGAGTTCTGCCGCTTTGACGGCTTTGTTTTCGTCTTCTTTTCCCCTGATGTTAATTTTGATGACGGTTTTTTTGCCTTCATTTTTCAATTGGGCAATTTTTTTCTCGTTTAGTTCAGTGAGGAAGGTTATGTTTAATTTGCCAGAGCGGTTGCTCGCTTGCGTATCTTCAATTATTACGTCAGCGTTTTCATGGGCGAGGCTAAGCAAATTTTCTTTTTCTTGCGGTGAAGCAGTTTGGTCTATTTCTATCCAGAGTTCCTTCAACGATGCTCACCGAGAATTTTAAGCGCCTGCTCCACGCTAACGCCATCGTGAACGATTGCTGAAAGCGCTTTAACTATTAAGGTTGGATTCTCATGTTGGAACACGTTTCGTCCAATGGAGAGTCCTGCAGCTCCAGCTTTTATTGAGTCGTGTGCGGTTTGGAGGATTTCTTTGGATGTTTTGCATTTTGGTCCTCCTGCAATTACCACTGGAACTGGACAGCCTTCGACGACTGTCTTGAAGGTTTCTATGTTGCCCGTGAAGTTTGCTTTGATTATGTCTGCGCCTAATTCAGCGCCGATTCTCGCTGCGTGAGCTACTACGTCAGGTGCATGTTCGTTTTGTATTTTTGGTCCGCGAGGGTACATCATTGCGAGCAATGGCATACCGTATACTTCGCATTCGTCGGCTACTTTGCCTAGGTTACTTAGCATTTTGTCCTCGTCTTGTGCACCAACGTTAACGTGTACGGAGACTGCGTCTGCGCCTATGCGTATGGCTTCTTGAACAGTGCATACTTGGACTTTACTGTTTATGTTCGGGCTAAGGTTTGACATGCCTGATAACTGCACTATTAAACCTGCGTTTCCAGCATCGATGTGTTTGGCTATGCCTTTGTGGACCAGTACTGCGTCAACTCCGCCTTTGAGAAGTTGGTTGATTATTTGTTGCATGTTGATTATTCCTTGGATTGGGCCTATTGTTACGCCGTGATCCATGGGCACGATTACTGTGCGGTTGTCTTGTTGCATGATTCTTTTTAATCGTCGGGTTTTTCCTTGGTTCATGTTCTTTCACCTTTGTTTATTTGGGATTCCTTAATGAGTTTTTAATTAATTTCAAGGCTCTTTCTCGTTCATTCCAGTCTACAAAGAGCAGGATGCTTGATGTTATGGTTAGTATACCTGAAATGTTTATGCCGTTTAATCTGAGGTCTTCGCTGATTTTTCCTATTATGCCGTGTGTTTCTTCCAAGCCAACACCGCTTGTTTTTATGAAGACTAGGTCTTTTTTGACCGCCATTGCTATGGTTTCTTTGTTGCTCTTTGTGATGCCATGAATGTCATTGAAGAGTGCATCTAAATTTTTCTCTTGAGAAACGTAGAGTATAACTGAATTTGTATTCATTGACATGCCAAGAAGCAGAGAGTGCTGTTTAGTTTTTTCCACCATTTCTTGGATGATTTGAGGGTTTGCAGAGATACCGTTTCCGATTACTGTTATTTCAGCAACTGGAAAAGCATGTGCTATTTCCGCGTCTAGTTCGGTTGCTAATGCGCCTGTGATAACTGTGCCTTCTTTCGAAAGGTTGCCATGTACGTGGTTGATTACCCTGACGTTGATGTTTTTAGGCTTGTACTTTAAGGCTTTACTGTGAATAAATTTGGCTCCTGAATCAGCAAGACCTACCACAGTGTTAACGTCGATTTCTCTGAGGCGTTCTGGGTTTGAGACGATTTTTGGGTCACCAGACATTATGCCATCTGCATCAGTAACTAAAACGATTTCATCAGCGTTTAATGCTTCGGCTAGGATAAACGCGGTTGTGTCGCTTCCGCCTCTTCCAAGAGTGGTTATTTTGCCGTCTTTGGTTTTGCCGAGGAAGCCTGCGACTACTGGTATGACGCCTTTTTCTATGATTGGCAGTATGCATTCGCGAATGTTTTTTTCGCATTCTTTCAGGATTGGGTTGGCATTTTGGAATGCTGA
>PKYH01000165.1:11844-31776 GCA_003133625.1 Candidatus Bathyarchaeota archaeon | reverse complement strand
TTTTTCATAGGAAAAAAGGGGAAAGTGGATTTTTTGATTGCGAGGTTTTTATGGTCGCTTTCTGAGCATCAGCATAATCAAAGCGCCGACTATGACTATTACAATTATTATTGCAGCTGCTGCTGCGGCAATGTACATTTCAGTGGGTGGCAAATTAACTGTTGGATACGGAGATGCTGTTGGTGCTGGTGAGCCAGCGTAGAATGAAGTTTCTGCAGAAGTTGGCCAGTATGAGTTTGAACCTGCGAACGTGGCGATGACAGTGTATGAGCCTGTGATGTCAGGTGTCCAGTTCAAAGAGAACATGCCGCTGGAATCGCTTGTAGCAGTACCTATGTTTCGGTAGTTGCCATTAGAGTCAACGACATCTATCGATACTGGCACTCCAGTTGCGTTTGTTGGCTTTGCCTTCTGCATGTAAACGTACTCCATCCATGCGCTTTGGCTTGCGTCAGAAACTGCTGGAACACCGTATGGAAAGTCAGCTGCCTGCTCGCTTTGCGTTGTGCCAGCGGAAACATCCATCACTGTACCTCTTATCGTTACAGGTGTGGAAGTTGTCACGCCAACATCAGGTGCCGTAACGGTCATGGATGTGGGTCCTTGGCCGATAGCGTATACTTGTCCGTCGTAGTTGTTCCAGTATATGAGGACGCCGTCTGCAGTAGCAAAAGTCGTAGGATAAGCCCAGCTAGACAAGGTCCATATTTCTTGTCCAGTGGTGGCGTTGAGAGCTTTTACCTGTTCACCTTTGTAGAGCGGTGTATCAGCAGAGTGCTCATGAGTTCCTACGAAGATCTTTCCGTCGCAGATAAGGGCGAGCATCTGAACGTAATTATTGATTTTCTCTGCGCCTGAGGGATATGTATCTCTCCATGCTAGCTGTCCAGTTGTAAGGTTATAAGCAGAGATTGACCCACTATAGCCTCCCGTATAAAGCATGCCGTAAGCAAGTTTGGTCTGCGTCGCAGATATCAAGCTAGGCCAAGTGTAGTATCCATAGGGGTTAAGGTCGGCTTGTGCATCAGTTTCAAATAGTTTGTCTCCGGTGGCTATGCTGTAGACAATGAACTTGCAAGTCGGAACCTCGATGGCGACAAAGACACCTTCCTCTCCAGATGCACGTTCGAACATAATGTTCTGATTGTCTGATGTATCTACATCGATGGTCTTCATGTATATTATTTGCCCTAGGCTTGCTGTCTTCAAACTTATTGCCCAGACTGTAACATTCTGTGGATAGGCATATGAGGGACCACTAGTGCCGGTGGGCCAAGAGCCGTTGCTGCCAAACAATATGTCACCTAACGCTGCTGCTCTGACGGTTGGTGATGTCGAAAAGTTCCAGGGCATTGATACGTTCCAGTCGTAACATGATGCTAAACTCCCGTCTTGCGTCGGTGTTAGGCTCTGGCCGAGAGCTAAGTGGGATGAGTTCCATTGAGCCAAGTAATAGTTGGGTTTTGCAGTGGTTCCGAGGTTGGTAAGGACGTAGCGTACGTTTTCTCCTGATGGACCCTGTATCTCAAAGCCTGAAGGAACGCCGGTTATGTTAAGGTAAGGAATACCTCTTTCTGGCTGATATCCGACGGCATAGTTGCTACTGAATATCCAGCCTGGGTTTTGAATTCCGTGTTCATTAGGGTTGTCCTCACTGTAGTAGTAGCCGAATGATGGCGTTTGTGCTGCTGACATAGTGAATGTACCATAGCCGGGGATAGTCATTGTAGTTACGGAAACAGTGGCGTTTTGCTCCCAGAGCAGTTGTCCAGTTTTCAAATCCACGCAGTCAAAAAGACTACTTGAGCCAGAATAGTAGAGGTTTGGAGAGTAGTAGAGTCTTCCGTACATGATTATCTGCGAGGTAAATCTTGGCTGGTATTGTGATCCTGCGTTGAAAGAGTTGGCAGCGTCAGTTCGTCCTTCGTTTGTTCCGCCGAGGAGCCCGTTGTCCTCTGTTGGTCTTGTCCACAAAATGTGCGGACTGTTAGGTGCTGTACCGTCAGGCTGATACCTGTTTTCAGAGCCTCCGTTATCGCGGTCATGCGCGTTACAAAGCCAGTTTGATGAGACCGTGTACCAGTTAGTGTTTTGTCCTTCTATTGGGCGTGTCCAATACGCGGTTGGAAATGGTTGTATGGCGGGATAACCAATCGGCGATATTGGTTCTTGCTGCACAACAAGCGTACTTGTAGCATTGGATGCTAAGAAAACGGTACCATAGTAGTCATTTGAACCGCCACCGACTGTGGAATTCCAAAGGTATCGGAACTGAACGAAGTTGACCGTTACAGTATAGTTGCCCACTATATCAGGCGTGAACGCCATGTATGTTGATCCAGTTGAGTCAGACGTGAACGCGTCATTCTCTATGGCGGCACCACCGCCAGTTTGAGCAGCCACAGTTTGAGTTGCGGTAGGATAGTGCGTCACGGTGCCATTAGGATCAGTGATGTCTATCTTGTAATGATACCTAGGACCACTAGTCATTAGTGAATTGGGCGGGACTTGCGGATTGAAGAACACAAAGTTACACGTTTGGCCGACACCATCAGGGGTGGGTGCAATCATTATAAAGCAATACGTAGGTATCTTATCGCCAAAACGGGTCCATAGAAGCAGCCTAGTAGCGGAAGCGTTAGCATCCATGCCTGTCCAGTACATGCCTTGCTGGATCGCATTGTAAGTTGCATTATCATAACCATCGCCGTACGGTTTAGTTGCGGTTATAGTTCCGGGAATTGGATATGTATGATATGCGTCTCCTTTAACAGTTGATAAAACATTAAGCGAAATAGCCATAGATGATACTAGAATTAAAGCAATAACAATAGCCATAGTCTTATTTTTCAGCATTTGCATTTTTCTTTTTTTCTCCTATAATTTTAATTGAACAGAAACAAAACCTTTTGTTGAAAGAGTTGTTTCGCTCAATAGCCATGATTTGTGTTAGATTACCTTATAAAACAGAGTGACAAGTGGGTACTGACGTCAAAACTGGAAAAAATAAGCCAAATATAGAAAGTTTTATCCATACTCTAACTTACATAGTTGATGGGGTAGCGCATCTTGGAGAGAGTGGGCTTATGCAAGAAGACCTAGTTGTAAAATTGGAAAATTTTGGTTTCACAGTCAACCAAGCCAAAGTATACTTAAGTATTGTCCAATCTGGAGCAACCCGTGTAGGAAGAATCTCTAAGAACACACAACTACACAGGCAAGACATCTACAAGTTATTGCCAAAACTTGAAAAAATGGGGCTAATAACAAAAACAATCGATAAACCCTTTATGATTGAAGCCATCCCTGTAGAAAAAGCCTTAGATAGCTTAGTTTCGAAAGAAAGAAAAAAAGCCAATGAAAGAATCACTTACCTAGAGAATAACCTCAAAGACGTGGTAAACGAATTACAGGAACAACCACGCATAAAAGAGGAACCACAATTTACTCTTCTAACTACGGATGAAGCAATAAAAAACAGAGGGCACCTCACTTTTAAAAAAATAAAAAAAGAATGTCTATTAGTCACCAATATAGAACACATCAAAGCGCCATCTATGCATTATTTCCGAGATTTCCTTCAAACAATAGCAGACAACAAAGCAAAAACACGACTAATCGTAGTTACCAGCGATGATAATGACACAGTTAAACAAACTGTGGAAAAATTAGCCCCAATCACAGGTCAATTCACCGCCAAATCGATAAATAAAACCATGTGCAAAGAATATCAAATCATAGATAACAAGGAAGTATGGATCGCCACCCAACAAAAAACTGAAACAGGTTACCCATGCATACTTTGGACAACCAGCCAGAACATAATTGACGTTTACAAGGAAAATTTCAAAAAAGCTTGGAAACACGCACGAGCAATAATGCCGTTGGGCATTACTGTTTCGTTTACTTTTGTCACCATTTCTTTTGTTGGGTTGCTTTGTTAAATGATCTTCATAAATAGTGTAAATTAACATGCTGCTGTTTTACTATGCTTCTTTAACAATAGGCTCATAAACGCGCCAAAACACAAAAACAGAAAGAGGTATCGCAGTTAGCGCTAACAAGAGAAACGGAAGCTGAGGCGACACAAATGCATAAAGTAAACCAACCAGAACTTGAAGAAAAGCTTGCATTATGAACATGAAGAATTGCAGGCAACCAGTAGCTGTGCCTCTTAGGTTTCGGGGCACCAAATCACCCATTAAAACCTGATAGCTATTTAACTGTAACAAGTTGCCTAAGCCAAAGAAGAAAAAGGCCAGCAGAAGCATGTTAAAGTCTGCGTTTATAAATAAAATCATGCCTGGAACATACAGTAAATAGCCAAGTATCAAGAAGCGTTTTCTTCCCATGACATCCATGCTTAACCCTGCAATAATAGCTGGAACAGCGATACTTAGATATCTAAAAGTCATAACGATTGTCCATTGTGCTAATGAAATTTTAAGAACTGAAGTGGCATAAACAACAAAGTAGGTTTGGCAACTAACTACTAACCCGTTTATGATTATGATGGCTAAGAAAAGGTTGAATGCAGATTTGGGAACCTTTCGCCAAACGCAAATGCCTTCCTTTACTGATTTTGGATAATCCCGCAAAGCCCTCATGAAGTTTGGTCGACTGCTCTCGCCAGTTGAAGACAAAGTTTCTTTTAAATTGAGAGTCCATAAAGAGCGCCTTTTCTTCAAAAGCGATTGATTCATTTGCCCGCAATTCTTAAATCGCCCTTGCAATGAGCATATTTAGATTAAACTAAAATGCAAGGCACTCGCGAAGGAAACTACAAACTAAAAGCATTGAAAATTTCGGCTATTGCAATCTTTAGCGTTGTAATAGTTGAGGTTTCGGTAGGCTTAATTGTTAACAGTTTAGCTATACTGAGCGACGGCTTGCACGCATTACTTGACGCCGTATCAACTATTATGTTGTTTTTTGCAGTTCGCGCTTCAATCAAGCCTCCAGACGAGGAACACACCTACGGACATGAAAAGTTTGAAACTATAGGTGGACTCATTGGGGGCATAGTCTTAATTGCCGTGGCATTCTTAATTTTTTATGAAGCCGCAATAAGATTGATACATACCACGCAGATTGTTGTAGGCGTAGAGTTTGCAGGTTTCATCGCTATCGCGTACGCTCTTTTTATTGCTTCTTTAAGAGTTACGGTTTTCAGGAAAACCCAGCATGTCGAAAGCCCCTCTATGAAGGCTGGTCTTTACGATGCCATTTCAGATTTAAGCTCAACTTTGATAGCATTGCTGGGGTTTGGCTTAGCTACCTTAGGCTTTTTTTACGGAGATGCCGTAGCATCAATCTTCCTTGGAGTTATGCTTAGTTATTTGAGCGTTAAACTTGTGAAATACAGCGTGATGGAACTAAGCGACACTGCATCAAAGGAGCTTGTTCAAAAAACAAGAAAAGTGATCCTTTCACATGAAGGCGTAACGAAAACCGAAAACCTCAAAGTCCGCAAAGTAAGCTCTAAAATCTTTATTGAAGCAATCGTGCAAGTTCCAAGCCACATGAGCCTGGAAGAAGCACATTCTTTAGCATCAAAGATTGAGGCTGACCTGAAACAAGCCCTTGGCAACGTCGACGCCACCATCCATATTGAACCATCTGAAAAAGATACAAAGATGGATCAACTGGTAGAGAAGCTAGCAACGGTTGAGGGCGTGAAGGAGGTGCATGAAATCTCCACGATTTACACTGGCAGTAAATTTTACATTACCTTGCACGCCTACGTTAACCCTGAACTGTCAGTTGAAGAAGCGCATAAAATAGCAGAAGTTATTGAGCGAAGGATGCATGCTGAGATTAAACCGCTTGAAAACGTTACCGTACATGTGGAGCCTTCAGGCGTGGCGATTCCAGCCGCTGAGGCTGATGATGCTAAGCTTAGAAAAGTCGTTTACGAAGTTGCCAAAGGCATTGCTGGAAATCTACGTATTAAGAGGATAGTAACATATGCTTCCGCGGGGAAACGTTACATTAACATTGACTGCTGCTTCACCAAGCAGGTTCAGATAAAGGAAGCACATAATATCGCCTCACAGATTGAAAAGGAAACTAAGGAGCATTTTGCAAACGCGGTTGTCACTGTGCACATGGAACCAGAATGCGCATAAAAGTACCATAAAGCCCGTTTTGTTCAATTAAAATTAAGCTGTTAAAATTAATTTCAAGTTTTTAAAAAAACAAAAAAAAGAAAGGAAAATTTACTTTCTTTTCCTGTACGTATATGCTCCGAAAACGATCGACACTGCGACTAATAGGACAGCTATGATGACTGTAGCTTCAGCTGAAAACTCAGGTACTGTAGGCGTCGGTGAAGTAGTGCTGGTCGGACTGAATACTGGTTGGTAAGTGTAGGTGTTTCCGTAACCGTGATTCACATTGTACGGGTTATCTGTGGGAGTATCTGTGAATGAGTATGCACCGTGAGTAAGTGGATAGCCTCCAATAACCCAGTGATCAAATTTCCAGCCGCTGCTTGGAGTTGCAGTTAAATTAAGTTGAGTGGCATTTTCCAAAGCATATGTTCCTGGTACAGGGGATGTGGTTCCTCCAACTGCAGCCAAGACCACGACAATTGCGGCAGTAGCATAATTTGTTACGTTTACCCCTGCGGGAGGTACTTGTGCTGGCTGGAATACTGCTTGGACGGCGTAGGTGACGCCTCCGCTGACAGTGAGTGTGCCAGAATTATCATAATCGATGTAGGAGCCTGCGCTAGATGCAATTTCCCAGTACTGGAAAACAAACCCTTCACCAGCTGTCGCTGTTAACGTAACCGCTGTGCCGTCATTATAGGTAGTGGTTCCTGAAGGGTCTGTTGTTCCGCCAATTGAGGTTAAGACAGTGACAGTTGCTTGTCCTTGTGCTTTCACGCTTGCGATGTTCGGATTTATGGCCATTAGTAAGAGTGCTGACATTAGTAGAATCAAAGCAAAAACCTGAAAGTTTTTTTTAGATTTTAACAATTTTTATTATCTCCCTAACATTTAGAATGCTTACTTCTTTGAAGAGAAAGTGAATTTGATATATTTAGCTATGTGATTGTAGTGCAACAACAACAAGTTAACGCTTGGAATTTTTGAAACCCCACTGGAGTAGAGATAGCAAAGTTGAAGTTAATTAGCGCATAAACACTTTAATGCTCATCATTATATACCAGCTTATGTAAGTAGTTAAGAGTGCCATTAGAATGCTATCTCACTCAGCCATAGTTAAACTGAAAGCTATCCTCGTTATTGACCTTATTATTATAGGAGCAGCCGCAGGAGTCTACTTTTACCTCCAAGATCAAGGCATGATAGCAGTTGCGGCTAAACCAGCTAAGTTTACACTAACAAACCTAACTATTGATCCAATTCAAGCATATCCGGGTGACGCTATTCAAATATCAGTTAACGCCACAAACATCGGCGATTTAGAGGGCAACCAAACGCTAAACTTTGAAATCAACAATGCGGTAAAAGACACAGAAAACGTGACGCTTGCGGGTGGCGCATCTGAAATCGTCCAATTCACCGACATCGAAATTATAGAAGGCAACTTTACTGTCAAAGTTGGCGATTTGACTGGAAACTTTACCATTAAACCTGCTCCCCCAGAATCAAGCAAAATAATCTTATCCAACATCAAAACTGATCCGTATGAAGTGTGGGCAGATCAACCAGTTAACGTAACTGCCATCGTGAAAAATCCCACCACGGAAACAGATAAGCTCACCGTTAGAGTAACAGTTGATGACGCATTTGTAGAAGCCAAAGCTATTGCATTGGACGCAGGTGCATCCCAAACCATAGAATTCACAGTTAACGCAACAACAGAAGGAAGGCACGTCGTCAAACTAAACACTCTCAGCGGAGCATTCACAGTCGTAAAGACTGGCTACCACACATTCGAAATTGCCAGATCAGGCGGTGGCTCCAAACCCTTAGTCTTCACCTTAAACGGAGAATCACATAACACTCCATATATTGCACTGCTGCCAGTAGGAGAATACAGCATATCAGCACCAAACCCCTATGACGTTGGAACTGGCATATTAGCATTTTCCTATTGGAGTGATGGCGTAACCAGTCCAACGAGAACTTTCACGTTAGATAAATGGTCAATACTAGTTGCAACCTACACCCTCATCAGCGGGTATGCATCATGTCCATCACTGTACATTTGGAACGGAACAGGCTACTCTTATGTCACTGATGTTTCAAACCCCGGCTGGCTTGGATACATCGGTTACATCACAAATAATGGCAATATTGTATTTAGCGGAGGAAATCCGTGGGATTACGTAAAACTTAACGCAAACCAGCTAGCAACAAAAACCATCAATGGCAATAGCTATTATGATATGGTTCTTGCACAGCAATGGGATGAACTGTTCTACTTAGACGCAGCTTCCCTAGTGGTTGTTGACCACCCAGTAGGCACTGGTGCTTACACAACCATGACCAATTATCTTAACAAAGGTTCTACCGGGCAGATTTACACTGTAAACACAACTAACGTCCTTTCACCCGTTGCAGCAACGAACGAGAAAGGCCAAAATGTTCTACCTGATATATTGAAAGCGGACGGCATATACACTCCGGGTAACAATGTCTTCGAAAGTTCTGCTTGGAACAATGTAACGCTTAACCAGTTAACACTCGATTTGGGCAATTTATCTTCGGCGCAACAAATAAAATTGGTAATGACAGGAATAGTTGACTGGGGATCATATCAGTCATACTACAATTGGATAGACCAATTCAAGGCAGCAGCTGCCCAAGACCTTGTATCCAATGGCACGCAGATTACACCGGCTCCGTACATGGAAATTAAAGCTGCAAATGGTACTTGGGTACGTGCCCCACAAGATAGGCAGGTACCGATACCTTCAGACTCGAACCCTAGAACTTTTGTTGTAGACTTAACAGGACTGTTTCCCAAGGGCATAAGTGATTACCAAATAAGAATTACCAACGTTTGGAACGTGACCTATGATTATATCGGAATAGACACAAGTACTCAGCAAAACATTACAGTTCAAAAAATCAGTCCTACTGCAGCTCTCAGCCAGTTCTGGGATACCAACTCTACTTCGTCTGGAAACTTCACAAGGTACGGGGACGTTACAGCGTTACTTCATAATGCAGATGACATGTATGTGATTGGAAGACAGGGTGACCAGGTTTCTCTCGAATTCCCCACTGCGAACCTTACGGCGCCTGCTCCAGGTATGGTAAGAGACTACTTCCTGTTCGTAGCTTGCTGGTTTAAAGACCCACCCGGAAACTGGGGCTATGGTTTCAGCTACACCGTGGATCCGTTGCCTTTCATGGACATGAGTGGATTCCCGTATACGACGGGTGAAAGCTACCCNNCATAACTAAACTAATTTTTCATTGAAAACTGCGTTGGAAAGATAAAACAATGCGCAGGCAAAAAATGTGTAAGATTTAAATGATTCTCTTTGTTATTTGCTTTATTAAAATTTCATGAGAACTCTGCATGTCGTTGATACCTGAAATCTCTAACCCGTATCTCGGAGCATTTGCTGGTGGATTATTATATGGATTAGTGGTTTGCACCGCATCATGTCTCCCATATATCACAAGTTACATTGCAGGTATCGGCGCTGGTTTCCGCAAAGGCATCGCTGTAACTTTAATTTTTAATTCTGGACGAGTGGCAGGTTACGCCTTGATTGGTGGCTTAATAGGTTTATTTAGCGGTTTGTTTCGATTGTTTGTGTCTGATGCCGCTTTTTCGCCATTTCAAATTTACTCTTCACTTGCCTTCGGCATTGTAACTATAATAATTGGCGCTAGCATTCTTCTAAAGTACAGGTCACCATGCGACTGTAACCTATCCGATAGCAAAAGCTTGGTTGCACAGGGAAAGACAAGCAGGTTTGGGTTTGATTTTCGAGCTTTTTCGCTTGGTTTAAGCAGAGGGTTAATTATATGTCCGCCGTTGATAGCGCTTTTGATTTATTCGTTGCCTTTCTCAAATCCAATTGGCAGTGTAGGTTTAGCTGTCTTGTTTGGTTTAGGAACTGCTTTGTCTCCAATGCTGCTGTTAGGAGGAGTTACTGGTTGGCTTCTTAACAAGGCACCCTTATTTAGGAAGTGGGTTTCAATAGCAGGTGCAGGAATACTAATAGTGCTTGGAATTATCGCACTGATAAATTCAGTAATTCAACTATAATGATAAAAATGGCGAAAAAGAATGGATTGGGAAATCATTGGCGACATACTAAGAATTGCGGTGCTTGCGGGACTTGGGGTAGCAGGGATACTTGCTATTTTGATTTGGAAGAGAAACTTGGCGACAAGAGTAACTTACCTTAGGTTTGTCATTCAGGCGGTTTCTTTTGCAGCATTGTTCTACGTATTCACGTATTCTATTCCGCTTCTCTACGTGTTGATCATTGTTTTTGCAATGACTATTGTTTTAGGTCGGCTGTATTGCGGTTGGTTCTGTCCATTCGGCTTTGTCATGGACCTAATTGTTTTATTAAGAAAAGCGTTCAAAATTCGTTACAGAAGCCTTCCTGACAAACTTAACAAGATTCTACATCAATCTAGATATGTAATACTTCTGTTTTTCTTGTTTTTGCCAGTTATCTTATGGTTAATCGAACCGCCTCCAGATTTCAATTTCGCTGTTGTTATGGCCCAACTTTTTGCGGGTCCTTTTCGACCATACAGTGTTCTGCTTGATCCAATGATACCGCTAGTTGTTCCATGGAAAGGCCCATTAGTTGTTAACCAGATTAACCTCAGTTACCCCTATGTTCAAGATATTATCACTTATGCAGGCCAAAATATTGGTCAAGTAATCGCTATTGCTTTTGTGGGTTTGACTCTGGTAGGTTCATTCTTTGTAAGACGAGTTTGGTGCCGCTTCTGCCCAACAGGCGCCTCATTAGCGGTCGTGAATAGGTTTAAAGGTTTTAAGTGGGCACCTCTGCTTCATATTGAAAAAGACGAAGAAAAATGCACAAAGTGCGGCGTTTGCAAGAGGGTTTGTCAATCGCAAGTCAATGATGTGTATGAACAGAAGGGAGGAAAAATAAACACTT
The DNA here is from genome assembly GCA_003133625.1 of Candidatus Bathyarchaeota archaeon. Lineage (GTDB taxonomy): Archaea > Thermoproteota > Bathyarchaeia > Bathyarchaeales > Bathycorpusculaceae > Bathycorpusculum. Next base: position 20,696 of record PKYH01000165.1, on the reverse strand, counting down.
CAATGTGCATGCTATGCTTGCGATGCGCTGAAATGTGCCCCTACGAAGATACTTTGAAAGTAAAGTTAGGAAATAAAACACTATTTAAATCAAGAAACTGGTTAGAACCGTCAAAAAGTGAGTGAAGAATAGAATGAAGAGCGAAAAAGTTGAAAAAAAGTATATGCCTGAAATTTCCAGAAAAGAAATTGATGAACTTAGAAACTCTGTAAAAACGGCATCTCAGAAGATAATGGCTGAGAACATTGAGCGCATGAAGAAAGCTGACCCTAACAGACCTGAAGTCATGAAGTATTTTGATGAGATTGCAAACTTGTTTGGTCAGCGTCAAAAAGAGATTTTGGCTGAGAAGGAGAAGGGTAAGAAAGTTATTGGTTACATGTGTTTGTTTGCTCCGACAGAGTTGATTTTAGCAGCAGACGCCATTCCAGTTCGAGTGAATTCAGGTTGGTATGATACTTCTAAACTCGGCGACAGGGTTGTGCCAGTGGAGGTTTGTCCAGTTATTCGTTCAACTATAGGCGCGAAAATGATTGAGCTGTCACCTTTTCTTGAGCTGAGCGACGCTTTGATCAGTGTTTTAACATGTGATGGAATGACTAAACTAAGCGAGATTTTAAGTGACTACAAAACGATTTGGGGAATGGATATTCCAAGGGTTAAAGACTCTTCTCAATCACTTCGCTTCTGGAACGATGAAATTAAACACATGAAAGCGCAGATTGAAGAGTTTACAGGTAACAAAATTACTCGTAAAAGCTTGAAAGCAGCTATTGAGCAAACTCAGATGGCAACAAAAGCGTTCCGCCGCTTGCAGGATTTGCGTAAGGGTCCACCGGTAATTATGGGCAGAGACGCTATGCTTGTTAATCAAACGTACTTGTGGGACGATAAAAAGCGGTGGACAGAGAAAACTGAGGCATTGTGTGATGAGCTTGAGAAGAGAGTGCAAAGGAAAGAGTGGGTGTGTTCTCCTGACACTCCGCGGGTACTAGTTACGGGCACTCCAATGTTTTGGCCTGATAACTGGAAGCTGCCTACACTGGTTGAGGAAGCTAATCCTAAGGGCATTATTGTTGCTGACGAGCTTTGTTCAGGCGAGAGAATTCTCAACGACCCAGTTGGCGTGGATGAATGGTCAATGGATGATATGCTGAGCGCTATTGGAGACCGTTACTTGATGGCTTCCACCTGCCCCTGCTTTACGTCTAAGGATGGCAATGAAGACAGGATTAACTGGTTGATAAATAAGGTTAAAGAATGGAATGTTCAAGGCGTTATTTACTATGTAGTGCGCGGTTGCATGCTCTACGGCATGGAGTACACCAGAATTAAGAAAGCTCTTGACAAAATAAATATCCCCGTGTACTACCTTGACACAGACTACACTAGGGAAGACGTGGGACAAATGAAGACGCGCGTTGAAGCGTTCCTTGAAATGTTAACAGCAAGAGTGGATTTCTAAGGTGACTTCATGATTACCGTCGGAATGGACTTAGGCACTCAAAGAGTAAAAGCGGTAATCCTAAAAAACGACACTGTTGTATCAAGAGGGCAAGCTTTCTCCGGGTTCGATCCAACCAAAGCCGCAGAGCAAGCAGTAGGCGAGGCACTGAAAAAAGCAAACCTGAAAATATCTGATGTGGCTTATTTTGTTGCTACTGGTTCAGCCATGGAAATGGCACCTTACGCTAACAGCACAGTAAGCATGATGGGCGCTGATGCTAAAGCAGGGGTCCACATTTTTCCGAAAGCTAGAACGATAATTGATGTTGGCGCCGAAGAAGCAAGAGCCGTCAAATGCGACAAGAAAGGCGTTATGGTTGATTTTGTCGTTAACGAGCGCTGCGCCGCTGGTGCAGGAGCATTCATTGAGGCGATGGCTCGGGCTTTAGAGGTGAAATTGGAGGAGATGGGTCCGCTGTCGCTTAAGGCGGAACGTGCAAGCCCCATAAACGCTTCCTGCGTTATCTTCGGTGAATCCGATGTTGTTTCGCTGATTCACAGGCAGGAGTCCAAGCCTGAAATTGCAAGGGCAGTTTTTGACGCAATGGCCGACCGCATTTCATCAATGGTTCACAGGTTAGGGGTAAACCCTGATGTGGTTCTGGTTGGCGGTGTAGCTAAGGACGTTGGTTTTGTTGCATCGCTGAAACGAAAGCTGGGAGTTGACGTGTTGATTCCTGAGTTTCCAGATTTTGCTGGTGCTCTAGGTGCAGCTCTTGCAGCGGCAAGCCGAGCTAAGGAGGGGCAAAAATGAAAGAACCAAGCACAATTAAAGATGAGGTTGAGTTTTGGCGTTGGCGCGAGTACCATCGTGTAGTGCAGGGCAAGAAATGGACAAGCAAGGACATAATCACCGCAGGTGTTGATGTTGGTTCAGTCAGCTCCAAAGCAGCCATAATGATTAATGGTGAAGCTTACTCTTGGGGAATAACACGAACTGGCTCTAACAGTCCTGAGAGCGCCAAGAAAGCTTTAGATTGGGCGCTGGAGGGAACTGGGCTTAAGCTAAGTGACTTCAAATATATTGTTGGCACGGGTTATGGGCGAGTTAACGTTCCCATGGCAAACAAAGCCGTAACGGAAATTGCTTGTCATGCCAAAGGTGCAAATTACATTTGGGGACCAAGCGTCCGAACCGTGCTGGATGTTGGAGGACAAGACATCAAAGCCATCCGCAGCGACGAAACGGGCAGAGTGGTTTCTTTCTTGATGAATGACAAATGTGCAGCTGGAACTGGCAGAGGCATGGAAGTTTTCGCTGATTTACTAAAAATTCCCATTGAAGAAATTGGTGAAATCTCATTAAAGGTGGACCAGGAGCCGCCGCCAGTAAGCTGCACCTGCGTGGCTTTTGCGAAAACCGAAGCAATGGGGCTCTTCCGTAAGGGCTGGTCTAAAGAGAAGGTTTTGGCTGCTTACACGCGAGCCATGGCGGTTCGCATGGCCAACTTAATCGATAGGGTAGGTTTAGAAAAAGAATTGGTGATTACGGGTGGGCAGTCGAAAAACATTGGGATTGCCAGCAGAATAGAGGTTATTCTTGGCGTGAAGTGTTTGCCGATGCCTAATTGGAGGGAAAACGGCTTAGACCCGATGATTGCGGGTGCATTGGGCGCGGCGCTTTTTGCTAAGGCGCTGTATGAGAAGGCGCAAAAATCTTAGTCGGGAGGTTGAGGCATATTATTACGCATTATGGCTACAGCGATGGGTCAGGCGATTATTACATAACTATCGACACAGACAAGTGCAACGGCTGTGGCAAATGCGTTAAGCAATGTCCCCAATCAGCACTTCAGCTGGAAACCATGCTCATAGACCTTGAGGATAAGACTGCCGCGTCCGTTACGGAGGAGCATCGGAAAAAAATAAAATACACTTGCTCTTCTTGCAAACCTGAAAGCAGTAACGCTCCATGCGTGTTAGCCTGCGAGCCTAAAGCGATTAAGTGCACATGGAATCCTCACTGAGTTTTTCTTTAGTGAAAGTTGACTTAGCGGCATGAGATGAGATTAGCGTGCGGTTAAGTATCAATCAACTTTGAATAATGCATCAATTTATAAATTAAAAAATCAATAAAAGACACAACATGAAAAGCCTCAGACNNCAACCTGATTCCGCTGTTCAAGAAAATCAGCCGAAGCCAAAGACAAAGGGTATTCCTGTAATCAAAGTTGAGGTCATCGATGATACTGTAAAGTTTTTTGATGCAAGAGGCATCCTTAAAAAACGCTGGGTTGTTGTAAAGGAAATACCGGTTTATGAGATAGCAAGCATTGAGAATTTTGGGAATGAGTTAAGCGTAACATGGAAGGACGTTACTGACACGTTTTTTATGAAGAAAAAGGGTGAATCATTCGGTAAATTGCGTGATGAAGTAAACAGGATGCTTGAGGAGCAGCGGAAATCGTTGGTGAACAACGAGAAATCCACGCTAAGAAGAAATGAACTGTTAGGGGTAATTAATGGTTCAATAGGCATCATTGATTTATCGTTTGATGTTCTGATTGGTTTGCAAGCGAAGCGAATTAACTGGCAACAAGTAGAAGACTACTCTAACGGTTTTGGGGAGAACTTGAGTTTCACAGGGCAAACGATGCCGCCTTTGAACCTGGACTTTTCAAATGTCTCTACAGCCATAAAAAGGCAGGTTCCCAAAGAAACTTCAAAGGAAGCATATAACATCCTAAAAACGATATATGGATACTTTAACGGCTTAAGCCTTGATGATGACCTTAAAGATTACCGCCCGAATCTCCAGAATGCGAAGGCTGTGATTTTAGCGTATTATACGTTAAATGACCTTTTACTTGGCAGGGTAGTTGGAGATAAAGAAAACAAGAAAGAGAATAGTCAGCTTGAAACGGTCTTGCAAAACTTGGCTAACGAGACTAATTTTAAAGTTAACATTGCTGAACTTAATGGCAGCATAGATAAAATGGGTCTTGAAAGCGACAGGGAAAGCGTTATCGAGGATAGCAGAGGAATTTTCAAGGAACAGCTGAAACAGCTTTGATAATCAAATCGTGAGTTCACTTTTTCTTGGTTTCAAAGCAAGTCTGCTTGAAGCTAGTGAGTGCTGTTTTTTCTATATTGTTAATAAAAGTTTAAAAGTATGACAATTGTCATACACTGGCATTAAAATCGGATGAAGGAATCAAATGAAAAAGAAACTTCTCCAAACCTGCCTTTTCCTAACACTATTTGGGTTGCTACTAATAACTCCGATAGGAAGAGTCTTAGCCAGCACAGAAGGGAATTTAAAAGTAATCAATCTTGCAGGCACCACTGTTAACTATACTTACGACCAACTTATGGCAATGCCTAAATCTAATGTAAGCGCTGACCTTAACTGTTATGGCGCTCCGGTGACCAGCGGCAATTGGAGTGGAGTAAGCCTTAGCTATTTGCTTCAGCAGGTAGGAATGGACCCGGCAGTATCGTCCATTGATTTTCTAGCTCAAGACGGATATGCAGTCAACATTCCATTACAGGTCGCCATGCAACCGGGTGTAATCATTGCTTATGAGGTGAATGGCTCGCCTCTGTCTGAAGGGCTACGTTTGGTTGTTCCTGGAGCAAATGGCAACATTTGGATAGCACTGATTACTTCAATAACCATGAGTACGTCTGTAATCAGCGTAAGCCAATCTGTAGCAGGGAACGGAATAGAGCCGCCAACTGACTCAACCGGGCAATCTTCAACTCAGCAACAAGAGCCCGTTCAAACACAACCCACTACGCCAAAAAATGAGAACAGCACTGAACCAGTCGTACCTCCAGCAAATGTTACTCAACCCGCACAGAAAGCATCTACGCCTCCAGAATCCAGCCCTGAGGGTTTAGGCTTTCCAGTTGTGGTTGCATATGCAATAGCACTTGGGGCAACCGTGGCGTTGGTGGCAGTAGGCTACTTTATTCATAAGGACAGGCGTGGAAAAGGTAAATTAGCTGTAGTATCGTAAATCGTCATATATTAGAAACAATAATTGCCAATAAGTATAGGTATGCCGTTGCTGTGATATTACTTGAGAATTCGCTATGTTTATTTATAGTTTCGTATATTGAGTTGTCAGATAGTTGGGGGTAGATAAATTGGCGAAGAATCCGCAATCAAAAGATGAAGCATTCGAGGCTTTAGATTTTATAGTGAACGTGCTCAAAGAGCATGAGAAAGACTTAGATAAGCTGATTAATGAGTTAGCGACGGTTACCGAGCAACTTGGCGAAACCGGTGAATTAGTCGGTAAAGTGGAAAAAGTTGAGGAAAAAATAAACAGTTTACAAAAAGAAGTAACAAACTTGATTAGTTACTTATCAGGCGCACAGAAAGAAGCTCTTCCTGCTGCGGTTAAGGAACAGGTGGGTGAAGCTGCACCTCCAACGGTAGTTCAAAGTGGGCCTTCTGTGATTTTGCGGTGTAAGCAGTGGGAAGATTTCCAAACTTTAGCTTTCCAAGCTCAAACGTTGTCTTTTAGCTATAAAGAGGATGAAAAGGTTTTCCAAGCTGATGCGCTTAAGGGTAACCAGATTATTACTTATAGCGGCGCGCTTCCGAAGTTTTCTTCTGTTCTGAAGACTTGGTTGTCTAAGCAGCTGAATGTTCCTGAAAAGAATATTTTGGAAGGTATTTTAGCTATAGGCTAAGTCAGTATTTTTAAACTTTATTTTTAATTCATAAGCCTTATAAGCACTTTATAGTATCTTAAGTCTTATTAGTGATTGGAGGGCTAGTTTAGGTTGAAGGCTAAATCACTCAAGCCATAAACCTTTTTCCGTTTTCGAAGCCTTCTCCTTTCTCCTCGATGACGGATGGCACTGAGTAGCCAACAAACAAAAACCAGCCCCTCCAACACTAAGCCCGTTTGTGACTTTTTTCATCTTTGCCAATTGAGATATAATCGTCATGTTCTTCATGTTCTTATAAGCTCTGTTTGCCATAGAAAGCTTCCAAGACGCTCGAAACCAAAACTGATGGTTGAAAACTCGATTCAAACTTGTGTTGCGGTTATTTTCACATCAACGCTAAACTGTGTTGCGTGGCTCTAATTGCTCGACGTATCAAGCCTTATATGTAGTTAACAACTAATTATAATAATGGGTTGATTGGTTTGGCCGTGGATGTAGAAAGAACAAAGAAGCCAAAGCTTCCAAAAAAGCGGTTGCTAAAGAAAGTAAATAGAAGGTAAACCACTGAAACTTTCTAGTCTCTTCGATTGTTAATTTAATAGCTGAGGAAATGTTTTTTTTTAAACATTCATAAGCAACGTACGAAGGCTTGTTTAAAAAGCGAAATTACCCAAGCATACCCTCCCCCTCCCCTCATTTTGTTACTGAAACATCCCAAGCTAAATTGCGCCTACCCTACCTACCTACTTTTTAGACCTATTTTCAATAGCAAAAAAGTAGGGTTACCCGCTTTTTGATGCTTAAATCACCTAGCAAAAAGCCTAACCTATTCCAACCAAAAATCCATTGCAGCAAACATTCTTGTTAAAAAAAGAAAATAGAACGCAAAGAGCATGTTAACCGCCTTACGCATCAAGGTAAGGTAGTTTATGGGCTAATTTACTTTGGTGTTGTCAAATATTTAAGATGGAATGGCTTGATTACGCTTCCAGCCTTCAAGTCAGCATGGAAAGTTTGGCTTTCAACCACCCACTCAGATAGTTCTGAATCATGCACCCTTATGAACTCGGCGAAATTTGCGAAGTTTTCGTGAAGCGATATGCAGGCAGCATCCCAACCCATTCCTCTTCCGTCCAAAACCAGAATAACGTTGGGTTGATTCATGTACCACTCCTTCATTTTCTTTAAAGCCTGAGCTTTTTCCTCGCCTGTTTTAAATTTAAGTTTGCTTTTCAAAAATGTGAAAGCTGCTATTTCAAACCCGATTTGACCAAACTTTGGTATAACAGTGTATCCTTCGATGAAGTTTTCTTCAAGCATGGCTCTTCTTCGGGTTACTGTAGGTTGGGAAACACCTAGGGATTTTGCTAGTTGCCTATCGCTTCTGTGAGAATCCTTCATTAATTCAAACAGAATCTTGTAGTCTATAGGTTTCAGTTCTTTCATTTTGATCAACTTTTACTATTCACTAGCGTTTTTGACAGCATATATAAACATCATTGTTGAATAAACGAAAAATCCACCCATTTTTACCAGGCAGAAGTAACAGCAACTCTTAAGAGAAAAAAGCCACTAGACACCATAAAGGAGCTCAGAAAGCAATGCCAATTCAAATTTTAAAAGACGTAGAGCAAGAAATCACCCATTTCCTCAGTGATTTAATACGCATAAACACGACCAATCCTCCAGGCAACGAAACACAAGCCGCCAACTACATAGCACAATACTTAGCCAAAGAGGGCTTCAAAACCGAAATTATCGAGTCAGCGCCCGGAAGAGGCAACGTGATCACGCGGCTTAAGGGAACAGGTGAAAAGCCTAACCTACTCTTATTATCGCATCTCGATGTGGTAGCAGCTAACCCAAACGAATGGACCATTGACCCGTTTGGTGGTATAATTAAGGACGATTACGTTTATGGCAGAGGAGCCATAGACATGAAAAGCATGACAGCCATCGAAGTGCTCGTCATGAAACTTTTAAAGAAAAACAATGCCAAACTCAAAGGCGACGTCGTTTTGGCAGCTACAGCGGATGAAGAAAAAGGCGGCGAAGAAGGGGCAGGCTACCTTCTGGAGCATCATCGAGAGAAAATTTGTTGCCCATACGTTCTAAATGAAGGCGGAGGATTAGCCACTCCCACCAAAAAAGGCAACGTTTTCACCGTGCAGACGGCGGAAAAAGGAATTTTATGGCTCAAAATAAAGGCGAAAGGAGTCCCGGGTCATGGTTCCACTCCTAACATGGCTGACAACGCCATTGTGCGCATGAACAAAGTCATCAACAACCTAGGAAATTACCAGCCAGAAACCATGTATGTCCCCACCCTCAAACAATTCCTTGCTGAAATAGCGAAGCATAACCCTGAACTTAACGAGACGTTTTCACGTTTACTTGCCAATCCCAAGCAAAGCGAACAAATACTAGACGAGCTGGCGAAAAAAGATAGAGCTTTAGCTGAAGAAATCAGACCTCGAACCAAAATGACCATCGCACCAACCATGATCCAAGGTGGAATCAAAGAGAACATTATACCTTCAGACTGCGAAGCCGTGTTTGACTGCAGGATACTGCCTGGGCAAAGCGTGACTGAAACGATTGATTTAATCAAAGATCTGCTGAAGGATGTGGGCATGGAGAAGTTAACTTTTGAGATTATACAAGCGCATGACGGTTCAGAATCAACTATAGAAACACCACTTTACAATGCCATCACACAG
>PKYH01000165.1:0-11834 GCA_003133625.1 Candidatus Bathyarchaeota archaeon | reverse complement strand
GACGAGCCAAACGACCAATTAAACAAACGAATGCACGGCATCGACGAGCGAATAACTATAGAAAACCTTGTTTACGGAACAAGTATACTTTATGAAACCGTGAAAAGATTCTTGAGTTAAAAAACACTGAGCCATGCTTGCTTAGTTATTGCTTACTTGAATTTCAATTTACCATTTACCACTTTGGGGTGCCACACCGTGGCTGGACGAAAGGGTGATGTTCTTACCCTTAAAATTATACTTTGAAATTTATGAAAATGTAAAATTTTTATACTCACTTTACCTTTCTAACAAGCAAGATACGCCTATCTTGGTGTCAACCGCAAAATGACCAGCGCACAAACAATAATTAGTCGGGATGCGGCGAATTTCGAAGCGGCCAAAATCATCGGCTTAATTTCAGACACGCACGTCCCTAAAAAAGCAAGATGTATTCCCAAGAAAGTCTTTGAAATCTTCGAACACGTGGATTTCATTATACATGCTGGCGACTTAGTGGAATTAGCAGTGATCGATGACTTGGAGCAGATTGCTCCAGTTTTAGCGGTTCATGGCAACATGGATGGCCCAGAAGTCAGCGGTGCCTTACCTAGACTTAACTCGCTTAAAATTTTCGATTGGAAAATAGGCGTCAGGCATGACCCGAACACTCTTTTTGGCTCGGGTAAGATGGTTGAAATTGCTAAACAGAACGGTTTCAACGTTTTTGTTTATGGGCACACGCATAGTTCCAGCGTAAAATGGGAAGGAAAAATCCTCTATATTAATCCGGGAAGCCCTACTGACCCAGCGTCTTTCCTGAATAAACCGTCGGTTGGGTTGCTAAAAATAACAAAGGAAACCATAGCGCCGTATATAATAAACCTTTAACTCATTAGAATAGCCCAATAAAAGATAGTGTACAGCGCGACTCCAAAAGACAATGATATAAACCAAACTGTTATTGTCCAAAGCATAAACCTTTTTTTCTTAAAGCAACCCTTCAAGTCGCGAAAGCGCCAAGAAGCAACCAGCCAGACACCAAGTGAACCTGCTAAAGCTCCAGCGACTGCATGAACCAAACTAACAACAGATATTATTCCAGAAAAATTCGGAATAACATATCCTGGAATCACCGCAAGAACAAAGGAAGGAATCATAATCGCAAACACTACTACCAGATGCAAAACAACAGCGGCGAACATGGCGATTCCATGCTGCCGAAACCTCAGCTTCCTCTTCAGCGAGTAACCGTACAGAAGCAAAAATAAAACAATGATTTGAATAGTTAAACTAGTCGTTGCAATGAGCGCAAACGGGTTATTTAAGAGAGACATGCACTCCACAGCCAAATCAGTTTAAACGCTAAGCGTATAAAGTTTTACTTTCACTCACCCCTCCCCTGCTCCAAACAGTAGTTTCTGCAACCGCCTTAAAAGCACTAAACGCTAAAAACGGTAATTCAGAGGTAAGAAAAATGGAGCATTGCAAAAACCCCTGGAAAGACGACTGCAAAAGCGAAAACATCAAACTATACATTCTCATAAAAGGCGAAAAAAAACCCATCTGCCAACAATGCTGGAACAAAATAGCTGACCAAGAAAACGAGTGGTGAAAAGACAATGGAGAACTTCAGCGCTAACAGCGCCAAATCATACATTGGAAAAAACGTTAACCTGCACTTAAAGGATGGAGCCGTGATAATAAACGTGCAATTAACCGGAATCCATAAAGGCTCAGGAAAAAACAGCCTAATCGAGTACTCTCCATGCGGAAACCGCAGAACGACTCGCATACCACTGAGAAACATTGCTTGGGCAGAACTTTTAAACCCAAACATACTGCAAACCAGCCGCCTAAAATGTTACTAAACACAAGATAAAAGCAAAAATACAAGCAAAAGACTTCAAACTTATGCGTTGTTCAAATTGTGGCGCCTGTTGCACAGAAACAGAAATGCTTCTCTCCCAAAAAGACATCACGCGCTTAGAAAAGAAAGGCTTCAACAAAAACTACTTTGTAAAATACGACAAGCAAGGCTACGCTCAACTCAAGAACCGAGAAGGCTACTGCGTTTTCTACGACCGCAAAAAACGCGAATGCAGCGTTTATGTTGATAGGCCTTCGGGCTGCCGAGTATATCCTGTTATATTTGATGAAGAAAAAGGAATTATTTTAGACGACATTTGTCAATCACGAAATACAATAACAGAAAAAGAAAAAAATCTTAAGGGCAAGAGAGTGATTAAACTTTTGGAAAGAATCGATTGCGAAGCAGTAAACAGGCGTTCTTGAAAATTCCTAATAAAAATCAGGGTTTATTCTTTTCGTTTTTGGCATGTTTGCATTGAGAGCAAATTGTTTTTGTGTTTTTTTGAGCTTCAGCTTCTTCTCTTGTTATTAGACAGGTTCTTATTAGTTTGCCGCAGCAATCGCAAACGAATTGTACTTCAGCAACCCTCTCGTTGCTTTAAACAATTTTGATGGTCAAAAATTATTTTCCTTCTTTAGCAGTTTTATCCTTAGCAAGCAAGTATTCAACGTACTCTCTCATAGTGCGATTAGTTTCTATAGCTCTTTTTTTGATGTCTTCATGAACCTTCTCGGTGACGGTTATGCATTTGTAGCCTTTCCGTGGCAAAACTCCAATCTCCCTCCGTACTTTACGGTACTCACTGAATATATAATTAACGGTTAAGGTACATTACCGTAATTTTATTAAACCTCATATAAACGTACATTCGGTATCTATGCTTAAGAGGGGAACAAAACGCCGAAAAAAGGCTACAAAACCATTACTGTAAAGGCTGAGGTTTACGATTACTTTTTTAACGAATGGCTCAAAATCAAAGAGGAATACGCCATAAAAAAAGGCACTCGAAGCTTCTCAGCCTATGTTACTTACCGCTTTGCTCAACTAATAAACGAAGATAAGAAACACATCCGTAAACACAAACCGCCTTAAAAGCCCTACATCTTTAAATAATTCTTGATACGACTTGTCAACGGTGAAATAAAAATGCCCTGCACGGTAATTGTCGGTGCCTTCTGGGGAGATGAAGGCAAAGGAAAAATAATTTCATATTTAGCCCTTAAAGATAAACTTGATTTCTGCGTAAGAACCGGCTCGGTAAACGCAGCCCACACCGTCTGGTTTGAAGGCAAAAAATACGCTTTACACATGGTTCCCGCAGCCTTCCTAAATCCTAAAACACGCTTGCTTATTGCTGCAGGAGCGAATGTTCATGTGCAAAAATTTTTTGAAGAAGTAGAACTCACAAAAGTGCAAGGCAGAATTGGCATAGACCAGAACGCATCAATAATTGAAGAAAAGCACAGCACCCAAGATAAGGCAAGCGCCGTCAACAGAGGCATAGGAACCACAGGCTGGGGCGTAGGACCTGCCATCGAAGAACGCGTTAGACGCACGGCAAAACTTGCCAAAGACATCCCTGAGTTGAAACCCTACCTTACTGACCAAGTGGCAGAAGTCAACGACGGCTTAGATGAAGGCAAAAAAGTGCTTCTTGAAGGCACACAGGGCTTCATGNNGCATCAGCCATCGCCTCAGAAGCAGGAGTGGGGCCAACAAGAGTTGACGACGTTCTAATAGTGTATAAGTCGTTCATGACAAGAGTTGGCGCTGGACCATTACCTGGAGAAATAACAAAGGAGGAAGCGCAGAAACGAGGATGGTTTGAAGTTGCTGCTGGAACAGGCAGAGACAGACGCTCAGCACCGTTTGATTTCGAGTTAGCAAAGAAAACCGCCAAAATAAACGGTGCCACACAAGCGGCAATGACAAAACTAGACAGCCTTTTCCCAAACTGCAGAAGTGCAAAACAATACAGCGATCTACCCAAAGAAGCAAAAGACTTCATAAAAGAAGTTGAAAACAAAACTGGAGTGCCTATCGTTTTAATTGGCACTGGACCTGAAGCAATGGAAATAATTGACCGTAGAAAATAGCAACTTTTATTTTCTAAGACGCAAATTCTCTCTAGAGGTTCAATGAAATGATAGCGTCCAAGGGTTTTAGTAAAGCTTCAGCTAGCCTTCTAATACTCCTGTTTGCAGCAGGGTTAATGGTTGGAGGATTAGTGAGTTTTTATATCAATTACGAGCAAGTAAATAGCCTTAACAGTCAAGTTGCGAATCTGCAAAGTCAAGTTTCTGACCTCAAAGGCTTCCAAAACGCCACTTACCAAACCATCAACATACTTCAGAACGGCACGTCTCTAGCTGCTCTGTACCAAAGTGTTCGTGACTCCATTGTTTTAATACAAGGCGACACTAGCAGTGGTACCGTGCAAGGATCAGGTTTCGTTTATACCTTTTCAGGCAGAACCGTTGTATTAACCAATTACCATGTCGTTGAAGGCACTACCGGTTTAAGCGTCACCTTCTCAGATGGAAACGGCTACTCAGCAACGGTCCTTGGAACTGACCCGTACTCTGATTTAGCAGTTCTTTCAGTTAATGCACTTTCATCGGAGTTTAAACCTGTTAATATCGTAAGTTCTTCTACATTAGGTGTGGGCGAATCAGTAATCGCTATTGGAAATCCCTATGGACTAGTCGGCTCGTTAACGACAGGCGTTGTAAGTGCACTGGGAAGAACAATAACGGAAGACACAGCTGGAGGGTTCGCAATTGCTAATATCATTCAAACAAGCACGCCTATAAACCCTGGAAATTCAGGGGGCCCGTTGCTAAACGCTGCTGGAAATGTAGTAGGCATAACAACAGCGATAGTTTCTGACTCGCAAGGATTAGGCTTTGCTATTCCCTCAAACACTATATTACGAGAAATATCCTCTTTGATAACAAATGGGTATTACACTGGGCACGCCTATTTAGGCGTAACAGGTGAGGACATGGATTATAGTTTGGCTCAGCAATACGGCGCCAGCGTTACTTATGGCTGGAGGATTGCTACAGTAGTCGGCGGAGGACCTTCAGATGGCAAATTAAACGTCGGCGACATTGTAATTGCATTGAATAACCAAACAATCAGAAACAACGATGATTTAGCAACCTACTTAGAAGAACATACTTTGCCAGGCGACAGTTTAGTTATAACTGTCGTTAGAGGAAACTCACAGTTAGATGTGACCGTTGTTCTTGCAGCAAGACCCCCACCAAAAACATAAACATAACATTATTTTTTTCTTTAATTTTTCCAATCTAATTAACATATACTATAGTTTCAGTGAAAAGTTAATTACTCTAAAAGCTAAAAATTTTGGGTTTGTTGTGGTGGGCCGGACCGGGCTTACCCCCGAAATGGTCTGAATCCCTTGCTTAAACTTGAATGAAACTTGAAGATTTCAATCTTTACCAAGTACAAGACTATGGTATAAGTCCTCGAAATTCTGATCGCCAGATGAAGGATAGCCCATTTTCATTTTCTTCCTCAATTTTTCAATAATCTTGCTATGCAGATTTAAGACTCGGCTTTTGTCATCTATTTGAACGGGTAGCTGGCAACTGGTAAAACAATAAGAAAAATCCACCACCTTATTTGCTCAGGAACAACGATTCTATTTCAAGACGCGACCGAGTGCACGTCAGCGCATCGACCAAAGATGGTGACATCACCATAGAAAACGGTTGCGAAATAAACCCACGGTTGGTAGCGAAACAGCAAACATTGATTTTTAACTCGTATTTTTGTTTACAGTAACGTTTATAGCGATCAAACATGGGTAAGATGCAACGAAAAATCGATTATGTGAAAAGGATGGCGTTTGGCAGATGAATGCAACAAAAGTGATGATAGAGTTGGTTCGGGAACTCGGCGTCTTCGACGTCACTTGGGAAACCGTGCAGGGCGGTACTGTTTCTGAAATTGTTTTCGTTGCGACTGACGAAGATTACGCAACGAAGAATGAGGGCTTCTTAGGTTACATTCTCGAGCAAAATAAAGATGGCGGTAAAGTTCGCTGGAAAGAATGTTCCGAAAGGTATCTACTGGATTGCCAAGCCTACAGGTTCACCTATGACGGGAAGCTGTACGGTACCCCAATAAGAAACGAGGAAGTCATCAAAACGATTGGCGTGACCAAATGGGCTATCCTGAAACGTAAAATGGATGCCGTAAAAGAACTCTACAATGCGGAGGTCGACCTGCAAAGGCTTTTGCAAGAAACGAAACAGAACGCTCCAAATAAAACATCTGAAACAGTTTTACTTGCTCAGAATTCTGTCAAGCAGAAAGATAATAATGAATCTTTGAAACTACCCATGAGTTGGGAAAAGAAGTTGGAAGATAACAATGACCAGGTTAAGCTTTTGGTAAAAGACTTGATGCTTTCTATAACAAATGCGTTTTCCGATTTAACCACTGAACCAAGTGCAGATGACTTTCAATTATTCAGAGGACAGACTGGTTTAAGAAACAGGTTTGCAGTGCTAATGCTTCGCAAAGATGGAATAACCATCAGATTAAGAGCAAACCCCAGAACACTTATTGACCCTCAAAAGTGGATTACAGAAAAAACCTACAAATGGTATTTCAACGATGGAAATGGAGAAGAAAAAGAAATTAAGATTACCGAGAAAGAGCAAATTGACTACACTGTGGAATTGTTAAAGCAATCATACTCATTGGCAAAATAATTAGACAGCACATTTTCCAGCGAGATTATCTTTTCCCTGAATTATTGTAGCCTTAAGTGTTAAAACGAGACTGAAAACTAAGCCCACAAATCCACAGCTTCCACCAGAGAACTCGGTTTAGTCTCGAAATTGAAACAGTCTCTGAAAAAGACTCGGTTTTGGACGAGAAACAAAGGTCGCTTAATTTTTTCTATGGTTACGGAATATTTGTCCACACTGGGACTGCAATCCAATTAGAGTGAAGCCTGAATAGTAGGCGAATTTGGTTCGTGTGTTATTTAAACGCCTGCTAATAGGGGTATGGCATATTTTCTGGCGGAAATTTTAGCCTAATTACTTAAAATAACTGAGAAAAAAAGCTGAATTCGGAAATGTGCAGGGGGTGGGATTTGAACCCACGCCCAAGTGGAGATGTCACCCGCAAAGCCCCTCTTTTTCTTTTGTACTCAGCTAAGTACTTTGAGTGTTTTTTTCTAAGCAAAATTGATAAAATGACGATTAGACCAATAGTAACCACTATAGCCATTGGTAAAACAATTTGAAGCAATTCTGACTTTTTTGGTGGGTTTAGTGTCACGGAAGGTTCAGGTGAGGCTGTAGGTTGTGGCAGGAAGGGTTGCGTTTTAAGTAAATAGTAGTAGTCGCCGTGACTCATCTCTTGCCATTCACCGCCCACAAGCAGGCTGCCATCATTGGCTTCCATTAGAGAATATGCTTGGTAGCCATATTGGTCTCTGTCTCCGTAAGTTTGATTCCACTCCACAGTTCCCTGAGCGTCTGTTTTAAGTAGCCAAATTTCACCAAAGCTTGCTGTGCCTGCAAAAGCCAAACCGCCATCACTGGTTAATATCGCAGAGTTAAGAGTCCCAGCCGTGAAAACGTTAGTAGGATGGGTGCTGGAGACATTGTAAGTTTTGGTCCATTGCACAACACCATTCGAGTCGGTTTTTATAACTGTGGCGATGCCCGTGTAATCCGTAAAAATATATCCTCCATCGTTTGTTTGAACTATTGCTTTATCGCCCCAGCTGCTTTGGCCTGAATCGTAGGTCTTACTCCAAAGCAAAGAGCCTGAAGAGCTTATTTTCAACAAAAGTAGGTTAGCTGCGTTGGTTGAGATTACTGTAGCACTTGCATTATATGTATAACCTAAGACTATGAAATTACCGTCTTTTGCCTGAATCATTTGGGATAATCCAGCGAACTGGTTTTGAAAAGTCTTGCTCCATGAAAGTTTTCCTTGGGAATCGGTCTTCACCAGCCAAAGTGAAGACAAATTATGGGTGCCTGCTTCCGTTCCTGCGATGGCAAACCCTCCATCATTAGTCTGAACCATCGAAATCCCGTATCCGTTATGCTGAAAAGTGTAGTTCCACTGTATGTTGCCGCCTGAATCTACCTTAATGAGTTCAACTCCATCGTTTCTTCCGTTGGCAAAAACATAGCCTTGGTCGCTTGTTTGTGCCAATCCCCCCACAGCTGCAAAATCATTTGGATTTGATTCATTAAACTGTCTCTCCCATTCAACATTTCCTGATTTGTCTATTTTTAGCAAAATTACGCTTGGTAAAACAAATGATAATCCTGAATAGTGATTTTCCGGAGCCAAAAGAACGTACCCACCATCGCTGCTTTGAACGATGAAGTCAATTGCGTCATAGGGGTAAGCTTCGGTGTAATATTCTTCCCTTTGAATAGCTGGCACACTGTTGTTTTGGGCAAGGGCAAAATGTATCGTTGCCAGAGGACTTAATAACACAAGTAAGGCTAACGCCACCGCCCAATATATTTTCAACGTTCCACTTGTTTTTGGCATAACTATTCTTTGCAGTAGTTATGGTTAAAAGCGTTCTCGTAAAGGTTCCTTGACTAAGTTAAGTCAACATTTCTTGACTTTGAGCTCGCTGTGGCTTCTAATGGTTTCTTTTTTCTTTAAGATACCAATCAATCCCACTACACCCAAAAATGAGGATAGAGTATACATCCCCTGCAGTCTACACATCAGGATTGCTTTGAACCCCCGCCAGAGTGGAGATGTCACCCGCATTTCCCTTTTTTTGTTTAGACAAATTTCTTGATGGTTTTGTTGACTTACTTAACTTGTATACTTTCTTGTGGTCTTGTTCTCATTTATAAGCTGATAGATACAAATCGGTTGCAATGTACACCGTGCTGTTGTTTAGAATTATAGGTCCTGTGGAGGACCCATAGCGCTGGATTAGCGTTGAGTTTCCAGAAACTTTGTTTATGGTCCAAAGGTCGTTGCCAGCAGTTAAGTATAGCATTTTTTCACCAGGAGCTAGACCTAAACTGGCTCCATTGCTTATGGTGCCATTTGTCTGAATATTACTTGTCCTTAAAATGGTGCCATTCGAAAGAGCTATACTGGAAAACTCTCCGACGTATAGGTCATTGCCGTTTATTCCGTTTATTTGGTGTTGGGTAACTAGGAAACCCCATGTGGCTATATTCGTTTGAGAGTCAACAACTATGGGAGAAACTGAAGGTTCACTGAAGCTTTTGGCTGATGCTGGGAGATTGTTGCCGTTCATCATATCTTTGCTGTCACATTGAGCTTGCCAGGCTAAGGAGCCATCGACTAATCTTAAGGCGAATATGGTGCCGTCCGTTCTTGGCAAAAGTAGAAAGCCATCGTAAACTGTGGGTTGGTAAACTGGGATTTCAGAATTAAATTGCCAAAGTGTTCGTCCACTTGATGCATCAACACAAAGTATATTGTTTGGTTGTGATGAGTCAATCCAATAATTCCAGAAAATTACTTTGTCATCAGTAATTATATAGTTTGCAGCCACATGATTTCCAGTGTTCCAAAGCATATTCCCATTATTAGCATCCACACGACCTCCATATAGAATGTAAATATAGTTGCTTGGGTTTGCAGAACCACTTAAATTCCCAAGCGTGGGCTGTGGGTACGGCAGCCATGGATAATTGAAGGGTTCTTCGATTGTCCAGTAGAGCCCTCCGCTGTTAGCATCGAACACTGCAATGCCATCACTTACCGCAAACACCTTTCCGTCTGCAACAATAAAGCTAGGCGTCCCTTTCCAAGCAATATTTGAAGACGCAGGCGCTTGATAAGACAGGATTTCTTCGCCTGTATTTTCATCTAAACGGTACACCACCGAGCCGAATATTCCAACATATACACTGCCATTATATACCTGCACTCCTTGGGCTGCATTATCATTTCTCCAGATGAATTGGCCATTTAGAGCGTTATAAGCGTACGTCCCCTGCATAGTTGTTATGAACACTTTTCCATCTGCAATTGCCATGCTATTCGCGAAGTGTTCAATGCCAGTTTGCCACAAAAGTGTAGCTGGAGAGTGATTGGATGAAGATGCGCCATTGGGTGGGCTGAGATTGTTTGCGTATAAAGCAACTGCCGAAGACACAGCGATAATGAAGATTAAGAGCAAAGCGGCAGGTAGGGTGAAACGTTTCTTAAACTTGGCTTGAGTAACATTTCCTTTCCGTATAGTTATGTAGAGAAGAATAGTGGCTGAAATTGCGGCGACTACCAATGCGAAAATAATCAATACTTGGGTTGCAACGACCATGCCTTTTGATATTGTGGTTGTTGGATTAGGTGACTTTGTGTTGTATGGTGTAGATGACGGTGTGGGTGTTGGAAGTGTACCAGAGTCTCCGAAAGCGGTGAGAGAGCCGCCTGTAACGTAGAGGACACCGTTGACGACAACAGGTGAATCGCCTCCGCTTTTGCTCTTCCAAACATACTCGCCAGAAGAAGCCTTCACACAGTAGGTGTTACCGTCGTTACCGCAAAAATATGCGTATTGTCCAGCTACTGTTGGAGAAGAATCGGCGTAGATGTCTCCGGTTCCATAGCGCCAAATTCTTTCCCCAGTAGAAGCATTTACGCATTGAACCCAGCTGCCAAAGTATACGAGGCCATTAGCAACTGCTGGAGAAGTTCCGAAGTACAGTTCTGAGGTAATGATTGGTTTTTCCCAAATTACGTTGCCAGTTGAAGCATCAAGGCAATAGGCGTTTTGGTCACGGGCAGAAAAGTAAACTTTACCCTCAAAGACTGTAGGAGAGGTTGCCACATTTGCTGAAAAACTCCAACTTAATGCGCCTGAGCTAGCGTTTAGACAGTAAAAGTGAGTCCCGCCAACGTAAACATAGCCGTCAACAACTGCTGGAGAGGTGCTACCGCTTGTGATATCTGGTTCGTCATATGGGCTTGAAGGTCCGGCAAGGCTAGTTAGCGAAAAAGTCCACACTTCATGGCCGTTTAAAGCGTTTAAACAGTACAAGTTTCCATCTTGGGAGCTAGCGTAAACGTAACCGTTAACTACCGTTGGCGAAGTGCCCATTCCAAGGCCAGTTTGAAATTTCCACACTTTATCGCCTGTCTGAGCATCGAGACAGTAAACCCCGCCATCTCTGGCGCAAAAATACAGAAAGCCATTTGCCACTGCAGGGGAAGATTGAATTTCTGCGTTAATTTTGAAGTTTAGCCAGATTTGATGCCCATTTGTAGCGTTGAGGCAATAAACATTGCCGTTTGCTGAACCCACATATATTTTGCCATCAACAACAGCGGGGGAACCCTCTAAACTGTTGCTGTCGTCAGAAAAAGTCCAAAGAACTTTGGGAGTTGAAGGCCCTGAAATGCTTGAATATGCAGTGTGGGCTGGGTCTTGGCGGAACATTGGCCAATCATCAGAGATGGATTCTGCTTTCGTTGGCTTAAGGCATGCAAGGTACAGTGATGAGAGACAAAGAATAACCATGAGTGAGGTTAAGATTTTGCCCACACGATTCATGTTTGCTTATTGTATGGGGCTTGTTTTAAGAGTTCCTGTAAAAGTTCCTTGACTATCACCAGTCAAACTTTCTTGACTAACCTAACTAGTCTTAGCCAAGGTTTCTTGACAAACATTTAGTCGATTTAGCTGGAGTTGAACTTGCACCCTCCGAATGCTGGCGGGTTTTAGTCTAAACCCCGGTCCCATATGGGTACAGGCTTGATTTGAACCCTCACCAAAGTGGAGATGTCACCCGCAACTCCCAATTTTTATTTAGCGCTCGCTAACAAACATTTGGATTTTTTGAAATCTAATTGGGTCAGGCGAAGTCTCACGAATCTTTGTATCTAACCCTCTACAAAATTCGCATTGCAAATTCTCAAAAAGACATTCAAGGATATGCAAATAGTTTGAATTATAATTCAAACTATTTGC
>PKYH01000031.1 GCA_003133625.1 Candidatus Bathyarchaeota archaeon | reverse complement strand
TCACTTTCTATGCTTTGCAGATTTAAGACTTATCATCCATGAAAACTTGGCTAAATATTCTTTATTTTGATAGTACCTTCAGTTACAAAGTACCCTAATATTTTATTCTTATATTAGGCTTTAAATCTTGGTGCTTTAACAAATTTTAAATGCGTAAATCCCAGATAGGTGCTTGAGGAGATTGTATTGGACACAAAAGAAATTGATGTCCATAGAATCATCACAACGTCATTTAATGTACAGCTTAACACTTTCATTGCAAATTTTGAAGAAAAGAAGCCCTCGTTTGAGGCAGTCCGAACAGGTGGATTAACTGAAATTAGAGTGCATAGGGGACAACCACTTTTAATTCTTACGCTTATTTTCTCAAAAAATTTAGAGAAGACTTATTTCGCAATAGCATTAACTGGCGTTTTCCAATTAGTTCTTTTATTTCTAATCTCGATAACCTTGTAAGTTTTTACACTAAAACTTTTGACTATTCTTACGATTATACTGCTGAAGAATTAAATGTGTTGTATGACCAATTAATAATGCCTTTATCACGCTTCTTAGAATCAATAGACCAAGAATTCGCCATTAATCATTTTGGTGAGAAAATTATTAAACTACAAAATAAATTTCTGAAGCTAACGCACAAGACCCAGTTAGCAAAAAAAGAAATTATGGTTTTACCGCTGAAATTTTCATGCTTACAACGTCATTAGCGATTTCTGATATCTCCTTCTTTGTCAGATTCATTTTCCCAATTATTTCTTTGGCATCTGGCTGGTCAAACATTACTTCTGGCAGATGAGTTTCATCCAGTATTTGCAACTGTTGGAACCCTGCTTGCTTAATCTCTTTGATGTATTCATCTTTCTTTTCTGCGCCTGCAATGCATCCAACATACGCTAAAACATTGTTTTTCACTTTGTCAGGTATATTGCCGAGTAGCACTATGTCTGAAATCATTAGTCGTCCTTTAGGTTTTAGCACTCGATAGGCTTCTTGAAAAACCCGTTGCTTGTTAGTTGATAAGTTGATTACGCAGTTACTGATGATAACGTCAGCCGTATTGTCTGCAACTGGCAAATTTTCGATTTCTCCGAGGCGAAACTCAACGTTCTTGTAGCCGCCTTTCTTGCAGTTTGCTCTCGCTTTTTCAAGCATTTCCGCAGTCATGTCTACGCCGATAACTTTCCCTGTTAAGCCTACTTTTTTTGCCGCTAAGAAGGAGTCTAAGCCTCCGCCTGAGCCTAAGTCAATGACTGTTTCTCCTTCCTTGAGTGATGCGAGTGCTACTGGGTTTCCGCATCCAAGATTTAAGTCAGCGCCTTCAGGAACTGAGTCTAATTCACCTTTGCTGTAGCCTATTTGTTGGCTGGTTGATGTGCAGCCGCAACCGCACGTTTCTGTCTTGGCGATTTTGCCGTAACGTTCCCTTACTGCTTTTCTTACTTTTTCTTCTTTCATTTTTCCACCTCCAGTTTGAACGCGTTTCTAAAAACTGGTCCTAACATGTTCTTCACTGTGCTTTCTAAAGCGTCGACTTTTAACATGATGATGCAGCATACTTCGCCGTCGCGTTCAAAACCGATTATTGCTAGTTTATCGTTGGGTTTTATCTTCGCTTTTTCTCTGAGGTCTTTTGGGAGAACTATTTGCCCTTTTGCGTCCACTGATACGACTGCATCAATTTTACAACATTCTTTTTTACAGCATTCTTCGCTTGCCATTTTGGAGTCACTTTGAGAAACAGTGCTTGTCAGAATATTTAAACATTTCCGAATAGTAAGAAAATTCTGATTTATCTTACTATTATTACCGGACAAGGCGCCAAATGCGCCACTTTCTCGCTTGTACTGCCCAAAAAAAGCTCTTGCATTCTACCCAACCCCTTATGCCCAACCACAATAACATCAAAACCACCCTCCTTAGCAGCATTAACAATTTCAAGAGCAGGGTCACCTTCCCTTAACATCGACGAAATCGCCAAGTTAGGCTTAATCTTCTTCGCGCGGGTAACAGCTTTACTTAAAATTTCCTCATGAATCTTCCGCAAATCCTTAGCAAATACAGCCATACCGCCACCCGAATAAGCGGTCGATTCTTCAGGAACCGCACCCATCGTCAGCGACCCAGAAACATTCAAAATCATGATAGCAGCATTAAATTTTTCACCTAAATCTAAAGCGAAATCCAAAGCTCTATGGGAATTTTCTGATCCGTCGACAGCCACTAAAACATTCTTAAGCAACATGAACTAACATTCCTCAAAAAAATAATTCTTTTATCAACCATTAAGCTTTTTCTCAAACCTAAAGCATTAACGCAACTGTCCTGTAACTTGCTTAAGCCTGCCAATGCCACATTATTTCTTCACCGATTCCTTTAAACAATATAAAGGTAAAGTGTTAATTTAATACCTAAAGAGGCAACTGGGGGCTCACTAATAAATAAGCATATTCAAATGCTAACGGTCATGATTATTATTTTAACAATGGTTTTATCAGCGTTCAATTTCCCCAGCACTAAAGCAACCCAAGAAGAATCTTCATGGACCAGCATGACGCCCATGCCAACNNTGATTTACCTGTTAATAATAATGAAGAGTATGATCCCGTCACAAACCAGTGGACTGAAAAAATGCCCACGCCTACGGCCAGAAGCGGTTTTGCCGTCGCGGTTTATAACAGCAAAATATATGTTATAGGCGGAACAATCGGCAACGGGTATGTTGGAAACAACGAAGTATACGACCCTGCAACGAATACGTGGGAAACAAAAGCTTCCATGCCTACGCCCCGATCTGATTTAACCGCAAATGTAGTGAACGATAAAATCTATATAGTCGGTGGAAAAAAATATTCAAGTACGAGCCCATATTTCACTGAAACTAATGTGAACGAGGTTTATGATCCAGCTAACGACACTTGGACTACAAAAACACCAATTCCAACGGCTGTTTACGGTTACGCGTCAGCAGTGATAAATGGCAAAATTCACATTATTGGCGGTTCAAAGAGTCCAGCTTTACTAGGAAGCAGTGTTTTCGTTAATTCCAACCAAGTATATGATCCTCAAACTGATAAGTGGAGTTTAGCTGCAAACTTACCTGATGTAGCTACTTATGGGGCTGCAACGTCAACTCAAGGCTTTATGGCTCCTTCACGACTGTATTTTATAGGTGGATATTTTTTGAATTCTTTTAGCGGTAAAACTCAAGTGTATAATCCAGACAATAACTCTTGGAGTACTGGTGCTTCGATGCCTACGCCTCGAGCGTACTTGGGCGTTGCTGTTGTAAACGATGTTTTATATGCTATCGGGGGATTTGATGGCGAAAATTGGTTAAACGCAAATGAGCAGTACAAGCCTGTTGGTTACGGAACTGTTCCGCCTAAAGTTCAGATTACATCTCCTGAAAACAAAACTTATTCTGAAGTAACCTTAGCTTTTGCCATTAACAGAGGCACCGAATGGATGGGTTACAGTTTAGATAACCAAGCAAATGTAACCATAAATAAAGAAACAAAATTACTTGGCCTATCTCAAGGGGCACATAGCATAATAATCTATGCCAACGATAGCCTCGGCAACATGGGTTCATCTAACACAGTTTTCTTTTCTGTGGATACGCTTGCTCCAAACATTGTGATAATGCTTCCTCAAAACCAATCTTATGACTCAACAGATATCCAACTAACTTTTACAGTGAATGAGACAGCCGCATGGTTGGCTTACAGTTTAGATGGGCAAGAAAATGTAACTATAATTGGAAATGTAACTTTGCCAGCGTTACCTAATGGTTCCCACCGTTTAACCGTTTACGCTACTGACGAAGTCGGTAACTTGGGTTCAGACACAGTTTACTTTAACATAGCGCCTTTTCCAACGATTACGGTTGCAGCAGTCGTAGCCACAATAACCATTGCTTTGGCGGCGGGATATCTGTTTTTGAAACGCCGAAAATCAGGCGATAACCAAGAATAGCATCCTTGCTAAAGTTACGTGGTTCGAAAAAAGGAAAAATTTGAGGTACTACTTTTACCCAAACAATAATTTTTTCTTTTTCTATGGGAAAATTTAAGTAAATAATAAACAATCATTCAGAGAAGGTCTCGGATAATGGGCTATGAAATTGACTTCGCTGCTGGTGAACGAGCAGGCTGTTCTTCCAAACTGGTAATTGCAGACCGAATCTTTTACGTAAAAGTATTTTCCTCTGAACCATCAAGATTTTTCTCTGGAGACCAAAAGGGCGTTATTCAGAAAGAAATTTCGAAAGCTGAATTTGACATGTGGGTTAACATCTTGGCTGATAATGAAGCCGATGCTTTAGATATTCAAAAGAAACTTTGTTTAGGAAAAAAATACTAGACGTTACACGTTTTTCCATCTTGTCTTTTTTATGGCAATAAACAGGATAATGGCACACACTAGCAACAGGACTATCCAATCAAAAATTACCATGCTAACTGGAATATTAAGGTAACCGGTTGCTGAATGCATAATTTCTGCTGCATAAGTTGTGGGCGAAAGATAAGCAAGGTAGTTGAATGGCGCAGGAACATATGTTATTGGATAATATACTGGCGGCAAAGTAGCAAACAGCAGCGATAGCAGCCTTGAGAAAGCATAACTCTGAACAACGTCACTTGAAAAAGTAGATAACATGAACCCTATAGCCACTGAAACAGCAAACATCAGCAATAGTACAATGGACAAAATTGCTATTTGAATGAGGGAAGGGTGCAGATAAATTCCCGCGAGCACCACAAGAATAGCTAAAGCAGGAATTGAGTATACTATTTCTGCCAGAGTCATTCCAACCATGTATAAGCGTGAACTTGTCGGCGAACTAACAATCATATCTTGAAGTTTGAAATCATTTTTTAAGTGAGATAGGTCTGATTGGAGTGCAATTCCGCTTGAAAAGAAAACCATTATTAATCCGCCTTCAATTGCGGTTCCAAAAAGATTGCCGTTAGTTACGAAGGTAATTACTAGAAGAAGCGAAAGCGGAGAGATAACGGTGCTGAGCAAAACGACAGGGTAATTTTTCATTTCATATACAGCATTTACGAGCAATCCTGCTAGAATTTGGCTTAGTTTACTGCGTTTCGTTATTCATCCCTCGCTTTTTGCCCAACAAGATGGAAGAAAATGTCATCCAAAGTGACTGGAGTAATAGAGAACTTTACCCCTTGCTCCGAGAGCAATCGAGCTAAGCGAAAAGCTTCATCTTCATTCGTCATTATCTGCGTAAATCCACTTTTGCCGATGGTTACTTCGCCATCTTTCAACGTTGGGACCAACGCCTTCGGAGGTAGTTTAATGCTGTACTGGTATCTTGAGCTTTTTCTCAGCTCTGAAAGAGTCCCGATTGAAACTAGTTTTCCATCTTTTAGAATGCCTATCCTGTCTGCAAGTTGCTCTGCCTCTTCAAGGTAATGCGTTGTAAGAAAAATAAACCGGTCTCTGCCAAGCCCTCTGAGAATTTCCCATAGCTCTCGTCTTGAGATTGGGTCCAAGCCAGTTGTAGGTTCATCCAGAAAAATAATTTCCGCTTCTGACGCGGTCACGGTGGCGATGAGAACTTTCCTTTTTGTGCCACCGGAGAGGCGGCTGTTTAATACGTTAGCGTATTGTTCTAAGCCAAGCTTTGCAAGTGACTCGTCGGCAAGCCTTTTCGCCTCATTGTAACTGTATCCTCGCCAAAGAAGATATGAAAAAACAGTTTGTTTCGGAGTCATCCACCTTATCGCTCTGGCTTCCTGTGGGACAATCGCAATTTTTTCTCTTAATTTGTTTTCCTGTGTAAGTATGTCAAAACCGTTAATGCTTGCGGTTCCAGCGGTAGGTTCAAGCTCAGTGGCGAGAATTCGGATGAGCGTTGTTTTTCCAGCTCCATTTCTGCCTATTAAAGCGAATATACCGTTAGTTTCTACTGTAAAACTGACATCATCAAGAGCTTTTCTTTTGTCCTCGTAAACCTTCGTCAATCCGTTACATTCAAGCTTGCCCATGATCAATTACTACCTGAAAATAATGCTGATATTGCTTATGTATGTTTTATTNNGCAGTAAAGTAATTTCAACTAAAGACTGCATAAATACTCTGGGAGATTATATTTATATTAAAATTGTGTAACATATTGGGAAAAGTTACGAGGAATTAGTCATGACCGTTTATTTAGTTCCATGGGACAGTGGACGCAACCTGATGAAGGAGGCAAATCGCCTCTATGATGCAGCTGGAACTTTCGATTGCGTACAAAAGGATGATCTTGTAGCTGTTAAATTGCATGTGGGAGAGTTAGGTAACCCGTATTATGTGCAGCCTTTTTTCGTCCATGATATAATTCGCAGGGTTAAGGAGGCAGGCGGCAAACCATTCCTTACAGACTCCAACACGTACTATCACGCGCAACGTAACAATGCCTATGACCATATGGTTACGGCGTTGACGAACGGATTCAACATGGCACCGTTTATTGTGGCAGACGGGCTTCGAAGCGAAAACTACCGATTGGTAAAAACCAAGGGTATACTGCAGGAAATCGAAGTATCTGGCGCCGTCGCTGAGGCTGACGCCATGATTGTTGTCTCGCATGATAAGGGTCATGAACTCAGCGGGTTCGGCGGTGCCATAAAAAATCTCGGCATGGGCTGTACACCCAGAGCGGGCAAGCTTCGGCAGCATAGAACCGTAGGCTTAGAAATAGACGAATCCAAATGTATTGGCTGTGGAAAATGCAAAGAAATATGTGAAATGAGCCTGCCCGAGATTATCGAGGGAAAAGCAAGAAACACCTCTCCTTTATGCATGCGCTGCCCAATGTGCAAACATGGTTGTCCAATGGAAGCCATAAGTTTCACTCATCAAGAGAATATCTGCAGGGCACTCGCGTCAGCCGCTTATGGTGTTCTCTCCACCTTTAAGGCAAATAAAGTGTCATACGTGAGTTTCGCCAAAGACATTACTCCATACTGCGATTGCTTACCTAACCCAGGAGAAGCCGTCATGAAGGACGTGGGCATCTTTGCCTCTAACTCGCCAGTCTCAATTGATGCCGCATTCCTTGGAATGATTGACTATAAAGTATTCAACGACGCGTCTCATGTAGATTGTATGTTGCAGGTTCAAGAAGCCAAAGACCTCGGCATTAAAGGCGAAGTGAAACCAAAGATAACCAAAATAAGCTAAACCGCTAAATTTACCTTCTACTTTTCATTGGTTTTTAGTGCCTGCACTTTTCTTCGTTTTCTTTTAATTAAGTAAACGACAATCACAAGTACGACTGCAGCTACCGCGGCTAAGATTAAGTAACGCAAGACGCCAGCAACCTCGGTCCAATTACTTCCCAAGTACCAGCCAACATAAATCAACACTATATTCCATAATAGACAGCCTGCGGTGGTGAAAGCCACAAACTTCGCCAATGACATTCGCACTGCTCCTGCCGGGAACGAAACTACAGTTCTGAATCCGGGTATGAGACGGCCTAAAAACACCATGAAAGCACCATGGCGGTTAAACCATCTTGCAGCAACTTCAAGTTGATCTGTGGAGAAGAGAACCCTGCCTAAAACCCGGTGTCGAGTAAGGGATTGAACGCCTTTTAACCCGATATAGTAATCAACCAGCGAACCTGCTATCCCTGCAATAGTTGCAACTATGACGGTTATCCACAGGTTAAGTTGCCCCATGGAAACTAAATAACCTGCAAACGGAAGAACCGCCTCGCTTGGGATAGGTAGAGAGCTTGATTCAAGCAACATCAACGTGAAGATGCCAGAGTATCCCCATGAACTCACTGTTGCAGTTGCGTCACGCGTTAAAGAAATGATAACGCTAATCAGTGGCCCGCTTGTCACCGGAGCGCCCTCAATAAAAATGTCCTCCAAAACCTCAAAAAGGACATAAACGGCAATAACGATAACAATGGCTGCAACAATCAACTGTGGCGCTTTTCTTCGCAGCTGTTCAAGACTTCGATGTGACACCAATGTGCATCGCTTGAACTTAATGTCCAACCTGAATGTATTTTAGTTTATTCCTATCAAAATAAAAAAAAGTGTGAACGCTTACTGCAAACAAAAGTGGGTTTTGATGTATATTTCTTATGCTAGGTTACGCTCTCTAAAGAATCGGAAACTAATCATAATTAGCACAATATTTGGAGCTAGAAAAAATTAAATGCTGTTAAATATACTATGGCTTGAGTGAGCAGAGTGAGAGCTAGCACAAGAGTGGCTTTAGCGTTAATAGTTTTTTTATTCTTGAATGTTGGGTTGGTGTATGGTTGGAGCAACGGAGGCTATTCCACTGATCCAACGCATCCAAAGTATGGAACACATGATTGGATAGCTCAACATGCACTAGATTGGTTGCCTACCCAAGAAAAACAATACATACAAGACAATCTTGCAGTTTACCTTTACGGAACAGAGCTGCCGGATAATGGGGGCGCTTCAGACGGCATTGGCGATACCACAAAACACCATGTTTACTATTCAGCCTCTGGAACTCTACTAGATGATGCTTCAGCACAGAGAGCAAAAGCAGAATACAATATAGCGTTAAACTATCTAAAGGCTCAAGATTACGCTGATGCTGCAAAAACGGCAGGGACAATGACTCACTACATTGCTGATTTAGCTGTTTTTGGACATGTTATGGGTTCATCAACTCCGTGGGGAAGTGAAATACACCACAGCGATTATGAAGATTATGCAGAAGCTAGAACCACAAGCTACTCAGGCAGCTTTAATACTTACCTGTCGTTTGATGGCAGCCTCTCTAGCACATCAGCATATAATGCTGCCATAAACCTAGCTTATGATACAACCTTTGGCGGAAGCAGTCATTTAACATGCGTATGGATGGATAACAATTACAATTGGAACAATCCAACCTTTAGTGGCAGATGCGGAGAATCACTGAACCTAGCAGTGAACGCTATAACTGATGTGCTGCATTCCTTATATCAGGAAGCAGCAGCCTCTTCCACCACAACGCCAACTTCAGCCCCTTCACCGACCACATCGCCTAGCCCAAGCTCAACGCCCAGTCTAAATCCAACACCAACAATTCCAGAGTTTCCTTTTGAGATAGTAATTGCATTGGCCATTATAATAGCAACAACTTTAAGCACGCTTCTTTTGAAGCAAAAAAACCTTCTGAAATAACAAAGCGTTGATTTTATAATTGTTGCTCTAGCGTTCTTTATACTACTAATACATTAATAGCTTGCAAAAGCTCAAAATATTCACTTCTTCAGGTCTTGGTTATCACTGCGCACTTAAGAAAATACATTTTGGCATGATAAAATATTAAGTGAAAAATGGTGGGGCCGGCCGATTTTAAGCCGATGCCCCTGTTTGATTTTTTTGGTTAAAGCCTGTTAGTTGAATTCTTTTCTTTCGAAGAGTATCAAGCCTATGACTGCAGTGACGACGAAATAAATTGACATGATTGCGAGTCCTTCCGGAATTGTAGCCACGTATATGGTGAAAGGCCCAACGTTGGTGGTGTGCGGCGGTAGGCCCGTCAGGACATTTCCTATTATTTGCGCTCCGTAAGTGAGAATAAACCTGTCCAGAAGAAGCCCGAATCAGGTCAGTAAAAATTTTGAGCATAGTCGTTTTGCCCGCGCCGTTCGGACCTAGGAACCCAACCATTTTGACCCCTCAATTTTCAGGTTCAGATTTGAAACGGCGACGAAAAAGCCGAAGTTTTTGGAGAGATTGACGGCTTCAATGGATGGGTTTGCCAACTCGACCACGACTACCTGTTCGCTTCAGTTTCATCTTGTATTTTTATCTTATCATCATTCTAGACTGACAACACAATTCCAAGTCACGTAGGCGACGAAGGGCTGCGCGGACTGCTAACTGCGACTTCGGATTTTGTGTGTTGCCATTTGAGCATTTTCCTTTTTGGAAAGTCAATACACTTGTAGATCCGCAGTTGTCTTTGAGGTTCGATGCGGCACCGTTTTCGGGCATTTTTGCGTTTTATTTGCGGGGCAAGTTGAAAGAAAGGGCATTTAGAACAGAGGGTGCTCAAGTTACTCTGCCTTCGGCAAAATTGAAGTTGTTTGTTTTTCAGCGGTCACTTACGTAAACTCCTTTCTTTCGAACAACACCAGTCCGAGAATAGTTGTGATAATGAAGTATATTCCTATGATTGCAAGTCCTTCTGGGACCGTCACATTGTACGTGGTAAAAACGGGTCCACCGCCACTTGGATCAATGCGGCCCACAGAAGTGGGCGGCGGATATGGTACTCTCAATACGTTTCCTATTATTTGCCCTCCATAAGTTAGGATAAACCAAGGCTCAATCTGAGCAAAGTTAGCAACAAAAAGCTGAATTATGTTGAACGCAAAGAGGAATAGGATGGCAGTTACGAGAATGGACATGGAACTGCTCTTGAACAGCGAACTGAAGAAGAACGTGAAGCCTAGAACTGCCATGAGATAGAACCATGCGAAAAGCAAAGACAGCCCGAATTCAGAGGGCACGCTTGGGAAGTAGTATAATCCGTTGCCGACCGTGATCGCCGCGAACACGCCTAGTATGATTGTAGATGCGATGAGAGCTGACAACCACTTCCCTATGTATATAGACGACCTTCGGATAGGGTTAGGAATTCCGAAGTAACCTGTCTTGTTCTGAAATTCCCCAGAAATGGCATCGCCGCCAAAGAAAATTCCGGAAAGCACGATCACGTAAGTCGCTATGTTTCCCCACCAACCCGAATAAAACGACAAATCAGTTGCAAGAAAACTTGCTGGGCGATAGTACCCAACCACGAAAGTGAGGATGGCACTGATTACGATTGCTATAGTTAGCATTATGTAGAATCTGCGTGATCTTATATAATCAAGAAGAGTGTATTTCATAGTAATGCCGACTTGCGCCATGCTGCCTGGCACATTGTTTCCATATGCAATTTTTGTTTCGTTCATGTTTATCAAATCGTACTTTTTACAAGACTCAAATACGCCTCTTCGAGGGCCGATGAGGCTGGTCTGTAGCTGACTATTCCGATTTTCATTTTCACCAAATCACCGAGAATTCTTTCTTGAGCATCTAAGCCTCCAGTGAAGTTTATCCTGAAGGTCGTGCCGTCACTTTTTTCAGCCTTGTCGATGCCGGGGATATTCGTGACTATCTTTTTTATCAACTCTGCATCAACGGCGTTTCGCAGTTCAACCTCAACCACGTTTTCTCCGCCCGAAACCTTCGCAGTCACATTGGAAAGCGTGTCGTAAATGATTAGTTTACCATGGTCTATGATGGCAATCTCGTCGCAGACATCCGAAACCTCGCTAAGCAAGTGGCTACTCATGAAAATCAGCCTTTTTTTGTTCTTCAGGGATTTTATAATGTCTCTGACTTCGCTCATTCCGCGAGGGTCAAGCCCTGTGGTAGGCTCATCCAAGAGAACAACGGCAGGGTCACTGAGCAAGGCAGAGGCGACGCAGATTCTCTGTTTCATTCCTTTGGAGAACTTGCCTACGCGCTTATTGATCCATTCATCCATTCGGACCTCAGAGACAGCCTCTTCTATTCGCTTGTTCCGCTCATCCTTAGGCACTCCTCGAATCTCAGCAATCATCATCAGTGCTTCTCGGGGCGTTAGCGCAGGATAAATCTCAGGCATTTCAATAAGCGCGCCCACAGAATCGAGCGCTTTTTTCTTATTCGTGTGTACGTTTACACCATTTATCAGAGCCTCTCCTGAGGAGGGCCTAATCAGGTCTGTAAACAACTTGAGCGTAGTTGTCTTTCCCGCGCCGTTTGGACCTAAGAAACCGACGCATTTTGCGCCCTCTATCTTGAGATTCAAATTAGAGAGAGCTGCAAAAGATCCGTATTGTTTCGAGAGGTTGACTGCTTCAATCGATGGCATCCTAATCGCTTCTGCCTATAGCGCGAATGCGTAACTTAAAAGGCGAACTCATTCGGAGGGAGTTAAACCCACAATGAGAAACACAACAGATTCAGGTCCTCAGGCGTAATCTTGGAAACTTGAGTTGCCCAACGTACTTCATAATCCAACTTACCAATTCGTCATAGGCTTCGGCGCCTGCTTTCGTCAAAATAACTAAGCCGTTCTCGTCCACAACAACAAAGCCCTTCTCTGACATCCAAGCCAAATACTTAACCAGTTTATCATAAGCCAAGCCAGTAGAAGTTGCAAGCGCGGTTTTGTTCATCCTGCTTTTTTCCTTGAGCGCCTTGATGATTCGGGCGATGACGTAGAGGTCAGGTTTGGAACTCTGCTTTCCTAAGTTCAAGGCTAAACCACCGCAGCTCCCAAAGGAGTTTATCTAATGCTTGAATTTCGTTATAACGTCTCGAAAGATCATTCCTCAAGATCAGGTAAACTATCAAAAGCGAAAGCAGACCCCAAATTAAGCCACCAAATAAGCCAGCCTGGTGCAGAATGATAAAAGTGATAAGATTACCGAGAAGCCCTACTGCAAAGACCGCTATGATCCAGTAAGCAGCTGTCTTCAGCAGTCCATACAAGGCATAGCCGACTCTTCCTGCTGAAATTTCATCAAACGTCTTATCCCAATCCATCTCCAACAACATTTTTAATGCGGACGGAAATCCAAGCGAAAGTTCGTCTTTCCACTCTCCTGTCTTGATTGAGTTTACTCTTCTTCTAATGAAGAGGACACCTGCTGTGATTCCAGTAATTGGAACAAGCAGCAGAAGAACTGCCGCTAGAAAAATTTGAGGCTTATCAAGTGTTACCACCCGATTTAAGAAACCCAATGATGCGCCAAGTGCAAGGAAAACTGCAATGGAGCCAACAACGATGAAGGCAAATCTCTTAAAAGACCTAGCTAGAGCGTTATATTTCTTGACGTGATCAAGAGTCTCCATTAGCTCTGCGACTTTTGCGACTACGTTTTCCTCGGTCATCACTGCATCTTTTATGTCGTCCTTAACTTTAGGTTGAGTCATTGAGATCTTTGTGTCCACTTGACTGAAGTGGCATATTTAAGGCTAGATATAAAGTGAACTCCCTCCGAATGAGTAAGAAATACCTATATGTTCCCTGCTAAATAAATTGAAATAATAGGAGAGATAGTTTTGGAATCAGGCTACATGAAGATTGCTGAGAAATCAGAGATTCCAATTGGAAAAATGAAAAAAGTAGTATCTCAAGGCAAAGAAATTTTGATAGCAAACGTAAACGGAAGCTTCTACGCAATAGGTAATATATGCACTCATTCAGGCGGAGACCTTTCACAAGGCACATTGGAAGGCAACCTTGTCACTTGCCCAAAGCACAAATCAAAATTCGATGTCACAACAGGCAAAGTCGTTTCCCCTCCGAAAATGGGGCTATTCCACCCTAAGATACAAGACGAACAATCTTACATCGTGAAAATCGAAAATGATGACATATTAATCAAAATATAGCAAGATTTTCAGAATCTCATTTTTTAAAAAAAGTGTGGTGGGGCCGGCCGGATTTGAACCGACGACCTTTACCCAGGAACCGCGCGAAGCCGTTCCTTACGGGTTTCTCTAGACCGCTCCAGAAATTCGTCATTCCCGAGCAGGGTCAGCAAACCCGTTTGTGTTTGCTTTCTGGAGCCCGTCGTCATACCTGCCTAGACTACGACCCCACCTCTAGGCACGAGGCAATAAAGTGAACCTGCATCAATAAAAATTTATTCTTTGTTTAAGAGACACTTGCTTCGAAGAGATTTCCATTTCTAAGATTCTCGGTTTGTTCGATAATCCTAAGTGTAAAAAGCGAAAGGTTAATGAAGGAAAGTTAACGTGTATTGCTGGGTTTGCCGGTCAAAGGGCACGGGTTCCACCTGATCCCATACCGAACTCAGAAGTTAAACCGTGTTCCGTTTCCAGCTGTAGTGTGGTCTTAGGCCCCGCGAACCTGGGAAAGCTGGCAGCCCACTTAAAAAATAAAAATGCAGGTAGATTTGGCATAGCTTTATAACTGACTGTTAATAGTTTTTTGGGAGTGGTGGAAGGGTTGAGTCTTATTCCAGGAAGCGGCGCGATTACACGGATATTGTCGTTGGCGATAGCTCTGCCAGTATCTACAAATCAGTTAGGGGGTTCAAGCGACTGGACTACTTATTTGAGCCTGATTTCATACCTATTCTTTATAGTTTTAATTTTCTACGGTCAAAGAATCCAAATGTACGTTATGATCCGGGAAGTAGAAAACTCCCTTCATAAATTAAAGTACATAAAAGAGGAAGGGCGAAAAAACGCCATAGACGCCATAAAAGAAATTGGCAAACCAACAACTGACCCTTCAGCTCGTGTTGACCGCTATTTAGAATATTTCACGATCAGTCCACAAAACATGGATCCAGCAGGCATCGTTTACAAGCTTGATCATATACTTGACGTAAGAGATACACGATTGAAAGATGAAGTAAAACTGATGGCGCCATCAAGCGACGAAGTCCAAGTAAACAATTTAGAAAACACGTTGGAAGCCGCAATGGCGTTAAACTTCATCTACAAAGTGGTAAGACACTATTACATTCAAGGCAAAAAAACCCTAAGTCTTTATGTAATAATGCAAATACAAATGATATTGCCAATGATAATGAAAGAAGCTGAAGCGTACGCAAGCGCTCTGAAAGCGTTCGCTTATGGACAACCAATCGGTGATGGCGCAGGAGCATTAGTAGCTGCAAAACTAATGCACGGCTACGAACTCCGCAAACTGCCAAAAGACTGCGTCATGGCTACGGTCCAGATTGAAGGACGCACTGCCATAATCATAAAGGCTGAGGGTCCAGGCGGAAATGTTGGCAAACCAGGTGATGCTGTCGAAGCTGTCATTGAAGAAAATGAGGGCAAAATCGCTAACGTGATAATGATTGATGCTGGCTTGAAGCTGGAAGGCGAGCTAGTCGGCGAAGTCGCAGAAGGCATCGGTGCAGCAATCGGTGGACCAGGCGTAGACCAGTACAAGATTGAAGAGAAACTAACAAAATATCATATTCCAATCAACGCTGTAATAATCAAAGAAGACATTGGTGATGCAGTTTCTCCGATGCGCAAAGAAATCAACGATTCAGTCGACAAAGTCATTGAACGTGTTAAAGCGGTCATCTTAGAGCGAACCAAAGAAGGCGACAAAATCATAATCGTCGGCGTCGGCAACTCCATCGGAGTCGGACAATAGGAGGATGAAAAAAATGGCGCAAAATCAGACATCACCCGCAACCAAAAGAATCTCAACCTACCTCATGATGATAGTTTTAATTGTCATAGCGCTTTCCATAGTGTCTCTAATATTAGCGGCTAACGCCTACTTAATAGGAGACGGCTTAACCGCTGGATTCCTAGCAATCATTGGTTTAATCGCTATGACCATGTCAATATTCACACTCTACCAATCACGGAGGCAAGCAGTACAAATGAAAATTGAAATGCCCAAAGTAATGACTACTATCGAGTGCAAGAAATGCGGTTCCAAAACCGTGCGAGAATACCAACGCGGCGACTACGTCTACAAAGAGCTTGATGCATGCCCAAAATGCCCTGACACAAAACAAATAATCACTGCAATATACAAGGAAGTAAAAGAGAAAGAAAAAACATACAATGTCTAAGTTAAAACTTCACAGCCATCATCCTTTATCAGCACCGTGTGCTCAGCCTGGGCAACGGGTTTTTTGCTTACTTCAACGAATACTGGATAACCCATGATCGCTTTTGACACAAGTAATTCCTTGAACGCGGCATGATACTGCTCTTCGGGAACCACGCCGATTAGCCATCGTTCAGCAAAAGGCAACGTTCTAAAATTAGCCTCAATGTACTTGAGTAACCTTTTAGCGTATTCATTTTTTACAGATTTTGCTTTGAGTAAGCGGTAAATGGTTGTTTGCGGGCTATCATCGACGCGGCCAACTGCATCAGGCAATGTAACGAATGGTTCTATGGCGTAGACTTCGCCGGTTTTCACTTTAGTAAGAGACACTTGAGCCACGTTAGGGATAGATGTTCCCGCATGAATTAGGTATCTTCCAACCGAGTGCCCAGTCAGGTTTGAGATGGGTTTGAAGCCGCGGTTTTTTATTGTGGTCTCTATTAAGCCGCCGATTTTGCCCAGCGCCATGTCGCCATGTATGTTTTCTATTGCTGTTTTCAAAGCTTGTTCAGCAGTGTTTGCCATGCTTCTGCCTTCCGGATTAAAAGAAGCCGTGAATGCGGTGTCGGTTACATAGCCATCCACTTGGACGCCTAGGTCCACTTTGACCGTGGAGCCTTCCGGTATCCGCAGCGTATCGTTGGGTGGTGAAGTATAGTGCGCGGCTACCTCGTTGATGCTGACGTTGCAGGGGAAGGCTGGTTTGCCTCCTTTAGCTCGGATTAATCCTTCAACTTTCTCGCATACTTCGATGATTGGCATGTTTTCATGAACTTGCGTTTTCATTTCTTCTCTTGTTTCACGAAGTATTCGTCCTGATAAACGGAATTTTTCAAGTTCTTCTTTGTCGTATGGCATTGCGTTTCACTTTGCTGTTAAGTTGGATTATTGTGTTGGATGCTTAAATGCGTAACCTACGCGCTAAGTAGCCTATTGAATGCTGTCGATTTGGCTTTAGGGTTTGTAGATTTTTGGGTCAAGGATTGCAAAGTTGTTTCCACCAGCGTGATAGAGCATCCGCGACTTTTTCAAGTCATAGCTTTCGGTGAAGACGCCTTGGTCTGCGTAGGCTTCAAGTATTTTGCCCACGAAAACCGTGTGGTCGCCTGTTGTAAATTTGCTGTCCACTTTGCATTCCAAATGAGCTATGCATTCGCGTATTGCTGGCGCCTTGACTTTTTTGGCTGGCATCGGCGTTAGGTTTGCTTTTTTGAATTTGTCAAAGCTTCTGCCCGTAAATGAAC
The DNA here is from genome assembly GCA_003133625.1 of Candidatus Bathyarchaeota archaeon. Classification (GTDB taxonomy): domain Archaea; phylum Thermoproteota; class Bathyarchaeia; order Bathyarchaeales; family Bathycorpusculaceae; genus Bathycorpusculum. The sequence goes on along the minus strand of PKYH01000031.1, from coordinate 379 downwards.
CGCAGGCGTAGACAGCTTGCAGTAACTCCAGCGTTGGAATGTTCACTATGAACTCCCCTGACTCCTCGATAAGCGTGTGTGAGTGGCGTTTTGGTGAGAGGCTGATGGCTAAAAGTGGCGGGTCAATTGAGGTTGGCATTGCCCAAGCTAAAGTAGTTACATTCGGTTTCGCTGCTTTTCCAACACATGAAACCAACACGGTGTGCATCGGGTGTAGAAGCCTATAGGCTGTGGTAATGTTTACTTGGATTTTTGCGGACACATAAATCACCTATTGTAATAACGAAATGGTGGTGCGTCCGCTTATTTCTTTTTTCTTTTAATCTATAAATTGCTCGGCATCTACGCCTTCTTATTTTCTTACCGTTTTATGTGGTAT
>PKYH01000130.1 GCA_003133625.1 Candidatus Bathyarchaeota archaeon | reverse complement strand
ATCACGGCTAAACCAAGTCCTTCAGAAGGCACTCCTTCAGCAATTATAACGTCAACATTTTCTGCATCAACTTCCCTTAATAAACGGAATAGGTTTTGGGCAACAACTGCCAAGTTGAAGCGGCTGCCAAGAGACTTAACTACGTCTGCTTTGTAGGCGGTTTGGGTTTCGTCGGTGGCTAAGATGCCTACTTTTGCGCCTTTAAGCCTATAAGATTCGGCTAACTCTTTTATTTTGCTTGCGACGGCGGGAACTGCCCCTTCAACGAGAATGACCTCGGCTTTAGGCGCATAATGTTTGTGTTTCATTCCAGGCGATCTTGTTTTTTCAAGGGGCAACTCTTGTTCGGCTTCGACGAAGGGGTGAAGTTTCACCTCGCCGAGAACTTGTTTTAGTGCTTCGAATGTTGTTCCGCCTGGGCGAAGAACCATTGGTGGGTCAACGCTTAAGTCTAAAACTGTGGATTCAACGCCGATGATTGTGGGGCCGCTGTCGAGGATGGCATCGATTCTTCCGTTTAGGTCTTCATAAACGTGTTTGGCGGTTGTTGGGCTGGGTCTGCCTGCGAGGTTTGCGCTTGGGGCAGCGATGGGTCGATTGCTTTGTTTGATTAATGCCAGGGCTACTTTGTGTTTCGGCATGCGGATTGCTACAGTGTCTAAACCTGCAACTGTCACGTCTGGAACTATGCTAGAGCGCTTGAAAACTAGGGTTAATGGTCCAGGCCAAAACTTTTCCATCAGCAACTCAGCTTTTTTAGAGACGTGCTTTGCTAGGTTGTAGACTTCGCTTGCGTTTGCTATGTGGACGATTGGTGGGTTATCTAAGGGTCGCTTTTTAGCTTCAAAAAGTGCTAAGACAGCATTTGGATTGAGTGCGTCTGCGCCTAAACCGTAAACTGTCTCGGTTGGAAAAGCTACTAATCCGCCTTTTTGGATGATTTGTGCTGCGGTTTGTATTTTTGTTGGGTCTGGGTTTTCCGGGTCAACTTTTAGGAGGATTGTTTGTTTCATTTGGGTTGCCTTTTTAGTTCAAGTACTACTGAGGTTTCAACTTGTCGTTCTGGAATATTCCAGTATTTCTTTAACAAGTTATTCTTTTCTTGGGTTGAAACCAGTTTGAACCCGTGTTTCTGATAGAATTTTATTGCCCATGCTGCTGCTTCCCAAGTTCCCACGTAAACCTTGGATGTTTTGGCTAAGCCAAGTAAATGTTTGAGTAGTTTTTCCCCGAATCCTTTCCGCTGGTGGCTTGTCAGCACGTATGCATGCCTGATTAATGTGACATCGTTGACGGTTTGAATCCCCATCACGGCAATGAAAACATTGTTTTCTTTCCAGCCGCAGAATTGTACTCCGCTTTGGATTTCTTCTTTTAGCTCTTGTGCTGGCATGTAGGGTTCCTTCCACATATCGCTGGGAATTTTACCTTTGTAAGCAATAGCGGCGTTGTTTACGACGTTAAGGATGGATTGGAAGTCGGCGTTTGTTAGTTTGCGAATCATGGGGGTTTCACTGTTGGGCGTGGCTTTTTCTTGTTAGGTTGCTGTTGGCTCTTTTTGGCTTTCTGCTTTCATAACCTTTTCGATGAGGTGCATGAAGAATGCTTGCGCTTGCATTTCGCCAACCTTATCAAGGTAAACAGAAACGAGGGCGATTTTTCCCTTCTTAGAAGCAACATACTCAGCAAACATTCGTGCTGAAATAACATTCTTATCTCCTAAAAGCACAGATGAGGTAACTGAGCCAATCATGTCTCTGGGTTTGGGAACGGCGATTGCCAAGGTTCCAAGCTTATCTTCGTTCTCGCTTAGCATTATCATGCATGAGTTTTTTGCTTCAACATAAACTGCTAAAAAACGCATATCTTGTTCAAGTAACTCTTCCTTTACGACTTTGGCGCGTTCCACTTGCTTTCCCTTCAAGGTTGGTTAATGTTTGGACCGCTTAAAAAGACTTCACAAAACAAGCTTGCCAGACTCTTTAGGAAAAGCGATGAAGAACTAGTTACGTTTATGATATTGCTTCTTTGCAGGTTAATTGCTAAGTGGGTGTTTTATCGCAAACAAGATTAAGGATGGGAAAATTAACAGTCTACTATAAGGCTTAAGCATGAGCAGAGTCAAACGGGTTAGGAAATATCTGATTCCAACCTTACTCATAGTGATACTGGCCGTTTCAATTTTGGCAATATATGTGTCATATTCAAGCGGAAACCAGCCTAAAGCTAACCCCAACGCTTACGTGGGAGTTGCTTTTTGCGGAAACACCACAGCAGAAGCCAAACTGCTAATTGACAAAGTCAAAACTTACACTAACCTTTTCATATTGGACTCGGGCAGAAATCCAATTAGCGAAAACCAAACAAGTGTAGAGCAAATTTGCGATTACGCTGTTTCTCAAGGCTTAAGCGTAATTATTAATGTGGGAATCAAAGATGCTAGTAGTTGGTTCTGGCAGCAACCCTCACTTGACGGCATAAAGCAACGTTGGACCGAGAGGTGGGGAAACAAATTCTTAGGCATTTACTACAACGACGAGCCCGGTGGAGTGCAACTTGATGCCGCTTGGAGAAAATTTTATGAATTGGTTGGAGAAAACCTAAGCCGAATTGATTTTCCTGCAGCCCAAGCGCTCAACGACGTTTACCTAAAACTGCTCAATTACGTCAACAATGGTTCTAAACCAGAAAACTACGATTTAGAAGCCGACTTCTTCATCCAAAACGTCATCAAACAAGACCCCGGAATTGAAAACTTGACTGCCGCTGGAATTCCCTCGTTCACGTCGGATTATGGCTTGTACTGGTGGGATTACCTGGGAGGGTACAATGTTATGTTTGCTGAGTTAGGCTGGAATGTTAGTGTGTCTGAGCAAATTGCTTTAGTTAAGGGTGCGGCGCGGTTGCAGGATAAAGAGTGGGGTGCAATGATTACTTGGAAGTATGACACGCCGCCTTACCTTGACAGCGGAAACCAAATTTACAATCAAATGTTAGCGTCCTATGAGGCAGGGGCAAAATATATTGCCGTTTTTAATTATCCCTATGAAGGCGGCGCCTATGGAACCTTGACGAATGACCAGTTTAATGCTCTCCAAAGATTCTGGAACGGCATAACCACCAAGAAATTTGCCGATTTAAGCGCTCCACTAGCCGCATTGGTGCTGCCTAAAAATTTTGGGTGGGGCATGCGTAACCCAAATGATACCATTTGGGGTTTCTGGACAACCGATAACCGAACTCAAGAGGTCGCAGTCATTACAAGCAAACTTTTATCTTATTACGGCGCCAGTCTTGATATAGTGTACGAGGACCAAGCCTATCCTGTGACGAAGGGCAATTACCAGCATGTTTACTATTGGAACTCAACAACCCCTTAGACCTCTACTCTAACCCAGGCATGTGTTGGAAATGCTTAATTAAGAGCTTATCTTATTGCTGGATACGGAAGGATAAAATTTGAGTGATGAACTTTCAAAGTTACCGCCTAACGTGCAAGAAAGGCTTCTTAGACTGCAGCAACTGCAGCAAACCTTACAGTCAATTTTAGCGCAGAAACAGCAGGTTGAAATGGAAAAAACAGAAGTGGAACAGACAGTGGCTGAACTGCAAAAAACAGCTGATGATGCGGTGATTTACAAGGCAATCGGTTCATTACTGGTTAAAGCAGAGAAGCCAAAAGTAACTGAAGAACTGGTTGATAGAAAAGAGCTTTTGGACACAAGAAGCACTGTTCTGGCAAGGCAAGAACAAAGAATACGTAGCCAAGTAAAAGAAGCACAGACAAAACTCCAAGAAGACCTAAGTCCAATTTCTCAACCCTCATCCTAAAGGTGAATGCTTGTGGTAGAGCTGGGAATACCAGAGCTAACCACCGAGCAAATAGAAACTTTATGCTCAACCTCAGAGAACGCTGCCAGAAAATACGTTCTCTCCAAAGTTTCCTCTAAAATGGTTGACAGGTTAGATATTAGCGTGGAAGCTGTCGGGTCAAAACCAGTAAACGTTACTGTGGAAATAGACCTTGCCTTATCACCCCAAGCTAAAGGCATTGACGCACAGACTTTGGTTAAAGAAGCCGTAAACGAAGCACATATAGCCAGTGAAAAATACTTGAGAAAAACAAAATGACCGCTTTCCAAAAATTAATAAAAATTTTAGAAGACAAGAAAGCAGCCTTTGTCCTGTTGTTATGTCACCGCAGTGCGGATGCTGATGCGATATGTTCAGCTTATGCGTTGCAGGGTTTGCTAAAACGGTTTATGCCGAATGTTGTAACTGAGATTGGGTGCCCACAAGGAATCAATAAGCCGTCTAAGCAACTTCTTTTGCATATGCCTATAACTGTTAACATGAATCCTAACATTGAATCAGCAGACGTAATTGTTCTTTTAGACACTAACACCATTGACCAACTTGACCAAGTTGCTGAAACACTAAAAAAATCCCCTGCACCAAAAATAGTTATTGACCACCACTCACCAAACCCAGAAACAAACAAAATTTGCAAGTTATGCGTAATAGATGAAAAAGCAGCAGCCAACTGCGAAATAATCTATAAACTTTTCAGACAAGCAAAAACCAAGCCTAACCTGAACGAGGCTAAAGCGTTATTTATTGGCATAGCTTTTGATACGCGGCATTTTGCTTTGGCAAATTCACCCACCTTAGAGATTGTCGCTAAGCTAGTCGCTGAAGGGATAGATGCGCAGGAAACCTTGGCATTGTTCGCTTTACCCATAGACTCTTCTGAGCGCTTAGCTAAGTTGAAAGCTTGTAAAAGAGCCAAAATTTTAAGAATCAACGAGTGGATAATTGCGCTCTCCCATGTTAGCGCTTATCAAGCTTCAGCAGCCAAAGCCCTAGTTGATTTAGGGGCACATGTGGCGGCTGTCGCGGGGCTGAAAAACGGGAAAATCGAGGTAAGCCTGCGTTGCTCACGCCAGTTCACTGAGCAAGCAGGTGTCCATTTAGGAAAGGACATTGCTGCACCGTTAGGCGAATACTTGCAGGGAGTGGGCGGAGGACACGCCATGGCGGCAGGAGTAAGCGGCACTGGCGAGATAGAACCAACGCTAAAGCAGTGTCTGCTATTGTTGAAGCAGAGAATAACCAAAAATGCGTAGCTACGCTTAAATGAGCAAACTCTCACGCTTAAGGTTAGCAGGCACAAAAAACATGGCTATAATTGAAACAAAAAACCTCACCTATACTTATCCAGGCGCAACAAAACCATCAATTATAGATGTCTCCATTAAAGTGGAGAAAGGCGAGTTTGTTTTAATTACTGGACCAAGCGGCTGTGGAAAAACAACTTTGTGCCGATGCTTCAACGGATTAGTCCCACATTTCTATCAAGGAGAATTAAAAGGCGAAATTTCCGTTGCAGGAGTAAACACACTTGAGCATCACACGTATGAGATGGCAAAGCATGTAGGCTTAGTTTTTCAAAACCCAGAAAACCAGCTGTTCGCCCTATCCATCGAGAAAGATGTGGCGTTCGGGCTAGAAAACGTTGGGGTCTCCCGAGAGGAAATGAGAAAAAAAGTGGACTGGGCATTAAACTTAACAGGCATTTACGATTTGCGTGAACGGTCACCTCACGAAATTTCTGGAGGGCAACAGCAACGCGTGGCAATAGCGGCTGTTCTCGCAATGGAACCAGAAATTATCGTGTTAGATGAACCAACGTCTTTTCTTGACCCACTAAGCGCTGAGAAAATTTTCGAAGTAATCTACGCGCTAAACAAGAAGCAGGGAATAACCGTCATCCTCGTAGAACATAGACTGGACTTAACAGCAAAATACACAAACCACCTTATAGTTATGGATGAAGGAAAAGTCCGCTTCGAAGGAAACCCAAGAGAAATCCTTAGCACAGAGGAAACGCGTTTAATCGGCGTCGGAATCCCCAAAGCAACATTGCTCTACCAAATGCTAAAAAAAGACGGCTTAAACCTCAACGGCAACATCCCATTATCTTCTGAAGAATTAGCTGACCAACTATTGGAGGCGTTGAAACCTAAATGATTGTGGCTGAAGACATTCACTTTTTCTACCCTAACAAAGTTGAAGCATTGAAGGGTGTCTCCCTAACCATAAAAGAAGGCGAATTCATTGCAATAATGGGGCAAAACGGCGCTGGAAAATCAACACTTGTCAAGCATTTCAATGGTCTCTTGAAGCCCACATTGGGAACGGTTCGTGTGAATGGGGTTGAAACAACTAAAACAAGCGTAGCAACCTTAGCTCGAGACGTCGGTTTTGTTTTTCAGAACCCAGATCACCAGTTATTCAGCGAAACAGTAGAAGATGAAATTGCTTTTGCGCTCAAAAATTTCGGGTTCGAACCAGAGGTTATTGAGAAGAGGGTAACGTGGGCTTTGAATCTTTTAGCGTTAACCCAGTATAGAAAAACTTCGCCTTTCCTTCTTAGCGGAGGCGAGCGGAAACGTGTTGCATTGGCTTCCGTTTTGGCTTGGGATCCGCAGACTTTGATTTTGGATGAACCAACCATTGGGCAAGATCATGAGCAGAAGGAGAAACTGCGTCAGTTTATAATGCAGATGCAAATTCAGAAGAAAACTGTTGTTATTGTTACTCATGATGTGGAGTTTGTGGCTGAATGCAACCTTAGAGTGGTTTTGATGAAGGAAGGCAAAATTGTAGCTGATGGTTTGGGGAAAGATATTCTTACAGACCCGGCGCTATTGGAATTATCATCTATTGTTCTCCCGCAAATAGCTCAAATTTTCGCAAAGTTGTCGACGTTGGGTCTTCCGAAGGATATTATTGACATTTACGAAGCGAAAGAAATCATCTTGAAAGCTCAGGAGAGTGGATTGCGGAAATGAGCGTTTTTGACGGTTTAAGGTTTAGGAAAGTTTACTCTCCAATTCACAATTTAGACCCCAGAATAAAATTCGTGTATGTTATATCCATTTTTGTGGTTGCAATTCTTTTCTACCAGATTATTCCGTTGCTTTTTCTATTCTTTTTGCAGATTCCGTTTGTTTTGTTAGCACGTGTTCAGAGGCAGTGGCTACGTTCCTTGCGAGGAGCATCTTTTCTGGCAGGATTCATTTTCATAGTTAACGTTGCAACGACCTATTTTACTTCAGGCTACACGTTGTTAGCTCCTAACGTGGAAAATGCGGCTGCGATGACCCTGCGTTTCGTGGTGCTTGTTGAGTCTTTCTCAGTTTTCTTCTTAACCACTTCGCCTGACCATTTAGGTTTAGCGCTGGAGGAATCGCGTGTGCCTTATGAGTTTGCTTTCGCCTTTACCACTGCAGTGCGTTTTGTTCCTGTTTTGGCGGAAGAAGCCCAAACTATAATGGATGCGCAAAAAGCCAGAGGATTGGAATTGGAGAAGGGCGGCTTGCTGAAGAGGATCAGGAATTATGTGCCTGTTCTTATCCCGTTGATTGTTAGTGCTATCCGCAGAAGCCTTGAATTGGCAGAGGCAATGGAGTCTCGAGCATGGGGAGCCACCAAGAAACGCACCAATCTGTACTTGCTCAAACTTCGCAGGGGAGATTATGCTTTGCTAGCAATCACTGTCGGAATTCTTGTGGTGGCTATTTATGTTCGCTTGTTTGTGCCGATTCCAACAATAACCCAGCTACTATAAAGACACGAGAGCTTGCTAATACTGTCGGAATTTTAAACAGACAGCATTAACTTAACTGGCGTTTTTACGCAAAAATGTCGGTTATGCCGGTTACTGAAGGCTCACACAACCGACTTCCATAATCAACTGTTGGAGTGCATGTTTTTAAAATAGAAAGCAATAATGACAACTAACGTAAAAGATAGAAAGGGATTGGATGACTGAGCATACTCGTTTTGGTCCAGCAGGAGTTCCACCGATGTTCAGACTCTTCGGAGCAAAGTTGCCTGATGTTCCAAGGCTTCTGCGTGAGGAAGGTCTGGACGCTTTCGAGTACCAAGCTGTCCGGTGGGGTCAAAAGCCTCAGATGAAACAGGAAGATGCTGAAAAACTCGGCGCAGAAGCAAGAAAAAACGATGTAAAGCTCAGTCTTCACGGCTCATACTATGTTAACTTGTCGGGTAAAAAGGATGTTGTGGAAACAAGCAAACGACGTTTGATCGCGTGTGCAACCGCTGCCGATTGGATGGGAGCGTACGTTATGGTTTTTCACACCGGATTTTATGGACGCTTCGAAAAAAGCTTTGCTTTCAAAACCTGCCTTGACGCTTTAAAAGAAGTTAGCACGTCGATGAGAAGCCTTGGCTTAAAAGTGAAGCTTGGACCTGAAACTATGGGAAGAAAATTCCAAGTAGGCAGCCTAGAGGAAATCCTAACTATATGCGAACAAGTTGAGGGCACACAGCTCGTTATTGATTGGAGTCATCTGCACGCAATAAACCAAGGAACCTTCAAGGACACTGAAGATTTCCGCGGAGTGGCTGAAAAAGTGGAGCAGAGACTTGGAACAGAAACCCTAAAAAGCATGCACTGCCACTTCTCAAAAATCGAATTCACAAGCCAAGGTGAAAAAAGACACCACACGCTTGACGAAAAAAGGTATGGACCAAACTTCCACATGCTAGCCGAAGTAATTGCCGACTTTCAATTGCACCCAACAATGATATGCGAATCACCAATCCTAGACATAGACGCCAGAAAAATGCGCGACACACTAAAAGAAGTTCTAGAAAACAAGCAACCAAAAGTTGAACCATAGAAGGGGGCTATAGTGTTCCGTGGAGCACCAGAAGCCCAATTATTCAAGTCTGTTTTTTGCTTTGTTTAGCTAGTAAGCGTTCGGCTAGGTGCAGTTCCTGTACCGTGTTGATGTTTACTGCTAATTCGTCTAGGTCAAGCAGGTAGATGTCTTGGTCGAGCCATTCGTCGCCATACCGTTTATGCCCATCTATAACGTTGATGCCCGCGGGAACCACGTCTTTGTCATCCATTTTGAACGAGTACTCGATGCTCATGCCAAGCTTGGTTTTGGTTTCAAGGGGAACAGCAACTGTTAGTGCTGGCTTTCCGCAACGCTCATAACGTTCGACAATGGCATCCAAGGCCTCGCCTGTGANNAATAGAGTCCAACACCTCGCCTGTGATTAACGGCAAATCAGCCGCAATGGCTAAAAAAACTCCTAACTTGAGATTTTGTGCAGCATAACCCATGTCAGAAACATAATCCTTCCCGGGAGTTTCAACTACTTTAACTGGGAACTGGCTCATTAACTTGGCAGTATTAGGCGTGCAACCACTGACAGCCACAACAATGGAATCAATTTTCTTAGCTTTCTTCAGGGCTGCAAGCACGTATTCGATGACTGGTTTGCCGCAGACTTTTATCAATGGTTTCTCTTCTGCCGTTCGCATGCGGGTTCCTTTTCCGCCAGCCATAACAAGCGCTGTCACGCCCATGCAGCCACCGCCAACAAAACAATCACGCAAACCATCCTAGTCAACTCGTTAGTGGCGCCGAACACGTCGCCTGTAACCCCGTTGAAATGTCTATGCGCAATGGCGACCATAACTAAACCAGTAATTACGCCTGCTAGAACAGTAAAAGCGCCTGCCCAATGCAACAGAGGCAAAGCTACAGCGAAAGAAATTAGCAGCGCAGCAATCAAACGCAGATTACCTTTACATTTTTGCATAGCTTCTAGAAACGGAGTATTCATACCTTCATGAACAGATTTTCCAGCCCAAGCCGCAACAACCATAGAAAGCTTAGCTGAAACCTCAACAATGATGATGCCCCCAACTATTATGCTACTATTCAACTGGCCAATGGCTAAAGCTGTAATTAACATGGTCATGATACCCAAGGATAAGCCGCCAGCGCCAGTTAACTGGTCATGCATAACCTCAATCTTATGCTCAAAAGAACCATGAGCCATAACGCCATCACCAAAATCCAATAAGCCGTCTGTGTGGTGAAGCCCAGTAATCAATAATAACAAAGCCAACACTAAACCGCCAACCACTATGCCAGGCAAAAACAGATAACTAATCCAGCCGAACAATCCAGCCAACAAACCAATAAATGCGCCTATTAAGGGAAAAGCCCACATGTTTCTGGCGCAGTCAGTCAGCATGTCTTTATCCATGGTTACTGGAAAAATGGTGAGGAAAGAAAGAAGGTTCTTTAACTCTTTAACAACCATCTCACTTCAAACCCATCAACAGAGCATAATTACGCTCAATCTCTTTAAGCAATAGTTCTTTTGTTACTGCGCCGCCAAGTTTAGCCATAGCTGCAATAGAAGCGCCGCCTGCGCCGACACCTTCCTTCACAATGCCGGTTTCATACGCCTGCAAACCGGGGAAACGTGAGGAGCCAAAGTTTAAGTCAGCAGCTAAAATCGGCACATCACAGAACTGGGTAACTATTCCTTTGAGGTCAGATGACTTGTCGTTTGCAACCCATCTTGTTGTACCCACAGCCACGTTACAGAGAACATCAGGGTTCAATGCGTTCACCAAAGCTAAAACAGCACTCATCTGAGTCCCGCCAGCCATCAACACTGGAACCTGCGAAGCAGCACCAATCACCAGTCCCGAGAAAGCAGCCATCATCGGGTCGCCAACGCAGGAAATAGCTCTAACTGGATTGTTTGCTAAACTGCCGAAACTTTCGCCTGCAGCCGCCAATCCTGCCTTAACTGTTTCAGTTTTCAAGCTATGAGGGTTTTCAGGCATGCTACTGCTTACTTTTCCTTCAGCTTTTACTCCTAAAGCTGATAATACGCCAAGAGCAGTTGTTGTTCCTCCGGGAATACTCTCGCCAATCACAAGGTAATCCACTGCTTTAGCTAGGTTTTCCCCAGCAATTTTAGCTCTCAAAATAACCTCTTCAACATTATCAACGGCGTTGCCAGTTCGAATGTCTCTTCCAGGGTTTCCGCCGAGGTCTAAAAAGGGAATCTGCGGTTTCACCTTTAACCCGCCACTAACAACAATCACGGGAATATCCGCCAAATGTAGAGCCGACATAGTTATCAACGCTGGTGTCGGAATCCCGTCAGGAGTCACAGGCACACCCGCAATCGATTTACACTTGCCTAACAATAGCAGTTCAGCATCCGCTGGCGGAGTGTAATCAGTAAATTCAGGATATTTTCCAGCCGCGGAAATTCCGGAGATTTTGCCGGTTTCCGTTGTAGCTATTGTACAGATAAATAAGGGGTTTTTGCCCTCGATTTCATCGAGGAAAGCTTTTGCTTTGAATTCGTTGTTTGCATATAGTACGTCGAGTGTCTTGTCCATGCTAGAGATTTACCTTCCTTTCGGCTTGACTTCGAATCGTTTGATTTCTAAGTATCCGAAGCCGCCCTCTATCTTGTGTTTTTGCGTTTCTAGAATTTCAATTTTTTTCTTGAATGTTGGTCCATCTGTTACAACAGTGTGGTATTCGCCGCCTTCTCCGCAAGCATCAACGTTGCCAAGCTTAAGGATGTCGTCATAGAATTTTTTGTCTAGTTGTCTTCCAAGCCACTCCATGCCTAACAATTCCAGTTTGGTGCGCACTACGGTTGCTTTGAAACCTGTTTTTAAGTAGTCAAGGTAAATCTGTTTTGTGTCACCCATCCACAGGGGCTTTACTGGTTTTAAGCCGACTTCTTTGCAGATACGGTTTAGCCAGCCTTCCTCGTGCCCTGCCACTTCGTAAATGTCTCCGGTGACTAAGCCTTCGGCGCCTTTAGCCTTCAACTTTTGCAGTACTACTTTGAAGTCTTTCTCGTAGGTTTCAGCGGTAGTTTTCTGTTTAATCAAGGGAATCCCAATGGCGTCTGCTTGCGCATCCAGTATGTCTGAGCGTATCATGTGGAAATTCGATTTTGTCTCACTCATCATCATGGTTAAAATGTTGAACACTTCGTAACCTTGTTGGATTGCCTTGTAACATGCAAAGCAACTGTCTTTTCCGCCACTCCATGAAGCAACAACTTTCATTTCGATTTTACCCTCCCTAAGTCACTTCACCCTCAACCGTTATTTCGTTTTTTTCAGGTTTTAGGTGAACATGAAATGCTTGACTTTCCAATAAATTCGGCTGGTTAAGTCCAGAAACACATAACCATAAAAACATACTTTTACTGTTCAAACATTTAGATAACTTGCCTTCCGGTAAAATTTTGAGCGAAACATGGGCTTTTTTCTTGAAGTTCAGCAAATTATCACTACTAGCAGATGTTTGGTTGGTTTATCCAACCTTTTCATATAAGTATTACGGTAATCACGGTCACGCAACACTTAAAGCAAACTTCACCTTTAAAAAGCGAGGTTAATATCATGAACAAGGAAACGCCACCCTTACTTGAGTTTCTTGAAAAAAAAGACATTTCCCTAAAAAGCCTTATTCACTGTGCACTTGAAATGTTTGTCCCTCATCCAGGCGTGGAAACGGAGGAAAAAGCCGCTGAAATGCTCAGGGAAGAATTCCTTGACATACTAAAAGACGTTAACGTTTCCACCCTTGAAGTAGCCGCCTTCCGAGCACAAGAAGATGCAGAGAAGGGCTTGATTCCTGGATTGACGAAGGAAAGATTCATGGGCAGGCCTGGACTTGTCGCTGATGAAATTTTGGGAATAGCAATTGCAAATTATATCGGTGGAGCGAGAGGCGTTTTTGAATTCGTACGGTTTGACCAAGCTAAACCGGGGATTCTAAAGAAACTTGGACCAATCACAAATGACGCTATAGGCGGTTTAGTTGCAGGCGTATCATCAAACGTTTATACACGCGCTACTAAAAACGCACAAGTAAAAGCATAAAAAAGGACTTTTCTCCCTAATTCTTGCAGCACAAGGACGTTTTTGGACGTTTACTAGAGATAGGTAGGTAATTTTTGTTAGCGGATTTCTTAATTAAAATGAGATACCGTAGGGTAGACGCTTTTTTGATAGGAAAACTAGGCTTAAAAAGAGGGTAGGGGGAGGGGTAGGCTCTGTTTGGCGAGTTTTAACCTCAATACAAAGTTCATTCTCAGACTTAGTCACACAGTTCCTTCAGCGGTTGGATGAAGGGTTAGGTGCATTTAGCTTAATCGTTTGAGTAGCAAAATGAGGGTATTCCCGTTGGATAATGGTTTTTAGCATGCTATCGCTTTGCACATCAGCGGTCGCCGAGGGTTTACCATAAGATTATAATACTATGTTGATTGAGGAGTCTACGCAGTTGGGCTCCCATGGTTCAAACAAGGCTGTGCATTGTTACACACACCTTTCTACCCCATGTTGGCGGAATAGAAAGGGTTGTTTATGAACAAAGCAAGCGGCTACTCCAAAGAAACTATGAGCCCATCGTGATAACAAACCGAATTCAAACGCCAAAAAATTACGTTGTCGACGGCATAAAAGTTGAGTGCTATGAATCGTTAAACACTGGGTTCCGCCTTGGAATTCCCTACTCGATTCCGACGGTAACAAGTCTTGAAACTTTTCTTAAAGCGGTAAAATCAAGCAAAATAGTCCATGCGCACGGTCACCCATACCTTACGTCGCTTATTGCGGCTAAGCTTGCGAAGAGGTACTCCAAGCCATTTGTGCTTACGCAGCATAACACGTTCATTGAGTACGATAGCATTTTTGATAACATTGAACGGTTAAACGATTTGGCCGTTGGGAAGGAGACGCTGAAAGAAGCAGACAAAATAATCACTGTAAGCAATGCAACCAAGGATTACGTTTTAAGTTTAGGAGCCAAACCAGAGAAGGTTAAAGTGTTACATAACGGCGTTGATTTGGTCCGTTTTAGACCTTTAGCTGGAAAACGCGAAGAAATGAGAAGAAAGCTTGGAATTTCCCAAAACTCAATCGTGGTTCTAACTGTTAGGAGGCTTGTTTACAAGAACGGTATAGACACGTTAATAGAAAGTGCAAACATTGCGGTCAAGAAGAACCCTAAGATTGTTTTTCTAGTTGTTGGAAAAGGACCAGACCTTAACAAGGTTCAAATGAGAATTGAACAGTTAGGGATAGAAAACAATTTTAGGTTCACAGGCTTCGTTAAAGATGAAGACTTACCGTTTTACTATAACGCCGCAGACTTCTTTGCATTGCCTTCAAAATCTGGAGAAGGCTTGCCTTTGGTTGCGCTCGAAGCCATGGCTTGCGGATTGCCAGTAATAGCCACAGATGTTGGGGGAATAAGTGAAATCTTAATGGAAGATTATGGAAAACTAGTGCCGCCTAACCAGCCTGAGCTGCTTGCAAAAGCAATTTTGGAATTTTCTAGTGTTGATTTGTCTTCACGCAAATTAGAGATTCGAGCAGTAATGGAAGAAAAGTATAGTTGGGATAAAAATGTTGAAACACTCATCGGGATATACGAAGAGCTTATTTAACCAAGCTACCGAAACATTATAGCCTTTGCAAAATGGGAGTAGGCAAATGACGTCAAAAGTAGAGCTGGTCTCTGTAGTAATTCCAACACTCAATGAAGCAGGGAACATCTTAGAAGCTGTTACAAACATCGAGAAAGATTTGGCATACCCAAAAGAAATAATCGTTGTAGACGGCAACTCCACTGATGGAACGATAGAAATCGTTAAAGACGCAAGTTTTTGTAAGCTCATTATTGAACCAAGACGCGGATATGGCATTGCTCTTAAGGCAGGCATAAAAAAAGCGAAAGGCAACATCATTGTGATGGTTGACGGCGATGGAACCTACGAAGTGAGACACATCAACCGCTTGCTGAGTAGGATGATTGAAAAAGATGCTGACATGGTTTTAGCAACACGCATGTATGACCCAAACAAAGCCATGGGACTCATGAATTTCGTTGGAAACAAAGTGATTACCTTCTTTTACGACTTCTTCTACAGCCAATTCCTCAGTGACTCACAATCAGGTTTCCGAGCAATATCTCACGAAGCCATCGACAGTGTTGAATTAAAAGAGGGAGACATGGCTTTCGCTACTGAAATGCTTGTGGAATTCGCCAAAGAAGGATACAACATGGTGGAGATTCCCACCACGTACAAAGCCCGAAAATACGGGAAAACTAAACTGAAAAAATTTAAGTCAGGAATTGAAATATTTAGCACAATATTTAGAGGACTTCTGGATGCAGATACAATTAGAACGTGTCAAAAACATTGGAAGGAAAATCGGCTTAAACGATGAGAAAGGCTACGCGGTCGCCATTTTTCTTGCATTAATAATTGTTTCGGCGCTAGTCGTAGGCTACTTTCTAATGTTTCCTGCGCAGCCAGAAGGGTATAATACAATTTACTTGCTTGATTCACAAAAAAAAGCTGTTGATTACCCAGTGACGCTGGTTGCTAACCAGAACAGCACATTTAACGTTTGGGTAAACGTTGAAAACCACATGGGAGGAACCGGAAATCAAAGTTACCAAGTCTTAGTGAAAATCACCCCAAACCTTTCCACTTTTCCCGTTGACACCCAGCCAAGCCAAACATATGATATAAGCTTGGGAAATGGTGGAAGCTGGCAAAACTTGTCAACAGTCACACAAAACCAAGTTGGAAGCTACTCGGTGGTTTTCGAACTCTGGCAGTACAATCAAGTTTCAAAAGCCTACGAGTTTACGAACAATTATTGTGTCTTAAACATTCAAGTCGTAAGTTAAGCTTTCTTTTGTCTTTGAGCGTACTCTTTTTCGATTGCAACCCTATGTATATTGTTGTATGCGCAGAATGGAATAATTTTCAGGTCTGGTGTGACATAGTGGACCACGCAGCGCCTAACTCGGTTAACGTCAAAGTTGTATGAATCCATAAACGCCATGCAGCCGAGCAGAAAGATTCTTCTGCGTATCTTGCCCAGCGACTGGTAAGAAGGCGAAAGATGCATCCTCATAATTGCGTTTGTTAAGGTTAACATGCCGACCTCTTTAGTAACCAAGAACCAGTCCATCGACAGCATCGACGCTATAAAAAGTGATGACAGAAGCGAAATTTTACCCTTTGACTCAGCAGTTTCGGCAGTTTTGCGAATGCTTCTAAAGAACCTGTCAAAGTTGACAAAACGGTTAATTGGAAACATCTTGCCCTTTTTTGAAACATAAATCCAATTCACAATTCCGCACTGTGGACTGCAAGAGAACAGCGGCCACGGCTTTTTCATGAATTTGCGCATTATCTTTATCGGCGAAGTCATAACCGACATGGGAAACAAATCAGTGGTCTTTATTTCACCCTGCGTTTGGTTTTCCACATCCTCTGCAAAAGACCATTCACGGAAGTTTTCTCTAAACGGGTTTTCCGTAGCTCTGCCTGTGAAAGCGATTGGCTGGAAAATTAATCCCCTGATTATGTCAGTGTTTTTAGCCGCAAACCTGATTATGTCGCCAACTTCTTTATCGTTTAAGCTACGCATCAGCGTGTTGACTAAGATTACTTCTATGTCGTATTTGCGGCAGACATCAATAGCTTTTAGTTTATAGTCAAAAAGCGCTTGCCCGCGGACTTTCTTGTAAAAATCGTCGTGAAAACTGTCAAACTGTAAATAAACAATGTTCAAACCGTTCTTCTTTAGTCTCTCCGCTAACTCCGGGTTCTCAGCCAAGCGCACGCCATTCGTCGCAAGAATAGTCATAAACCGCAGTTTATGGGCTACGCCGATGATTTCTGGCATGTCTTCACGTTCTAAGGGTTCGCCACCGGAGAACAAGATGGCTGGCGGCTTCGGATTAGCTTTGCTTACGAACTCCAGCATCTCTACGAGGGCTTGTTTTGTTGGTTCATAATCAACTTCTTGCTGAGGAAAAGTAGAAAAGCACACCGCACACTTCAAGTTGCATTTCTTTGTTACGTCTATAACGCCGATAACAGTACCTGAGGCATGGTTATTGCAGGATTCGCAGACATAGGGGCAGCCTTCAGGGTTTTTTGGAGCGTTTAAGTCGCCAAGGTATTGGAATTGGTCATAAGTTTGCATGTGATTGAAGATGCTTGGGCTTTGCCAATGAGTAGCTTCGAAAACTCCGTGTTCGGGGCATTGTTTTGTGATTTTGATTTTGCCATTTACTTTGGTTAATTGGGCGTCTATTTTTTTCTGGCATTCAGGACAGACACTTTTTGTTTTGCTCACACTAACCCTCCGATCATTGGAGATAGCGCCTGAATTATCAACGCTAAAGGAAGCAAAATCATCGACATAGTAACAATGCGCTCGTATTTCCGCACGTTAGCCACTGTTGAAGCCGAAGTAACGAGGCGTATTGAAGAGTAAATTAGCAGAACACTCCAAAGGAGAATAAGAGGCAAATAGTAAACTCCAAAGTTGCCCAAAAAGTAGGGAAGAGGCGCAAGCAACCCAGTCAACGTGAAGAACACTGCAGCTGTTTTCGCTGAGTTGGTGATGCCGATTTTCTGCGGGAGCGTTGGGTAACCAATTTTTGCGTCGCCGTCAAGGCTTAGGATGTCTCGGAGGACGTTGCCGCCTATTGTGCCAAAAGCTATTGGGTACAGGCTTAAGGAAATTAAGTTTACAGTGGGGGGGTTAGAGATGGTGGCTTGTCCGTACATGAAGGCTGTGCCTGTTAAAATGCCCACCAAGACATTAGCGACAAAGCCTGATTTCCGCTTTACAAGAGTTGAGTAAATCAGAAGCAGTAGGGAATCAGCAGCGATAATTATGAAGCTTAGCCAGTTAATGAAAAAAGCCATAACCAGACCTAAAGCAAAAAGTAACCCTGAAATTGCCACCACCTGCTTGAGCGTTAATGCGCCTGAGGGTATGGGGCGTTTTGGTTTGATTACAGCATCGCTTTCCCTGTCGAAGTAGTCGTTGATTGCGAAGCCTGCGGATGTTATGAATGCCATTGAAAAGAAAATCAGTAGAATAGTTTGTACGCTGAGGCTAAGAGGGTTTTTGGTGATGGCAAAAGCTGTTAAAAGAGATAAACCACCAGTCATCAGCCAGTAGGGAAGCCGCAAGAGAGCGATTAATCCTCTAGCTGGCGTTGGAGTCATTTAGAAAGTTTCCTGTCAGCTATGACTTCTTTTATGCTGTCTTCAAGGCTTACTTTGGGGTTCCAGTTTAACTCTTTCTTGGCTTTGGAGTTGTCAAACCAGATTTTTGTAACGTCACCCTGCCAAGAGACACCCGTTGTAGTAATAAACGTCTTTTTTTCTAGGTTGAGGATTTTAAGCATCATTTTGGCAAGGTCTATTATCGTGGTGGTTGTTCCATAGCCTATGTTGTAAGTTTTACCGTTAGCAGAATCCTCTGAGCCAACGGTTACCAGAGCATCCACTACATCCGAAACATGAACAAAGTCCCGCGACTGCAAGCCTGTACCGATTATTTCTAGTTTGCCTGGGTTCTTAGCAAGTTTATCCAGAAAGTCATGAATGACGCCGTGACATCTTAACCCGTAAACATTAGCGAACCTTAAAACGGTGATATCTAAGCCGTATTGGCTCTGGTACATGCTGCAGTATTCTTCGCCAACCACTTTGGATAAGCCGTAGCATGAGAAGGGGTGAAAACCGTACTCTTCCGGAGTTGGAAAAACTGTTGGATTCCCATAGACGGCAGCGCTGGATGCGAAAACTAGTTTTGCATCGTCTTTGCGCGTTTTCTCAAGAACTTGCACGGTTCCTTTAGCGTTTGTTTCAAAATCTATCAGAGGATTCTCCATTGAGTATGGTACGACGACTTGAGCTGCTAAATGATAGATTAAGTCAGCCTTCTCTAAAGAACAGAGCTTTTTCAGGTCAAGGATATCACCTTTCACAAACTTTGCGTTGGGAGCATCTTTCACGTTTTCCATTTTGCCGCTTGACAAGTTATCGTAAATGGTTAAGTTAGACGCTAAGCTTGATAGTTTTTTGCACAAGTGATAGCCTATAAAGCCTGCGCCGCCAGTGACTAGTATTTTTTTCCCTTTGAGTTCACCCATGGAGTTCACGACAAAGTCTATATTCTCTTTCAGTTAGTTTTACGGTATATGTCGCCTGTGAAAACTATAAAAACTTTTAGGGATTTGCTGTCTTTCCTAACCATCATTCCCGTCGGCGGAAAAGAAGATTTCATCTTCACCACAGCCGAACATGTGTACTTGTTTCCGCTTATCGGCGGATTCATAGGCTTACTTGGCGCCGTTTACTTTGTGGGTTCAAGATATATCATTCAATTTTTGCTTAGTTTAATTAATCAGGTTACTGCGTTGCCGACTGATTTCTTGTTGAAGCCTGCGGTTGCCGCTGTGACTGTGGCTTTTCTGCTTGTTTTAACTGGGCTTCAGCATTTCGATGGCTTAATCGATTTAGGCAACGCTGTTGGATTGAGAAATTTGCATGACCGAAAAATGGTTGCTCACGCTTGGACTGTAACTTACTCAGGAGCGTTAATAGCGATAATTGTTGAGTTTGTGGCTTTTGCAGGCTTATTCCTTCTTTACCCCTCTCTTGTGAACCCAGTTTTCGCGTTCGGAGCAATAATCGCTGCTGAAGTCTCAGCCAAATTAGCGATGGTTACGATTGTTTGGATTGGGAAGCCTACGCATAAAGGGTTGGGCTCGATTTTTCTTCAGAAAGCCAAAAAGAAACTGAACCTTATCGCTTATGTGCTTTCTGTTTTGATCGTTTACCCATTTTTCGGTCTTACAGGTAACCCTTTTCTAGGTTTCGTAGGCGTTGGAGTGGTTTTAGTTAGCATTCCAGTGGCGGTTGTGATGGAGAAAGTTGCGGAAAGCGTTTTCGGCGGAGTTTCTGGCGACATGATTGGGGCAACGAATGAGGTAGCAAGGGCAGTTACGCTTATTTTGCTTGCAGGCGTGTTGATGCTAATATGAAAGTTCCTGCATTGATTATGGCTGGCGGAAAAGGCAAACGCATGGGATTGCCAGTGGAGAAGCCACTTTTGCCCTTTTTGGGTAAGCCTTTGGTTGACTGGGTTGCTGAAGCAGTTGCTAGCGCCGTGAATGTTTCGGAGTTTTATGTGGTGACAAGTGGGAACACGCCTGAAACTGAAAAGCACTGCATCGGCAAGGGATGGAAGGTTCTTCGGACAGATGCAAAAGGTTACCATAACGACCTTAGGCAAGCTGTTCTTATGGCTGGCTTGATGGGTCCTGTGTTAACGATTCCAGCAGATTTGCCAGCTATCACAGGCAAGTTTCTTGACAAAGTCATCGGAGAGTTTGAGGTTTGTGGGAAAGATTTCTTGGCGGTTTTTGTGCCCATCCAAACTCGTGAAAGCTTGGGACTTTCAGTTTCTTCCACTGACGAGTACAAAGGCGAGTGGTATGCTGTTTCAGGAGTCAACATAGTAAACGGCGCCAAAAGTCAGGGGGAGGGCAAAATTGAAACAAGCGCCATAATCACGGAAGAAACTGAGGTGCTCCTTAACATTAACACTCTTAAGGATTTAGAAATAGCAGAGAAAATAATAGGAAAAACAAAGAAGAACTAGTGTAACTTTAGTTGTATTGCAAAGTAGTTAAAATTGCAGGCTTTTAGAGAAATCTTTAACATCCTCACGCGTTCAATTTAGTATTAAGACCGCTTGAGGAGAAACCTCGCATGAGTTTACTTAGCCACGATACCTTCTGGAATGCAGTAATAACGCTGCCGATGACCAAAAAAATGCTACGGTTATCCCTGAAAAAATGCGGTGCATGCGGCAGAACGGTTCTTGAAGCAGCACTGGATGATTATGCAGGCAAAACTGAGCGCAAATGTGAGAAATGTAGCGGTCTTTACTCTCAGATTATTGGTTTTTGGGTTGAATTCCTAAGAAGAAGCTTAAACATTAAGCGACAGAAAGTTGAAAAACTCTTAACAGACCCATACGCCCGAAGAGCAATAACCAACTTGACAAAGTCCTTCGCTTACTTAGGTATAAAAAAGCCAATCTCACTTTATGCACCGTTTCTTATCGTTTGGGATTTCACTCATAAATGCAACTTAAATTGTAAGCATTGCTACTCAAACTCCGGCGCTGTCAACGAAGAAGAACTCACAACCAAACAAGCCATGGCAGTTGTAGACCAGCTTGCCGATGCAGGTGTGACAGCGCTTGCTTTTTCAGGCGGCGAACCGTTGAGCCGAAAAGACTTTTTTGAAGTTGCAAACCACGCAGTCAAACGTGGATTATACGTTTCCGTAGCTACAAACGGCACCTTGCTAACCAAGGAAAACGTGAAAAAACTCAAACAAACCGGAATACACTATGTGGAAATAAGCATCGACGGCGCCACCGCAAAAACACACGACACCTTCAGAGGAGTGCCCGGCGCATTCGAGAAAGCTGTGACTGGACTTAGGAATTGCGTGGAAGCGGATTTGTGCGCTTGCATAGCCACAACCGCCACCAAAAGCAACCTTGAAGAAATGCCAGCAATCGTGAGCTTGGCTGAAGAAATAGGCGCTGAAAGATTCACCTACTTCAACTTCATTCCGACCGGACGGGGAAAAGCGCATTTTGACCAGGATTTGTCTGCGGAAGAACGGGAGAAACTTATGCGTTACTTGCTAAACAGGATGTCAACTGGTTGCAAAACAACCATCTTAACTACGGCACCGCAACTAGCACGGGTTGCCCTGCAATGTCAAGATCCTGCGGGAACTGGGGAAGTGACGATGTCTATGGCGCATATGCAAACGGCACGGGTAAGCAAGAAAGCTGTTCCGCTGGCAGATTTTATTGGCGGATGCGGAGCTGGAAGATTGTATTGTTCACTGTCTCCGCAAGGGGATGTTTACCCATGCGTCTTTTTACCCATAAACGTGGGCAACTTGAAAACCGAAAAGTTCCAGGATATTTGGTTAAACTCAACACTCTTTAAAGCTTTAAGGAACAGGGGAAACCTGAAGGGAGCCTGCGGAAAATGCGCCTATAAGTACATTTGCGGGGGATGCAGAGCGCGGTCAGCTGCATACCATAACGGTGACATGTTAAATTCTGACCCAGGCTGCATAATGGGAAAACAAGTAAAAGGTGCTTAAGTGTGCTTAACACAGAGCAGAAAACGGTTAAAATCTTTCGAGCCCAAAACGGCATAAGCGAAATCTTAAAGGAGGCCGTTGATGACTCGGAGTTGCGTGGAAAACAGAAAATTTTTGTTAAGCCCAACATGAGCCACCCAGAGTACCTTCCCGGCGTAGTGACAAGCCCCCAACTGTTAAGTGAACTGGTTGGTCTGCTTCGCGATGGGGTCAGCGAGGTAATAGTTGGCGAATCTAACGGGTTCAATTACCCATGCAACTCGGCGTTTGAGAAAACAGGGATAGAAACGGCCGTAAAGAAAGCAGGCGGCAGCGTGATTAATCTTTCAGAGGACAAAGTAGTCAAAGTAAAATTCCCAAACAACAGCAGCCCGCTAAAGGAGTTGTTTTTGCCAAAAACCGTGTTAGATGCGGACGCGGTTGTGGATTTGCCTTTGATGAAAACGCATGAGTTTGCAATGTACAGTGGAGCCATAAAAAACCTCTTCGGCTGCGTCCCCAGCAACAAGCGCATTTACCTGCACCCGTATCTGCCAGAGGTTTTCTACAGGCTATACTCCATCTTTAAGCCCCAGTTAACTGTCATGGACGCTAGAGTTGGGATTGAGGGAAATGGTCCAACAAAAGGCAACCCCGTCAAGATGGACTTAATGCTAACCAGCAACGACGCGTTAGCCATCGACATAACCGCAACAAAAATCATGGAATTAGACTGGAAACAAACATATCTGAATTATATTGCGAAAAAAACAGGCTTGCAAGAAGAAGCAATCGTGGTGCAGGGTTTACAGGTGAATGAGGTAATGCGCAAATTTGAGCCTCCGAGAACCGATTTGCCAGTGAAAGCGCAAATGAAAATCTACCAGCACGAATTTTTAACGAAGATGCTGTTTTGCTCTTTGGATGTAGTAAAGCTTTTCCAAAAAATTACCATCGCATATAGAGGAGAGCCGATAGAAACAGCTTAGCTTAGCGCTTCATCGTAGACTTTGAGTACGTCCTTGACGACTATGCGCCAATCGAAGCGTTCTAGGATTGTTTGGCGTGCAAGAAGTCCCATCTCCGAAGCCTCAGCAGCGTGCTCAAGCAAATACAATATCCTATCAGCGAACTGTTTCGGATTGAACGGTTCAACCAAAAACCCGTTTTTCCCATTCTCAATCGTTTCAGGAATTCCGCCCACGCTGGTTGTTACCACGGGCAAGCCAGTTGAAAGCGCCTCCAAAACAGCGAAGGGATGGTGCTCATAGAACGTGGAAAACGCAAACACGTCTGCGGCTTGATAGAGCTTAGGCAGTTTCTTGTCTGGGTAGTAACCCGTGAAGATTATGCTGTCTTTTACGCCAAATTTTTCTGCGTGAGCGAGGAGCTTTCGCATTTCGTCGCTTTGCCCTTTGCCTGAAATTATGAATTTCGCGTTTTTGAATCGCTCAACTACAGCGGGAATGCTTTCGATAAGCGTGAACAAGCCTTTGCGTGCATAGAGCCTGCCAACAGAAAGTATGGCTAAATCATCAGCTTTAAAGCCAAGCTCCTCCTTGACTTTGCGCTTATCCAGTGCTGGCTTAAACTTGTTTACATCCACCCCATTATGGATGACTCGGATTTTTCGTTCAGGCACCTTATAGTAGTCAAGCAGCTCGTGCTTTGTGAAATGGCTTACTGCGATTATTTTGTTTGCTCGCTCAAGCATTTTCTCTTCAAAAATCCGCAAAAACCAGTTGAAGCTAACCATAAACTTCTCGTTAGCGTTAAGCCTGCTGTAAGGTTCGCCTCGGATGGCTTCTGCTTCGCCTTTCCATGTTGAGTGAACGGTGCAAACGAGCGTTTTTCCAAAGTTCGGCGGCACAGCGAAGTTAGGAGTCAACGGCAAGTTAGCATGCGTAATATCCACGTTAACGCTTCCGCGGACGCTGTTTAGTTTGCGGTAGCTGGAAGCCGCAAGCAGAAACGATTTTATGACTGGCATTTTTGGGATTTTTAGGAAAAACACGTTCAGTTGCTCGTTGACTTTGATGTCTAATGTTTGGTCGGAGCCTGTTACTACGCAGATTTTGTAGCCGTTCTTCATGAGCTCGTTGGAGAGGTAGTAAACGTAGACACCTGTTCCACCAGACAAAGGCCAATACTCAGGCGAAACGAAGCATACTTTACGCATTCGGCGTTTTCCTCCCCTTGCCCCTCGCACAGTTGACTGTGGTTATTACTGCGCCGACAAACCATGCGAACGCTCTCACAAAATAAAGCACCACCAACCGCAAAGCAACCCTCTCATGGAATTTAACCGCAATCTTGGCGGCGGAGTAAACGAAGTAAACAAGCATTAATGCTAGGATTAAGCCTGAAATATACCATAAGGACCTGAGCACTTCTATTATTCCGAGAAGGAAAACCACGATGATAGCCAAGATTAGCGCAGGCTGGATGTTCATGCCAAAATCCGTGATTTCGTCACCCTTCGCCAAGCGTCCATGTTTGAAGTATAGTTTTAAGGTGTTTTTGCCGTACTGCAACTGCTGCCTGTAATAAGCGCGCACGGTTGATCTGTTGTAGTGGTAGCAGACTGCGTTTGGTTCATAAGCGATTTTGTAGCCTTTAGCGCTTATTCTGAAGCCTAAGTCTGTGTCGTATTGACTGGGCAGGTTTTCATCCCATCCGCCAGCCTCTTCAATAACGGCTTTTTTCAGCAGCAGGTTCATGGTGGCTATGCGGCTGGTGTATTTTCCTATGCGCCTGTAACGGTTTTTAAGTTCGCAACCGATGCTTTTAGCCCACGGGTTTTGGGCGTTCCAAGTTTCTATGCTGCCGCTGACGCCTGCTACTTTGGGTTCTTCCAAGTGGGGTACGAGTTTGCTTAGCCATCGGGGTTCTACTTTGGCGTCTGCGTCTATAAAGCCCAGAACCTGATGCGCAGCGATTTTCATGGCGTAATTGTAGGCTGCTGGAGCGTTCAATCGGATGGAAACAACTTTGACAGGGTATTTTTCTGCTATTTTGACGGTGGCATCTTTTGAGCCGCCATCCATGACGATAACTTCAATGAAACCTGCGGGATACTCCAGCGCCAGGATTGATTTGAGGCATTCTTCGATTGTTTGTTCGCTGTTATAGGCTGCAACTATAATTGAAACTTTGGGATATGCGTTGCCAGCCAACTTGCCTAACCCTTCATATAAGCCAAAATTATTGATAGGAGAATTTTGAACCCGTCAACCATGGGGTCAACTCCGGATCTGCCGTAGGTTCGCTGCTCAAAACTTATCGGCACCTCGGTGATTCTGGAGTTTTTTTTTGCGGTTTTGACTAGCATTTCGGATTCTATTTCGTATTCGCCTGACTTTAGGTTTTGGTTTTTCAGGACTTCGCGTTTCATGGCTCGGTAGCCCGATTGGGAGTCAGTGACGGCTACGCCTGTTAAAAGTTGGATGAAATAGTTGAAGAGTTTGACGCCGAAGGCGTTTAGTTTTTTTGCGGCTACGTTTTTTTGGTTTAGGTATCTTGAGCCTATGACTAGGTCTGCTTTGTCTTGCAGAATTGGCGCGAGCACTCGTGGGAGTTCTTCGGGGCGGTGTGAGCCATCTGAATCTATGGTGACTATTAAGTCGCCTTTTGCTTTGGAAAAACCCGCTCGTAGCGCGTAGCCTTTGCCTAGGTGTTGTTTTAGGGTGTAGATCTTGGCGCTGCGTTTTTTGGCTACTTCAAGCGATTTGTCATACGAGCAGTCGTCTACAACTATTATTTCGTTCTTTAGCCCAGTTTGCTGCATGACTGTTTTTACACGGTCGATTATGTTGCCTACAGTTAATTCCTCGTTATAAACGGGAATTATTATGGAAAGCAGCATTTCCTTTTGGCTCATTTTATCTTTAGATGCCAATGGAAGAACTTATAAAGTTTGGCTACTCCAACCTTGTAAGCAGTTGAATGGATAGTTTGATGCTTAAGATGGAAAACGCTATGTACAGTAAAGTTGATGCTGACAGGAAAATGTGGTTTTCCATGTGGTTTTTGGGGGCGATTGTTACTTTCGGGTTGGCATTTTTCCCCATGTACTACCGCCTGATTAAGGGCAGAAATAGGCATTTTCGGCGTGAAGCAGAGTTGGAGAAGCAGATTGCTGCTTATTTTGGGCGTCAGGGGAAGAAGTCGCCAGCAACAAGCGAGGGCGTTGCAGAGAGGAATGCGAAGGCGTGGGCTGTCAGCATTGTTTTGATTGTGCCTGTTTTTGTAATTTTGTATTTGTTATCGAGAGATTTAGCGGTGCATGAACGAAATCAGGACGCTTTTCTCGCTGCTGCTTTTCCGCAAAAAATGTTTATGCCGCAGACGATACCGATAAAAACATATGTTTTGATTACGATAGTTACGTTGGGCGTCGGGGTAGTTTACTGGCTATACAAGGTTGTTAACTTGTATAACGCTCACTTTAAGGCTCAGTTGCAAGTTGAGAAAGAAATAAGCAGGCTAATGGAGGAAGAGAAAGCTGTCGAGCAAGTGTAAGAAACGCAGGTTTGTTAGCCACGGCGGAGACATCTGGGGTTTCAGCAGAAAATACAATGTTCCCATAGAAGATGTGTTTGAGTTCAGTGGACCCATCAATTTTCTTGGACCTTCGCCTAAGGCTGTTGAGGCTGTTAAGCAAAACGCTAAGTTGATTCGGTTTTATCCTGACCCTAACCCTGTTGAGTTTAAATCGGAAATCGCCAAATACGTAGGGCACAGGGTTGAAGAGGAAAACGTCATTTTAGGCAACGGCTCGATTGAGCTTATTTATACCATTACGGAGATTTTGCCCCGTGGATTTAAGTCGCTCATTCCTGTCCCCTCGTTCTCAGAGTATGAGAAAGCAGCATTGAGGGTTGGCGGCGAGACAGTGTTTGTTCAGTTACCTGAGAATTTTGCTTTGGAAACGGAGAAAATTAAGAGGGCAGTTACTGGCGATACTAAAATTATGTGTATTTGCAACCCACATAGTCCTTCGGGAACATTGTACAGTAAAGAAGCAGTTTTGGACCTTCTTGATTTCTGCCACAAAAAAGACATCATCTTCAGCGTAGACGAGAACTACATCGAATTTGCAGAGAAAGGGCAAGACACAACGCTAGCTGGGATGGTGAAAGAGTACGAGAACCTCTTTGTGATTCGGTCGGTTACAAAATTCTACGGAATGCCTGGCATACGCTTAGGCTATGGCATAGCAGCAGGAAACCTAATCGATAAGCTGGAAACAGTTAGGCAACCATGGAGCATCAACGGTTTGGCAGGCGTAGCGACGCTTGCAGCGTTTAAAGACACAGAATTTATAGAAAACACCAAGAGGACAATTGCCAAGGAAAGAGCGCAGTTTGCCAAGAACCTAAGCGAAATTGAAGGCTTACACGTTTACCCGTCTGTAACGAATTTTCTGCTTGTGAAAATCCTGAACCGAAAAATTACATCCACCAAGCTAAAGGAACTGCTGGCTAAAGAACGCATCCTAATCCGCGACTGCTGCACTTTCGTGGGCTTAGACGACAGCTACTTCAGGGTCACAGTAAGATCAGCCAAAGACAACCAAAAACTCACAGAAACAATAAAACAAATACTTAGCAAACCACAAAAGAACTAAATTTACTTGGTGACCTTTATTTTATGTAACTGGCAACATGTAAGGATACCTCTTTTTAAGTATAGTTTTCATGCTAAAAAGCGCCTTACCCTATCCCCCTGGGAAACAGCAAAAACACTTATGAAACCTGCACAGGCGCTCTGTTCCGTTAAAGCTATAAACTCGCATATAATCAAACGTTTTAAGCAAACATTCATAGAGAGACAAAAACGTGCCCGCTCACACGCCGAACAAAAAATTCTGCAAACAGGAGAAAAACCTCATTTGATTCTCTTAATGACCACGGCTCCACCGGAAAACGGCGTATGGTACCTTGGCAAACGGTTGCCTCCAATTGGCTTAATGTACGTTGCCGCAGCGCTCGAAAAAGCAGGCTTTCAGGTGCAATTGCTCGACAACTACCTCATGAAAAAATCAACCAGTGAAATTAAGCAGTTAGTCACAGACCTTAACCCGCAAATCGTGGGCATAACATGCGGTTCAGCAACTTACCCGCGCTGCATAGAGACCGCAAAAGCAATCAAAGAAGCCCTGCCTAACTGCAAAATAGTTGTTGGCGGATGGCACGCTTCCTACATGCCCGACAGCCTCCTTGCAAACCCCGAAATCGATTATGTCGTCATGGGTGAAGGTGAGCGAGCAATAACACAACTCGCCACATGCATAACAAACGGCAACGAACCCGCCGCCATAGCAATACCGGGCGTTGCATGTAGACAACAAGGAAAAAACATCAAAAACCAGCCAAAATTCATTGAAAATCTTGACGAAATCCCCTATCCAGCAAGACACCTATTGCCGCTCGAACTCTATGATAGAACAATAGAGTTTTTGAACGCTAAACCTGCTGATGTCATGAGCATCTCACGGGGATGCGTGTTCAACTGCGGTTTCTGTGAAACAAGAAAACTTTGGGGAAACATGTGCCGAGCATTCAGTCCCCAAAGAGTCATCGGCGAAATCCAAGACTTAACCAGCAAATACGGCACAAAAGGAATCTACTTTATCAATGACAACTTCACCCTCAGAAAAAAAGAAACCACTGAACTATGCAACCTAATGATAAAAAACAAGCTGGATTTAGAATGGGTCTGCGACACACGCGTAGACCTAGTCAACCAAGAGCTTTTGGAAATAATGAGCAAAGCCGGATGCAAAACCATCTGGTTCGGCGTTGAATCAGGTTCACAAAAAATTTTACAGCGAATCGGCAGAAACACAACACTCCAACAGATAGAAAACGCGTTTAAGCTTTGCCGAAAAAATGGAATACAAATCGCCTGCTCATTCATGCTCGGCTTGCCAGATGAAACATTAAAGGATATGGAAGCCTCCTTAAAATTTGCTAAAAAACTTGACCCAGACTGGTGCCAATTCAACATTTTCATCGCCTACCCAGATAGCAAACTATACCAAGAACTGTTGGAAACAAAAAATTACGTTCGCCTTGACGATTTTTTACTCAGCGTAAAAACCGACGAGTTCGATTACAACTCGCTTATGGCAGTTCAAAAAAGATTCTTCAAAGAATTCCACAGATCACCAAAACAAATAGTTAAAAGAATTAGGCGTGAAGGCGTTTTGAACTTTGCAAAACGAAGACTGAATCCAAGCGCACAGAAAAGCGTGGGAATCGCTTAATAACTGAAGAAAAAAAATATTTTTTATTTTTTTGCTATCCAAAAACTCATTTCAGGCCTACAAATCAGGCGATAAACGTAGAATAGTGGGTTCGGTATCCATGTGCCTTTGAGATAATAGTCCGTTCGCCGTGAGAATTCGTAGTTTTCTTCTTTGAATATTTGTTCTATGTTTTTATGGTCTAATGCGTGTTCTTTTTTGTGCCAGTAATCCGACAGGGAATAATCAATTAACGGGACTTTTAACCCGATAATTTGGAAGTACAAGCTGTTAAATAACGGGTTCGAATGGAAGTAGATGTCCTTGATGAAGCTTGCTAAACTGCTTGGTTCAGTTTTCCAGTAATAAGGCGATGCTTCATGGTCAATGTAGATTACACCGCCTTTCTTTAGAAAAACGGACAAGCTTCTGAGCGCGGTGACGTAATCGGGCAGGTGATGCAGCACAGAGTAGCACGTTATTAAGTCAAATTTGCCCGCATCAAAAGCAAGATTTTCTATCGGTGAGTTAATTATGGTTAACTTGTGATCCTTCAAGTAGGCGCTATATTTTCTCTGCAGAATTGTGCACATCTCTGGCGAGATATCTATGGCTGTAACTTTGTAGCCCATCTGCAAAAGTTTGCCTGTTAAGTTGCCGGTGCCTGCTCCAACGTCAAGAGCTTTTTTTTGGTTATCTGCCACAAGTTTGTCTACCTTTTTTAGTTTGGCGGTTATTCTTTTTTGTTCTTGTTTACTGTATACTTCTGGATGGAGCAGTTCGTAGTATTGTGCTTCTTGGCGGTGGACAGAAACGTTTGCTTGGTGAATTTTTTCTTTGAGCGGTTCATCTGTGAGCAATTGCTTTGTACGCCTCATTCTCGCGAGTTAGCTTAGCCAATAAATGGATTTTGGGATTTATATAATTTGAAATTTTGAGTTGTTAATATAACAATAAAAGAAAAGGGGAAATTTGGTTTTTTCCCTTGCTTGGGTTTATGGTCGTTTCCTGAACATCAGTAGTATTGCTACTTTATCTGCCTAGGCTCAACAGCATAAACAGGTCGTTTTCTAAGCATCAACAAAGCTAGTACAACGCCTATTATGATTATTACAACGAATAGGCCAGCGATAGCAGGAACAAAGTACATGTCAGCGACAGATTGCGGAGTAGGTGTAGGTGTAGCAGTTGCTGCTGGTGCTTGCGCTACGGCAAAAGAGGTTTCTGAGTATGATCCCCAGTAACCGTTCGTGCTATGGAAAGTAGCGATAACAGTGTAATCGCCTGGAATATCAGGCGTCCACGTGAGGCTGTATGAGCCGGTTGCATCAGTTGTTGCAGTGCCAATGTTTCTGTAGTTGCCGTTAGAATCCAAGACATCTATCGTCACTGGAACTCCGGTAAAGTTGCTTGGCAGTGGTTTTTGCTGGTAAACGTAGCCCATCCAATCCGTCATGCTCGCGTCAGAAGCGCATGGAACTCCGCTTGGAAAGCCATCTGCCTGCTGGGTTTGCGTTGTGCCAGCGGAAATATCCATAACTGTACCCCTTATTACTACGGGTGTTCCGAATGATGCACCGATGTTTGGTGCTGAAACTGTAGTAGCGCTTGGTCCTTGGCCAACAGTGTAAAGTTGGTCGTCATAACCGTTAAACCATACGTTGTAGCCGTCAGCGATAGCATAGCTCATAGAGCCGAATTCGCCAGTGTAGTCTGAGATAGTCCAGATTTCTTGTCCAGTTGTAGCATTAATAGCGCGTGCTAGAGCACCTTTGTAAATCGGGTCTGAGATAGTGTGTTCAGTAGTAACTAAGTATATTACACCGTTTCCAACTGCGTTAATAAAGGTCGGGTAATCACCGTAGAAAGTAGTCAAGCCAGCATTGGTACTGTTGCCTGCGCCGCCATTGCCGTAGGTCCATTCTAAGTTTCCATTAGTCAAGTTGTAAGCATAGCATACTCCTCCGAATCCACCATTGTACATATTGCCGTAAGCCATCTGAGCGGTTATATATGGATAGATTGGGTTGCCATAATAGTTGAAAGGAACTTGAGATGCCGTTGGACCCCATATCTGTTGGCCTGTAGTCATGCTGTATCCTACCCATTGCATGGTTTCCGCGTATCCCAAAACAAAGACACCGTATCCATTTCCGTTCCAAGCCGTCGGATCTAGTCCACCGTATGAAACAGTGACGTTGCCAGCTGGTGGCTGATATGTCTGCATCCAGTTTATTTGGCCGAGAGTTGAAGGCGCGAGGCTGACAGTGAAGAATGTGAATGGCAGGTTTGGCGCGCCTACGTTGTTTGCACCGAAGCCGACTGGTAGAGAGCCGTTTCTGCAAAGTAACCATTGACCTGGTTCAGCTGCGAGTACGGTTACGGGATTTGTTCCTGCAGGTGGGTTAGAATATGTTCCTGTAAGTGAACTATAAGTTTGTTGTAGGGGCATTGTGTTTAGCCAGGGTAACGAGACGTTCCAGTCATAAGTTGTATATGAGTAGCTAGAGGTGACTGTGGTTGAGTTGATCGGTATGTTGCCGTTGACTTGGAGGGTAGAACCATAAGGTACAAATTGAGTAATGCTGCTGGTGCTGGTGCTGTTGTTCAATGTACCGGTAGTGCCTGTAACTGGTATGGGGTAGGTTGTAATGAGTGGGCTTCCGGAGCTTTGATTGATGATTGATGGGTATAGCAGACTTCCGCCTGAAGTGTATGGGTTATTTTGTTGTATCCAAAGTCTGGAAGAATTCCATTGAGCTAGGTACCATTGTGGATTAGCGGCGGTTCCAGCGTTGGCTATGACATATCTTAACTGTTCATTGTTTGAACCTGCTCCTATTGCGCCTGAAGGTACGTTAGTTACGTTGAACATTGGTAGACCTGTGTATGCATCGAAAATCTCCCATTGTGTGAGCCAAGGATAACTCCACGTGTTGGGGGGGGCTGCAGCGCCTCCAGTGACAGATGCAATTAGCATTGGTGGGTACACTCCGTGTTGGTCAGGGTTCCAAAGGTTGTATATGTAGCCAAATGATAGGTATGGGATGTTTATGTTAGACCATATCTGTTTTCCTGTGCGAAGGTCAACGGCTACGGTTGGTCCAGCGTTATTTCCGCTGAATGACAGTGGCTGAGTGTAGTAGAGTATTCCGTTGATGATTATGGGGTTTTGAACTCTGTTGCAATATGCTGACCCTTCAAAGTAGGCGACACCTGGTGTAGAGTAGTAGTTTCCACCGACAACTCCGCCCATTTCCAGTGGGCTCGTCCACATGACGTGAGGAGTGAGGGATCCTATTGCGTCTCCTGGATACCTATTCATCTGTGACTGCGAGAAGCCAGTGATGGTGCCAACGCCTGTTGCTGGAATAACTGCTGCGCCGGTTCCAAGCCAGTTTGATGAAATCGCCCACCAGTCAGTATTCTCACCGTAAATTGGACGAGTCCAGTAATCAGTAGGAAGCGGATAGCTAGTTATGGGGGAGGGTATCGGCTGTTGCTGCACAGTGAGCGTTGCTGATGCAGAACTTGGCAGATAAGTATCGTTAATCAATGATGATCCAGAGTAACCATCGCCATTCGCTCCATATACTTGTCCTGGGTAATTAAAGGTTAAATTATACGTACCGACCGTGTCTGGGGTAAATCTGTAGTACATTGATGATGTTGTGTCAGTGATGGTTGGAAAAGTTATTGTTGTTGCTGTTCCGTTAGGCGGCGTGATAGTAAGCTTGAAGTTGGAGAATCTCCAGTTGTTTGATATCAACGCTACGCTTGCTGTGGAAGCATTCGTTCCAGCAACAGGAGTAGCTCCTCCAGCAGTACCATAAACAGCATCAAGCCACAAGTAAATGTTTATTGTCTGACCGACACCCACGAGCTCCGGTGAAGCTACAATGTATGCATGAGTTGGAATTTGCCATCCAGGATAATGCGCACTAGTGGTTGGTACTAGCATCATTGAAGCTGACATTGAAAGCATTAAGAATATAGCAATCGCAATAGCTGCTGTTTTGTTTTTAGTCATTTGCATTTTTTCTTTTCTCCTTAAAGTTTATGGATAACATTATCTTGAATTTTATTAATAAAGTTATGCATGAGTCCTCAAAGAAGCGCTAATTTTGTAGTCAAAAATCAAAGATTAGTTTAAAAATTATTTTTGCAGAATATTTTATGAATAATTTTAGTTAAAACTGAAACACTTTTGCTTCCGTACAGCATCGGTTAAAACAATAAAAAAGGGAGGAAAATCAAGATGTTGTTGGGCGTTATGGCCGTTTTCTAAGCATTAGTCTAAGCATTAGTATTACTACAGCGCCGACTACGATGATTGCAACTAATAGGCCAGCGATTGCAGGAACAAAGTACATGTCAGCGACAGATTGCGGAGTAGGCGTAGGTGCGGCAGTTGGCGCAGCTGCTGGGGTAACATAGATGGCGCTCTCTTGGTATGACGGCCAGTAAGAATTTGACCCACTGAAGGCAGCGATTATAGTGTATGTGCCGGGGACATCTGGAGTGTACATTTTCGTGTACATGCCTGTTGAATCACTTGTGGCGTTTCCAATATCGATGATGTTATTGTTCGGATCAATAGCTGTCAAAGTAACCGTTACACCAGTAGCATTAGTCGGGTGTGGTTGTTGTTGGTAAACGTACGCCATCCACTGACTCTCGCTTGCGTCAGATACGCATGGAACACCATTTGGAAAGTCAGCTGCCTGCGCGGTTTGCTTTGTGCCAGCTGAAATGTCAGTAACTGTGCCTTGTACAAGTACGCTGTTTCCCTGAGGTATAACATTGTTTTGGATCGAAACCGTAGTGTCGCTTGGACCCTTGCCAACGCAGTATAGTTGACCGTCATAGGCGTTAGCGAATACCATGTAGCCATCAGCGATAGCAACTGGTGCAATTGATGTTCCTAGTCCTGAAGCAGACCAATCCGGCAGCGTCCAAAGCTCTTGTCCAGTGAAAGCGTTGATAGCACGGGCCACGTATCCTCTATAAAGTGGTGTGTTTGGCGAATGTTCACCAGCCATAGTGTAGACTATTCCATCAGCCAAAGCAGCAACATGGGTTGGATAATTACCCCAAGGCGTATTAGCCCCAGTATTTGTGCTGTTTCCTTCGCCGCCGTTACCGTAGGTCCATAGTAGAGTTCCGTTTAGCATTGAATAGCAATAGACGATTCCGCCATAGCCTGATACGTAAAGATTCCCGTAAGCTGGGAACCCTTCTCTATCGCTGTAGTATTGGAATCCTGTTAGAGGAAATGGACTTGGACCCCAAACTAAGTTTCCGGTGGCAAGGCTGTAAGCATATCGTTGACCAGTCTCTAAGGTTTGCATTGTCCACTCGTTGGTAACTGGATCGATTGGTTGCGTGCACAACATTTCGGTGATGTTGCCTGCTGGCGCCGCGTAACGTTGAATCCATGATAGGGTACCTTGTGCGTTTGGTTTATCGCTTAGAGCCCACATTGTCCACGGGTTCGCGTTCGGGTTAGGCTGCGAAGCTAGTCCAAGGCTGCTGCTGGCTCCGAGTATTACGTTACCAGGGATAACGCCAACAATACTTGGAGATGTACTTCCTGTCAAATCTGCCGATATCGTTACGTTATATGAATACGCAGTCGTTGTGTTCGCAGGGATAACAAGGTTAGAACCAGTTGGCCATCCATATGGCGCTCCATATAGTAGTTGGGCATTTAAGATTACAGCAGTTTCATTCCATAAAGCTAACCATCCAGATTTTGATGTTGTATTGTAGCTTAATATGTAGCGGTCTATCTCGCCGTTGTTAAGGTAAACTTCGGTGCCTGAAGGAACATTCGTCAGATTAAATAGAAATTGTTGATTGAATGCGTTATAGCCAATCCATGTAGTACCAGAAACCTGCCACAGTATGCCGCCTACGACTCCGTGCTGGTCGGGTGA
Source organism: Candidatus Bathyarchaeota archaeon (assembly GCA_003133625.1). GTDB lineage: Archaea > Thermoproteota > Bathyarchaeia > Bathyarchaeales > Bathycorpusculaceae > Bathycorpusculum. The sequence goes on along the minus strand of PKYH01000130.1, from coordinate 16,928 downwards.
TTGCAAATCATAAAGTTGCGCCTTGTTAAACACTATAGTGTTACTGGACCATAGTGTTTGGCCAGTAGTCAAGTCTACTGCAAATTCTCCTCCACCAGTTCCAGCTTCGCCTAGCGGCTGTTGGTAATAGAGTACTCCGTTAAGGATTATTGGACTGCCGAACCTTGTATTGTATGAAAATCCTGAGTAATATGTTGCCGCTGTATCATTTGATTGAGCACTATTGCCGGCCTGAGTTATGATTCCGCCTGTTAAGCCGCCTATCTCAAGAGGTTTCGTCCACATTATGTGCGCACTTGTAGGTGCGGCTCCGTTTTGTTGCCAATAATTAGCTGTGGCTGCCCCGCCTAGCCAGTTTGATCCAATTGAATCCCACAAGACGTTTTGTCCGTTTATTGGTCGAGTCCAGTAGTTAGTCGGAAGTGGAACTTCAGTAAATCCCGCTACGGGTTGTGATTGCACTGTAAATGTCGTTGTTGCGTTACTAGGTGTATAATAGTCGCCTTGATATGCGCCACCATAATTATACACTTGTCCTGGATAGCTGAAAAATACTGTGTAATTTCCTACTTGGTCAGGTGTATAGGTAAAGTATTGTGCTCCTGTTGAATCAGTAACTATCGGAAATGATTGGGTTACGGTTGTCCCGTCGGGTTTAGTGATAGTAAACTGGTAGTTGTTGAATCTTATGTTATTGTTGACGAGTGCTCCATTTATCACGATGTCAAGCAAACCGAATATGAGCATTTGCTGACCAACACCAACAGGATTGGGTGAAGCAGTAACCCACGCATATGTGGTGATTTGCCATGTACTCTTATCTGTTGTAGTGTTATGTGCATTGGCATTTGGTATAAGCATCATTGAAGCTCCCATTGAAAGCATTAAGAATATAGCAATCATAATAGCTGCAGTTTTACTTTTAGCAATTTGCATTTTTCTTTTCTCCTATAAATTTATGCTAAGTATTTTATCCTGATTTATTTATAAATTTATGTTAAGTCCCATGTCCCTAAGTCTTCAAAAAAGCGCTTGATTTAAACAATAAAGTTATTTTTTTGAATTTAGATGCCGATTCGCTTATTAAAAAATGTTCAAAATTAAAATAGGTCAAGTGCAAAACTTTTAGAGAAATCTTATATAACAGACAATNNACGAAACTGACGCAAAAATTTTGAAGACACTCTTATCAGAATCCCGCACCAGTTTCACCGCTATCGCCAAAGAATGTAAAATTACAGTCTCTGCCGTCAGAATGCGCTATAAACGCTTATGGAAAGAAGGCGTAATCAACGGCGAAAAGATGCTTGTGAACCCTCATTGCTTGGGGTATCGCCACATTATAGATTTAGGCATAATGAACGCTGTGGAAAATGAAAAAGAAGTCGCCAAATTTCTTGAAAGCAAACCGTTCATCTCCGAACTGGTCGGTCCATTAGGCAAATACAACTTTTACGGAAAAGTAGCATTAAGAGACCTTAACAAGTTACATGACATAATTGAAGATTTAGAGTCAAACCGCGATATCAAACGTGTTGATGCTTTAATCTGGACAGAGGCCGTAAACATAGAATATCCTCAAAACTTGATTATCAAACCACTATGTCATGAAAATGGACTAAAAAACAACCATAGGCCTGCTTTAACTAATCTTGATCAAGCACCATTAGAAATTGACGAAATAGATAGAAAGATTGCAAAGATTCTTTCGGAAAAATCTCGAACTCCATTTAAGAAAATTGCTGAACAACTGGATATATCGACTAAAACGGTAATTCGAAGATACAAAAAACTTAGAGAAAACTTGTTAACTCTTTCCACAATAACCCTTGACCTGAATAAGATTGGATACAAGGCTATGGCGAATCTATACATAAAGGTTTCAAACCGAAGCAAAATGCCAGAAATATATTCTCAATTGCTTCAAATTCCAAACTTAATAGTTATTATAAGACTTATAGGATCTTACGATTTATACGCTACAATTGCTCTTGAAGATTTTGAGAAAATGTTTGAGGCTTTTTNNAAGAATCAGTGGTATTGAAACTCAAGTAGTTTTTATAACAAGAATGCTTCCTTCATGGCCTTTAAACTTGTTCCCTTCATTGCTTGAAAATGAGTCAATGCAACCAAAATACTGGCCGATCGAACCACAAAAGTGAATTACTCGCCACTTCCGCGAACGAGCATCTACGTCTACATTCTGTTGATCAGTTGCCTGCAGTCCTGACTGCATAGCCCTCAGGCACAAATGTCTCCCCAAAGTTGCTCCCTAATCTCAGGAACTCATCGAAAAGCAGCTTTAGCCGAAACACACTTGAAGACACGAACCACCTCAGCAATAGACGCACGCGCGGAGCAGAAACAAACACCTGCACATGGCATCGAGAATGTTTTGAGAAAAATGGTCAAGCAAGGACTAAGTGCCATAGGAAATTTATGAAAGTTGAAAGCTTACCGAACAGAACCCGTGAAGCCATCATGAAGCAGCTTGTAGCTGTACTATAGTCGCAACTAACCTGGCGGCAATGATTGAGACTATCAATCCAGCTTAGAATCATCTCTTTTGTCCAGACAAAAACTACAACGATTATCGAGACAATTGAGCCAGGCAAAAGAAGTTTTGGGTATAGAAGGGTTGTTAAGCTTTTTAGTACAGCTTTCGAGAAGATCTATGGGCCTCCAGCGGCAGGTGTTCTGCTAGGTTTTTTATAAAACCCGTGAATGATTGGCGTTCTGTTAATGTAGCAGTTAAAAGAGAGAAAACAAATTAATTATTATCAAATTTTTATTCACTTTCATTTTAAATCAAAAATGCGAAACGTTTAAGCATCAAGCATCTCTTTTTGAGGGATAAATAGTAAAGCTGTGAAGCCTGAAATGAAGCCTCATGTAACCTTAGTTAATCCAGCTGCTCCAGTTGGCGCTGCAATGCATATGCCCTTTGCGTTGTTAGGTTTAGGGTATTTGGCTACTGTTTTAGAGAAAAACCAGTATGAAGTTGACGTGATTGATTGCCAAGTGCTGAAGCTTTCATTTGAAGATTTTAGAAGCGAGATTAGTAAGCGCCAACCAAACATAGTTGGGGTTACATCTTCTACCCTTACGTATCAGTCTGCGCTCAAATTGATAAAGATTGCAAAAGAGGCTTGCCCAAACTGCATAACAGTCGCAGGTGGTTCTCACGTTACTTTTTGGGATGACCATGCACTTGAAGAGTGCCCAGAACTAGACATTGTTGTAAGACGAGAGGGTGAGAACACATTTTTGGAACTGGTCCAGAGAATAGAAGCAGGCAAAAGCTACTACGACGTCATCGGCACAACCTGCAGGAAAGACGGCAAAATCGTGAGGAACCCAGATAGACCGTACATTGAAGATTTAGATAGCCTGCCTTTTCCAGCACGCCATCTCTGGCCAATGGAACGCTTCCGAGAAATCGAGGACATACTCTACTTGGCAACAAGCAGGGGCTGCGTTTACTGGTGTGAATTCTGCACAACTGTAAGAATGCATGGGCGCAAGTACCGCATGAGAAGCCCGAAAAACGTGGTTGACGAATTAGAGTTGCTGCACAAAACCTACGGTGTTAGCAAGTTTACGTTTTGTGATGACGCTTTTACGGTGGACCAGCCAAGGACAGAGGCATTATGCGATGAAATCCTTAAACGCGGATTGAAAATCGAATGGAACTGTGGAACACGCGTGGACATGCTAACAAAAGAGCTACTTGCAAAGATGAAGGAGGCTGGATGCATCTCCGTTTGGTTCGGAGTTGAATCTGGCTCACAACAGGTTTTAGATGCTATGAAGAAAGGAATCACGCCTGAACTAACCACGAAAGTCTTAGGCTGGGTAAGAGAACTGGGCTTGAAACCTATTCCAAACGTTATCCTTGGCTTCCCAGGCGAAACAAAGAAGAGCGCGTGGAAAACCATCAAGTTTGTAGAGAAAATATCGCCCGATGATGTAGGCTTCTACAATGTAGCGACGCCTTTTCCGGGAACACCCATGTACGACTTAGTTAAGGAGAAAGGGTGGTTGAGAGTAACCGACTTTGACAAGTACGACACCACCAAGCCAATTTTTGAGACACCGTGGCTAAGCATGAAAGAGCTGGGAAAGCTGCGAGAAGGCGCGTTTCACCACTTTTATCTGCGCAGAGCATACTTCTTTGACAAGAGAAGACGAATTAAGCTGTCTACCGCAATGGTTGTAGCCATGCATCTCCTTGCAAATATTAAACTTAAGCTAAGAACCAAATAGCTTAGACGCGAATTCAAATTCAAAACACAGGAACTTTTCACAAACGGGAACATTGACGAATTATTATCTATGATTTATTCTTATTCTTTCTCCTAAACTGCAATCCCTCAAACAGAAAAATGAGCGCTGAAACAACCGTCACCACTGTTAAAAGCCAGAACGACTCCTGAACAGAGGCTCCTACAAGCAAATGAGGAACCAAAATCGCAATCTCTGCAATCAAAACGCCTAAGAAGATAAATCCGAAGATGGCAAAACTTGGCATAAGAGTTTTCCCAACCCAAACGTACCCTTTCATGCCCATTTTTTCCTTAACCACATAATTGCCATACGCATCTTTAACGACCAAGCCCAAATCCATGAGTTTCTGAAGGTTTCTATACGCAACGCTCGGGCTGCTAAGGTTGGCTCCACGCATCAAATCTCTAGGCCCGACAGGCTTCCCAACCTTGACAAGATAAACATAAGTCTGAAATGTTGTCGCGTTTAGTTCTTCATCAGGCCCCAAGCCAAACACCAATTGCAATCAATAAGCATAGTTTGCCCTTAAAAAACCAAGCTATTTTGCACTAAAAATAGCAGATCATCTTTTATATACATGGAAGAGTAGCCTCCCTAAGCCCAGGATTTTAAAGCATTCTAGTACCTCAAACAAAAATCAACCTGTTGACGAGCCCAAAGACTCAGCCTTTAAACTAAAGCGAAGGAGAAAAATTAAAAGCAATAATAGAACTTTGTTAAAAGTTAGATGATAATACAACCTTTGCATAAGCGCTTTAGCAGGGTTTGCTGAGGCTCTGGAACACTCTTTAGGAGAAAAGAATGCAAATGCTTGATTATGACTATACTTTTCGTAAATTTAACCAGAGCCTTCTCAGCCCCTATCTCTTCTCCATTGCTTTAAGACTAAAAAAGGGGAAAGTGGATTTTTTGGTTGCGAGGTTTTTATGGTCGTTTTCTGAGCATCAGCATAATTAGAGCGCCGATTATGACGATTACAACTATTATGATTGCAACTGCAGGAATAAAGTACATGTCAGCGACAGATGTTGGAGTAGGTGTAGGTGTAGCGGTTGCTGCTGGTGCGTTCATCATGTTAAAGGTGGTTTCTGAGGATGATGGCCAATAACCAGTGGTGCCCTCAAAGTTTGCGAAAACTGTGAAGTTGCCTGGGATGTCAGGTGTCCATGTGAGGCTGTATGAGCCGGTTGCATCAGTTGTTGCTGTGCCGATGGGTCTGTAGTTGCCGTTAGAGTCTAAGACGTAGAGTTGTACTGTAACGCCTGTGAAGTTGGTTGGCATTGGTTGCTGCTGGTAGACATAGCCCATCCATTCCCGCATGCTCGCGTCAGAGCAAACTGGAATACCGTTGGGGAAGTCTGCCGCCTGCTGTGTCTGTGTGGTTCCTGCTGAAACGTCGGTGACTGTGCCGCGGATCACTAAGCCTTGGCCGTACATTATGGCTGCGTTTGGTGCGTTAACTGTTGTTTGGCTTGGTCCTCTTCCGATCACATAGATTTGCTGGTCGTAGCCGTTGAAGAAGGTTGCATAGCCATCTGAGATTGCAAAGGCCATTGTTCCGAACTCGGTTGTGTAGTCTGCTAGCGTATAGATTTCTGTGCCGTCTGTGGCGTTTATTGCTCGTGTCATTGCGCCTTTGTAGATTGGTGTTTCAATCGTGTGCTCGGCGGATACTATGTATACTACTCCGTTGCCAATGGCGTTTATGAGTGATGGATAGGGGCCGGGGACTTGGAAGCCACTGTCTGTGCTGTTTCCTTCGCCGCCGTTGCCGTATGTCCATAAGAGATTGCCTGTCTTTGTGTCGTAGCAGTAGCAGATACCACCGTATTGCATTGTGTAGAGATGCCCGTAAGCGAAGGTGTTAGAGATGCTGCCTGATGATGGGCTTCCGTAATAGTCCATCGCGGTTTGTTCTGGAGTTGGACCCCAAAGTTTCTGGCCGGTGTCCAAACTGTATCCTACCCAATTCATTGTTTCCCTAAGGTTTTCAACGAAGACACGGTTTACCGGGTCAACTCCGGCTTCTAGCACTGTGAGGTTGCCTGCTGGTGGCTGATACGTCTGCATCCAGGTAATGTTTCCATACGTGCCAGGTTTTAGGCTGACTGCGAAGTATGTGTATGGTGTCCAACTATTTGATCCCATGAACGTTGCGCCTTGTCCGGGTAATGTGCCGTTGTAGCAGAGCATGGTATCGTTGTAGAGGCATCGAACAACGGTAACTGGATTCGATCCTTGAGCAAATGTAGTGACGACTCCGGCAGTGGTTGTTGTTAGAGTTTGGGCGCCCATTGTGTTGAGCCATGGGATTGATACGTTCCAATCATATCTGCAGTGAGCATCTGCAGGGTTCCATACTGATGCGTTGACTGCTGCGGTAATTGCTGTGTAGTTTAAGACTGAAGTTGTTCGAACATTGTTCACCCATGTAGAAGTAGTCACGTTAGTGAATGATGGAGTGTAATATACGTTGTAGTTGTAGCTGTTGGTGAGGCCTTGGTAGGTAACACTGCTTGTATCAATGGCTGGTGAGAGACCTGTCCATCCCCACAGCTTGGTTGAGTTCCATTCAGCTAAAGTGTAATTTGCGTTAGCGCTGGTGCCTCCGTTGGTTATGACGTATCTTAATTGTTCGCCGCTCGGACCGGTTACTCTTGTAAAGCCAGTAGCTGATGGAGGACCGGTTACGTTGAATAGCCAGAACCCTGTCCATGCGTCAAAAGCTTCTGCGAAGTTGCTTGTGAAGAGAATCGGTGGGTAAACTCCGTGTTGGTTTGGGTCTTGAACATCATATATGTAAGCAAAGGATATTGCGGGTACATAGCCTACTCCGTTAGACAAAGGCATGTTTACAGCATTATTGCTTTGCCATTTGATTTGTCCTGTTATCAAATCGACGCAGGTGGTTGGTCCAGAGCTTACACCGGTGTATGAGACTGGCGGGTTGTAGATGAGTAATCCTTCGACGATTATTGGGTTGGCGTATCTTTCGCTGTAAGCAGAACCCTCGAAATATGTATCTCCTTGAATGGGCAATCCGGTGACTCCACCAACAACTCCTCCGCCCTGAATCGGCTTTGTCCACATTACGTGTCCGGTCAGTGGTCCAACACAGTCAGATGGATTAATTATTTCACCGTTACCTCCGGCATTGAAGCTTACCGCTAAGCCTCCGAAGCCTGGTGCGCCGTTTCCCATCCAGTTTGAACCCAAGGTAAACCAATAGGAGTTTTCACCGAAGATAGGCCGTGTCCAGAATTGAGTTGGCAATGGAGTTTGTGGGTAGGTGGGAACTGGTGATTGCTGAACAGTTAAGGTGCATGTCGCGGATGCGGCCGTATAGGTGTCGTTAATGTATGCTGAGCGTGGATCCATGTTGCTGGTTGTTAGGGTTTGCGCTGGGAAGTTGAATGTAACGTTGTATGTGTCTGGAGTGGTGGGAACCCAAGTGTAGCCCTGGCTAGAGGTTGAGTCTTGAATTGTTGCAAATGTTTGCTGGAAAACTACCGTCCCGCTGGATCCGGTGATTGTGAGTTGGAAGTTGTGGAATCGCCAGCTGTTGGTGACTGCTGCGTAGTAGCTTTCACCTGGGAATTGTCCGTAGACTCGGTTGACCCACATGTAAATTAGTGCAGGTTGGCCTACGCCTACGGTGGTTGGTAGGGCAGCGACGTAAGCGTTGACTGGGATGTTAATTCCTGGAGTGTGCGCACTAACGTTGGGCATAAGTATCAGTGAAGCGCCTATGGAAGTTACGAGCAAAAGAGTAGTCAAAATTGCAAGGTATTTGTTCTTATTACTGCTTTTTAGCATTTTTTCTTTCTTCTCCTTTATTTATAGAGGAAGTATTCAACCGATTGTTTATTTAAGGCTTTTTAAAATTAGGAGGACTGTCTCTATAAAATTGCTTTTTTAATTTGTTATTGGCGTTTTTGTAAGAGGCAGATTTGGATGAAAAAATCAAAAATAGCCTAGATATTTTCTTGTTCCTTTTCAGTGGAGTCGATATGTGTGTGAAATAGTGGTTCCCTGGATTCTGAAGCCTTAAACGAAAAAAATAGTACCTCAACATCTCCACCTATCAAAAATAGTCAAATAAACGCCACAAAATCCACAGGGGCAAAGATTGCTTCGCGATTAATTTAAATAATGAAAAAGCCCATGAAGCTACGAGGGATCAGTAGTCTCAGCCAAGCAAATCAGCATGGTCCAAGCAAGGATTCTTAAAGAGTTAATAGCGGATGGGCGGCAAAGCGACAGCGAAATTGCCGAAAAACTTGGCCTCACAAAAGCCGTGGTTAAAAACGGCATTCAAAAAATGCAGAAGATGGGTGTAATCACAGGTGCAACAATCCACATTAACTATAAGTTGTTTGGTTACAAAGCAGTTGCGCATATTTTAATTAATGTTGACTCACAGCAAGCAGAACAACTTTTGGAGTACTTGCAGAAAATGCCAGGGGTTTATTCTGCCTATTCCGAGTCGATTAAAGGGAACATAGATGTAGTCGCGACACTTAAAACGCTTGAACAATTGAACGAAATTAAGGATGCCATCAAAAGGCATTTCTCAGTCTTAGAAATGAGGACAGCGATTTGGACAGACGTAAAAGAAATGAATGAAAACTTGGCGATAACTCCTGAGAACAGAAAAAAGATATCGGAATCTGACAATCATCATGAATATCTTAAGAAAAAAATGTCTTGCCAAAACGTAGCAATAGATCAGATTGATCAAAAAATAGCAGATGTACTCTCAGAGAACGGACGGATCTCCATTGAGGCACTTGGAAGAGAAATTGGAATCTCATCGGAAACTGCTAAAAGGAGATATGAGAAACTAAAGGAAAACGGCGTGTTAAAAGTTACAATTCAAGTTAACCCTAATAAAATTGGATACCGAGCCTTATGCATTTTTTTTACGATCACAAATGAAAAGTCTCCATCTATTATCGAGAAAATCAGCAGGATACCCGATATCATAAGCATAATGAAGACGACAGGAGACTACGACTTGCAAATATGGGCAATGATACAGGATATAGACGAATTGCTCGCAATTCAAGACGAGATAAGCAAGGTTGCAGGAATCAGCAGAGTTGACATTGAAATAGCAGGATTATCACATTGGGAGAAGTGGCCTTCACCACGCCAATATATTTCCACGTTTTAGATACCAATTTACCGCCGTTAAAAGCGTCGAAAAATAGCGAAATTTGCAATTTCAAAGAGAAAGTACCAAGAAACAAGAAACGCTTAAAATGTATAACCCCCGAAAAAAAGGAATAAAAGGGACAACCTGTGGCTAAAATCAGTGAGCTTGACTCAAGAATATTAAAGGATTTACTTCGAGACGGCCGGACAGGTTACGATGAAATAGCAGCAAATTGCAGGGTAACTAAAAATAAGATTTGGAAACGTTGCAAAGCAATGGAGGAAAGAGGCGTAATTAGCGGAGCAACAATTCAGATGAATTTTGGTCACTTCGGCTTTGATGCTCTTGCAACTTTGCTTATCAGCGTTGACGCGCAGCAAATAGATCAGACTATGGAATTTATAGAAAAAATTACTGAGGTGCGTGCGTACCGACAGTACAATAGCGTTTATAATGTTAGGGCAGTCGCTACTCTACGGGACCTAAACGAACTTGACCATATCAAGCAGATAATTAAACGCAGGCTCCCCACTATAGGCTTAAAAACTTATATCTGGACAGGGGTCAGAAACATCCCTGAAAACTTGAACCTGACAGGTACGCTAAAAGACTCCAGAGAAAGTTATCCACGGAACTTAAACAAGCTATGCCAAAGGCAAAATGAACATGTTTCTATAGATGAATTAGACAAACAGATTGTGGAAAAGTTAACGTTGAACGGACGCTCCTCGTTTACTCAAATCGCCAAGGAAATCGGAGTGTCAACTGACACTGTAGTAAAAAGGTACCATAGGCTCAGAGAAGAGGGCGCCATAAAAGTTTCAATCCAGATAAATCCCAACAAAATTGGTTACAATTCAATATTAGATTTCAATATAGCTTTTATGAACCTCAACGGCTTCTCCAACAGCGTGGTTGAGGAACTTGCAAAAATTCCAGACATAATCATCATTACTAAAACCAGTGGCGATTTTGACCTTCAAGTGACCGCAATGATAAGGGACATTGCGCAATCTTTCGCAATCCAAGACGAAATTGCCAGAATCTGCGGTATAACAAAAATCGAGATCAGCACGAGGAAAATCCCCGAGAGATGGCCAACCCCGCAGCAATACATATCGACGTTGTAAATAAACAAGTAGCTTAAATCAAGCGCCTATTCTTAGGCTTACGAAAACCGTAATTGATATTAACTGTTTACCAGAAGTATCCACAAAGCAAAGCTTGGGTTAACTCTTGGTGTTAAACCTCTTTAACATACTAATCGCCGTTGGCGTGATGGTTTTAGCTGTAGTGTTAGACTTGGTTCTGGGCGACCCCTCACCTAACTACCCTGAGAAATGGGTTTTCAAGCTGCATCCAACCGTATTGATGGGCAACTTCACCAGAAAAATTGAGCCACACTTCAAAAACAAAGACGCAAAAATCGAAAAGTTCCTCGGCGTACTCTTAGGATTAACGGTGATTGCCGCTTTTGCAGTTCCTACATTTCTTGGTTTATGGGCAATTTACACTTTTGTTCCTTTTTATTTCGACATCATAATTTACGCCGTAATCGGCATCATTTTGCTCAAGATGACTATCTGCATCAAGCTTGAAACCGACTGGGCGAAAGCCGCAGCCAAAGCGATAGAGGCAGATGATTTGGATGAGGCAAAGAAGTACAGTCACTTCTCAAGAAGAGATTCTCGAACGCTGAACGGCTCGCAGATTAGCAGTGCAGTCATAGAGTCCATGGCGGAGAACCTGATTGACTTTAAACTTTCGCCGATGGCGTCGTTTGCACTGTTCGGAGTGACAGGTGCAATTGCTTTTCGAGCCATAAACACGCTTGACGGCATGGTTGGCTTCAAAGATAAAGAACATATAAACACAGGTTGGTTCAGCGCAAACCTAGATACAGTCGTCAACTACATACCCACAAGATTCACGGCATTGCTCATGATGCTGGCTGCAGCATTACTTGGCAAAGACGCAAAGAACGCTTGGAAAATCGCTCGCAGAGACCATGCGAAAACGCCAAGCCGAAACCATGGTTGGCCAATGGCAGCGATGGCTGGCGCATTGCGGGTGCAGTTGGAAAAGCCTGGACAGTACGTTCTTGGGGACAGCTTGGAACCGCTGACTGGTGAGAAGATTTTGGGTGCTTTGCGGATTCGGGATGTGACGATTGTTTTGTGGGCACTTTTGTGCTTGGGCGTGATTTTGGTTACGCGGTTGTTCTTTTTGCCTTTTTAGTGCAAATGTATTAATCGAAGATTTAGGGTATTTCTGATTCAAGAGTGTATAGTCACATGCGTGTTTGCTTGATTAATCCGCCGAGGATTCAGCCTAAAGCGTGGGGAAAACCCAATGTTTTTCCACCGATTAGCTTGGCATCGGTTGCTGCGGTTTTGGAAAAAAAGCATAGCGTCAGCATTATTGATGCTCCAACGGAAGGCTGGACGAACCTCGTTGAAATGGATGAAACCAAGTACCGTGTTGGATTGAGCGCACAAACCATTGCTGAACGCATTAGGCAGTGGAGTCCTGATGTGGTTGTTATTGAAATTCCTTTTTCAGGTTGGTCAAAAACTGCGTTTGAAGTGGCATCTACAGCAAAAGCAGTTAACAAGGACATTATCGTGGTGTTGTTTGGGCAGCATCCTTCGGCTAGACCTGAAGATTGCCTTTTGAATTCTGATGTGGATTTTGTTGTTGTCGGTGAACCGGAAAACACTGTTTTCGAGCTGATTGCGGCGTTGGAGCAGAAAAAAAGCGATTTCAAAGCAATTGATGGTTTAGGCTTTAGAGTGAATGGAAAACCAGTTTTCACCGGTAAGCGTGCTGTGATTGAGGATTTGGATTCGCTGCCTTTTCCTGATAGGCATTTGCTTCCAATGAAAGTTTACTATGAAGCTGTTAAGGAGAATCCGTTGCGTGGCGAAATTCGCAAGCCATGGACAATAATGATTACGAGTAGAGGTTGTCCGTATAACTGTGTTTTTTGTTCAAACTGTATTGTTTGGGGTAAAAAGTGGCGTGCCAGAAGCCCAAAAAACGTGGTTGACGAGCTAGAGCATTTGGTTAAGACTTATGGGATTAAGCAGATTGATTTTTCAGATGACAACATGACCTTGGATAAGAAGCGTATGGCTGATATTTGCGACTTGATTGTTGAGCGAGGTTTAAGAGTTGAGTGGTTTACGCCTAACGGCATCAGAGCAGACACGCTTGATGAACCGCTTTTAAGAAAGATGGAGAGGGCTGGTTGCAAAAAAATTCGCGTCGCGCCTGAATCTGGAGTGCAACGCGTTGTAAACGATGTTATTGGCAAGAATTTGGACTTGAAGAGTGTTGAGCAGGCTGTAATTGCTTGCAAAAAAGTCGGCATAAAAGTTGGCTGTTTCTTCGTTATCGGATTAATTGGCGAAACAAAAGCCGAAATCGAAGAGACAATAAGGTTTGCGTATAAGCTTAAGCGGTTAGGGGCTGATAATTTTATTTTCAGCATTGCCATGCCACTTTATGGAACAGCATTCTACGAGCAAGCAAAAGAAGCCGGTTTTTTGAGAGAAGGCTTTTGCGACTACGCACTCGCAGCAACCGAGCCGTTAATTGAGACGCCTGAGTTTTCAGCGAACGATTTGCGTGAATTGTGCGCAAGAGCTAATTTAGTGAATCCGACTTTTACAAGGTACAAGATTTTAAGGGCAATTCGGAATCCGAAAAAAACTGTCAAGCTACTGCTGAAAAAGAAGTAGGCATGAAAACATCATGGTTTACTCTAGTGCGCGGAATTCTATAGCCTCCTTATACAAAGGAAAAATCCCCAACCCAAAAAAATCTACGGTTAATTCAAATTTAGATGATCTCACTAATGTATGCGACGAGGATATGGCAATTTTTGCTTTCTAAAAAGACGAAAACTGCAGCGTCAATGATTTAAAAAATGGGATCTTGCTAAAAGTTTTTTATTGGAACAATAATAAATAATAAATGGTGGAGATTTATGAAACTCGCTGAAATTGCTGTCTTGCTAAGGGAAATTGTCGACAGGTGCCCAACTTTAGATGGAAGTACCATTACGTTGATACCGCAGAAAGCTATGTATCCATTATTCAAGGGATACCACATTAGTATTAAGGCAAACCTTACTAAGGAAAGCATTGGTTGCTTAAGGAAAATAGTAGAAGGGCACGACTTAGTGATGCAGATTAAGACTGATTCAGTAGTAGTCTATGAAACTAGATCATTATAAGGCGCTAAATATTGGGCATTATGGGTTCGGTTAAATAGCAAGGTTTTTGAGTGCCTCTGTTTTCTATTGCCTGCCAAGGTGATTAACTTTGTCTAGAAAAGCAAAGAAAGCCGAGGGTCTAGAACAACACAAGAAACTGCAGCGCGAAAAGGATCAGAAACGAAAACAAAAAAAACAGGTTTCTCTGCCAGCAAAACACGCCAAAGGCAAAAAATAATTCTTTTGCATTATTTTTATTTTTTTAATTTTTCTTGCACGCACCATACGAGCGAGCCGTTGAAAGAGAGAAAGGTATCGCATTTCGTTTTTAGTTTAATAAAACGCAAAACGCTCATTGAAGCGGCATGAAAAAAATTATTGTTAAAACCGCCCATAAAAAGTTTTCAAAGTGTTCGAGAGTTTGCTCAGTTACCGCTTCAAATTAGCAATCTTTCGCTCTCGCAAGTTTTATAATAATGTTCTCGTTTCTTAATGAGCCATGAAGAGTGCTTCTGAAAGAAAAATTCTTGTCGCCAAAGTTGCTGGTGAACTGTTGTTCTTGTACGGTTTGCTTGCATGGCTCGACGGCGTAGTGATACAATTTGTTGATCCAATGTGGCTGGCAATGCCTGTGTCGCATCTTTTTCTCTGGCTGAGAACAGACACTTTCACAATCTTGTCCTTTATTGCAAGCGCCCTTGGATTCTTTGTGTGGAGATTGGCTGTTGAACTGATCAAGTTTGAACAGAACAAAGCAACTCATTGAATCTTGCAGTAACCGCTTACGTCCTGAAATCATTTTTTGTATCTTATAAATAGTCACTTGAAATTGCCATTTTTAGCTTGAAAAAGCTCGTATAAACTATCGACTCAGTGCTTGGAATAGACCACTTTCCCATCTATGATTGTCATTTCTACGTTGACATCCTTAAGTTCATCCATTGGAACAGCCAGTGGGTCGTTTGATAGAATCGTTAAATCCGCTATCTTGCCGTCTTCAATTGACCCTTTAACGTTTTCCTCGCAAGAAGAGTAGGCGGCATCAACCGTGTACATGCGCAAGGCTTCCTCAACGGTTAAGCGCTGCTCAGGAAAATTCTGTCTTGTTACAGCTTCTTGCATACCAAGCAACGGGTTCAAAGGTTCCATGGGGCAGTCTGAACCGCCAGCAACCTTCACGCCCTCTTTTAGCAGGGTTTTGAGCGGATGGAGCCACTTAGCCCTCTCAACGCCAAGGCGCTCTGTGGCTGACCAAACTGAGAATTCTGAAGCAATAACTTTTGGCTGAACAGAAACGACGACTTTTTGCGTTTTCAGGCGCTTGATTAATTCTTTGTTTAGAACCGCTGCCTGCTCTAGGCGAAAGCGAACAGGTTTGGCTGCTGCTTGTTTTGAAGTTTGCTCGATTACCTTCAATGCCGAGTCAACAGCCTTGTCGCCCATGGCATGTATAACTGGCTGAAAACCCGCTGCTAATACCTGTGCGACCGAAGCCGCCAATGCCTGCTCAGTGCAGAGCAATCTGCCGCTGTTATTTGGCTCATCACTGTAGGGCTGGAACAACGCGGCTGTTTTGGAATCTAAATACCCGTCTGCAGCAATTACAGCGCCGCCAACATGCAACATTAAACTGTCAGGCTGGAAACCGATAGTTTTCTTTAAGAGCGCTTCCGGGATTATCACGTTAACCCTGACGAGAAGCTTTCCCTCTGCATGAAGCCTCTGAATTATCGAAAGCTCATTCTCCGAGAGCACCAGCCAGTGCACGCTGGTTACTCCTGCTTCAGCGATTTTTTGGCAAGCTAACGCTGTAGCATCCAAAAGCTCATCGGCGGTTGGTTCAGGAACTGCTTGCCAAACTAGGTTGGTGGCGCTGTCCCGTAAAATGCCCGTAAGCTCACCTGTCTGCGGGTTTTTATCAATTGTTCCGCCTGAAGGCACAGCAGTCTGCTCTGTCACGCCCGCTAAAGCTAAGGCTTTGCTGTTTACGGCGCATATCATTGCTGATTCATGGTATAGAATTACTGGGTTGTCTGGTGCAGCCGCGTTCAGGTCGGAGAGCTTGGGCAGGCGTTTCTCTTTGAAGCGGTTCTGGTTCCATCCACGACCGATTATCCATTTTCCAGCAGGCGTTTGCTTTGCTTTTTCTTTTAGCAGGCTTTGAAGTTTCCCAATAGAGCCAGCACTGGTTAAGTCAAGCCATAACAGGCATCTTCCAAAATCAGCCACATGGATGTGAGTGTCAATCAAGCCGGGAAGCACAGTTTTCCCGTTTAGGCTAATTACCTTGGTTTTTTCGCCAATCAGCTGGTTAATTTCTTTGTTTGTGCCGACTTTGATGATTTTGTTTTTTGTTACAGCAACTGCTTCAGCAACTGGTCGACTAGGATTCATTGTTTTTACATTTCCGTTAATTAGCGCCAAATCCGCTGACAAACCGCCACTTTTCCCATGTTATCTTAGATGACCTTCGCTATTGACTGCTTGACATAAAAAACCTTGCGTTTTCACGTAAAGTTACACCTATGCGACACTTTCAGCTTATTTACAAAACACATAATAGTTGGCGTAACCGTTTTTCATCAATAAATAGTCGGGGAACCCAAACGTGAAGGCTCGCGTAGCACTTGTAAATCCACCTTACCCAGTTGAAGCTCCGCAAGCCATCTTTATCCCTTTGGGCATTAGCTACTTGGCAGCAGTACTTGAGGAAAACGGGTACAGCGTTGACGTGGTTGACTGCCAAACTTCCAGACCAGACCAAAAACAACTGGAAGAGAAGTTTAGAAGTCTTAATCCCGACATAATCGGCGTCACATCCGCCACTTTAACTTATTTGCCTGCGCTTGAAATTTTGAAAGCAGCAAAAACAGCGCTTCCAAACTGTTTGACCATGATTGGTGGACCGCACGTCACGGTTATGGATGAGCAAACCTTCACCGAAAGCGCAAATGTGGACATTGCAGTACGAGGCGAAGGGGAGCAAACCATGCTGGAGCTTGCAGGCCTAGTATCCAACGGCAACCTAAAAAACCTCAGCGAAGTTTTAGGCATAACTTTCAGAAAAAACGGTCAAGTTTTCCGCACGCCTGATAGACCTTTTATGCAAGATATTGATGCGCTTCCTCATCCAGCTCACAAACACTTTGATGTCAGCGGGTATAAAATTCTGGGCAAAACCTACATGCCTATCATCACCAGCAGGGGGTGCCCCTTCCAATGTGCTTTCTGCTTGGCATCTAAAATGTGTGGAAGAGGCTTCAG
>PKYH01000076.1 GCA_003133625.1 Candidatus Bathyarchaeota archaeon | reverse complement strand
CAAATCCAAATTAGGACATTGCCCAAACTAGCTTTGATTCAAGGCAACTTGTACCTGGCTAGGGAAAGGTGTACAGTCAGTCCTGAACTGGAGGTCTACTTGCAGAATGTAGAGGACGTTATCAAGAGCATCACTGACATTTTTGATTTTTCTAAGACTTATGAAATGATTGGTAGCGAAGACCTGGTTCAAACGGATGTTGGTATTATGATTCAAAACGCGGTTTCTCTCTTCTCAGATCTTAAAGACGTAACGATCGAAAATGAATGCCAAGGATTTGCAACGCTCGCGGACTCTTTACTCACACAGGTTTTCTACAATCTGATCGACAATTCGTTGAAATATGGCGAGAAAATTAACAAGATCAGAATATATGCAGGTAAGAACGACGATGGCTCCGCGACTCTGATCTATGAGGATAACGGTGTAGGTATCGATGCACGGACTAAGGAGCACCTTTTCCAGAAAGGCTTTGGAAAGGGCACAGGTTTGGGGCTGTACTTGATACGCAAAATATTTGACGTCTACGGCTGGACAGCTCAAGAGAGAGGTCATCCTGGAGAAGGAGTCCAATTCGAGTTTAGAATACCCAAGAAAAACCTTCTTCCTCCACAATGACGCTTTCCCCAGAGAAAACACATGAAACCCTTTTAGTTTAGCGCTACTGAAATGAACTGATGAATTGTGGGTCTTAAGCGCGCTGCCTTGTCTCCAAAATGGTTAAAAATGGTTATAAGTCCGTTTTTGCTTGTTTAAGCCTGTAATGGACTTTTTTGACGAACGCATTTTGGATGCGCTCAAAGAACGCAAACCCTGAGGCTGGACTCATAAGCATAGACGCCAGCGCCTTAAAGGCAATGATCAAGGGCGAAACTAGCTTGAAAGCAGTGAGCAAGTACTGGGATTAACCCGAATAAGCTGAATGGCGCAGTTCAAGACTGGATAATCTTGGTGAACCCCGGATTAACCCCGCGCCGCTCACCAATTCGTTCAGCGGAGAAACTATAAAAAATGAATTGTGCACACCTCTATAATAAATAGTAAAGTAAATGGTTTTTTATAAAATCGAAAGGTGAAGACCGCTAACGTTCAATGAATAAGCGCCATAAACCTTCATTTTTTTAATTTTGGCTCAGCATATTATGGCACATTTTATTAGTGCGATAGGAAATTATAAGAAATACATCAAGGGATTAGATTGACCTTCCAAGTAATCTTCACTGCGGCAAGGGTGTCAGTTACAGCAGCCTTCCTCATTTATGCATCATGGAGCGACTACAAAACCCGCGAAGTAAGCAACCGCGTCTGGGCAATCTATGCACCTATCGCAATCGTGCTCTCCCTTGCAGAACTACTCCTCTATGACCCCTCAAAACTTACCCTTTTCGGCATTAGCGTAGGCTTAACCGTTGGGTTGGCGTTTTTGTTGTTCTATTCGGGCGCGTTTGGCGGCGCTGACTCAAAAGCCCTCATGTGCATCGCCCTTGCCCTGCCTTTCGCTCCAGCCCTAGTTACACCCATCTTAACTGGAAGCTTGTCGCCTGTCTCACAGTTCATATTCCCATTAACCATATTCAGCAACGCCGTCTTGTTCGCAGCAGCCAGCTGCATATACATGATACTGCGCAATTTAGTTTGGCACAAAAAAACTGGCAAAAAAATGTTCGCAGGAACACTCGAATCAGAATCAGTCTGGAAAAAATTAGTTATCTTGATAACTGGTTACAAAGTGACTGTTGCCAAGTTAAAGGAGAAATGGCACGTTTTTCCTATGGAAGATGTGGAAGATGACGGCGAGAACGCTTTAAAACGAAAACTAGTAGTTGTTCCACATGATGAGGGGCGGGATAAAATTGTTGAACGCTTATCTAACGCAGCTCAGGCAGGAAAAATCGATGCCTATGTGTGGGCAACGCCTGGTTTACCCATGCTAATATTCATAACTTTAGGTTTAATTGTCGCCTTACTGTTTGGCGATATAGTGTGGTTGCTTGTCCGATTCATACTCGGCTGAAAACCAAAAAGATTATTGAAGTATGCTTTTGCTGCGTTTTGAATAAGAGACAGATGCAGTCACCATAAGAACTGAGCCAAAACCGACAAACGCGAGGGCGTATCCTCGGTATGGATAATCCCAATTTAGATTAAAAGTTGCGCTGCCAGTTTGGTACGAAAAGAAGAAAGCGCTTACCACAAACAATGTAATCGCCAAGGCTAATAGGCAAACCTCAGTTTTAAACTGCAAACTCCCTGCTCTCCCTCTTCCAAGATACCCGTAAGCAACATTAAATCAAAAGGTATTTTAGCTTTTTGGAAATACACTTACAGGAGCCTTTCAATGTCCATAGCAGAGTGCAAAAAAGAACTGAAAAACTTTCTAGAACGAAAAAAGCCCAAAGAATGCAAAGTCACCGTTTTGCCTGATTTCTTCCTTGACAGACTCATAAACTTGAACTGGAACGCCTCCGAGTTTTCAGGATTAATTGCGGATGTGGCTAAACGGAAAGGCGGCAGCATCGACGGCATCCCCCAAACTGATATGCGCGGAGGAAACGCCATCAACGTGGCATCAGCCCTAGCCAACCTAGGCGCCAAGGTTACGCCGATTGTTTGCACAAGCGAGTTCGGTTTGCAACAAATAAAATACCGCTTCAAAGACACTCCAATCGACACTTCGCACATAAAAGTATATGATAAAGCTTCAATAACAACTGCCTTAGAGTTTAAAAACAAAAATGAGAAAACAAACGTCATGCTCAGAGACTTAGGTGCACTTGCAGATTTTGGTCCAGCAAACCTCAACGAGAGCGATTACACGTTGATAGAGGATGCGGATTACACGTGCCTCTTCAACTGGGCTGGCACATTAAAATTCGGCACGGCGCTAGCTCAAGCAGTTTTCAGCAGAGCAAAAACAAAAGGCAAAGGCAAAACTTACTATGACACGGCAGACCCCACGCCTAACAGCGGCGCAATCGCTAAATTGATGGAAACGGTTCTGAAATCTAATCAAGTGGACATTCTAAGCCTGAACGAGAACGAAGCAATAATTTACGCAGCATTGCTTGACGAGACTTTAAATGATAAAAAAGAGCATTTGAGATTCGCTGAATTAGCAATGGAAGCGGCACGAATTTTAGCAAAGCACCTACCAGCAAGAATTGACTTGCATACCACGGTTTTCTCCGCCACTTTAAAGGGCAAAACAGAGATTGTGGTCCCTACCTTTAAGATTAAGGTTTTACGGGCAACTGGCGCGGGTGACGCTTGGAACGCAGGAAACATCTTAGGCGATAGAAACGGTCTTTCAGACGAGTGCCGCTTAATGTTGGCAAACGCGGTTTCCGCCTGCTACCTCTCAGACCCAGAAGGCAAGCATCCAACTTGGAGTAAACTTTCCCTGTTTATTAGGGATAATGCTTGAGCTTGTAGCCAAATTATTTTAAGCAACTATCCTCTAGCATGCAGTTAACGATTACCTATTAAGGGTGGGCATGGATGGCTAAATTGTTTGGGAGTTCAGGCGTAAGAGGCTTAGCAAACGTTGACCTGACGCCACAACTGGCATGCAAGGTTGGTTTAGCGGTGGCTACATATGCAAAAGCCAAGAAAGCAGTTGTAGCCCGTGACACGCGAGTTAGCGGCAGCATGCTTGAGGATGCCTTGGTTTCTGGTTTGCTATCAAGTGGCACCGAAGTTCTTTTGGCTGGCATAGTTCCCACGCCTGCTCTAGCTTATGCCACTAAAGCGTTTGGGGCGGATGCAGGATTCATGCTTACTGCCTCGCATAATCCACCACAGTATAACGGAATAAAGGTGTTCAATTGCGACAGCCTCTCATACACTGACGAGGACCAAAATGCTGTGGAAAAAAATGTTAGGGAAGGGACTTTTGCGTTGGCAGATTGGCGCAGCCTCGGCAAAACCACCCCCATCGACGCAAGCCAAGTTTACATGGAAATGGCGCTGAAAGCTGTTGCCCTGAAAAGGCAATGGCGCGTTGTTGTTGACCCGGGATGTGGCGCCACCTTCAATGTGGCCCCTGCAATGCTGAAAGCCATGGGCTGCAAGGTAACTGCTCTTAACGCTCACCCAGACGGGTATTTCCCAGCCCGAAAATCTGAGCCGACCGCTGAATCGCTCAAGGATTTGGCAAACGTTGTCAAAACGCTTGGTGCTGATGTAGGCATTGCGTTTGATGGTGACGGCGACCGTGTAGCCTTCGTTGATGAGAGGGGCTCTTTTGTCAACTTTGACCGTTCACTGGCTGCGTATGCAGCTTATGCCCTTAAGCGGAGTGGCGGTGGAACAGTAGTAACAAACGTTGAAGCATCAATGTGTGTTGAAACGATGGCGCAAGCGCAAGGCGGCAAAGTCATCCGCACCAAAGTCGGAGACATATACATTTCAGAAGTCATAAAGCAGTCAGATGCAGTTTTCGGCGGTGAACCGTGTGGTGCATGGGTGCATCCAAGGCATCATTATTGCCCTGATGGACCGCTTTCTGCAGCGCTGTTCTTGAAAGCTTTGGAAGATGAAGGCAAAAGTGTATCTGAGTTTGTCGGTGCGGTTCCCGAGTACATTACGCTGAGGGAAAACATTGCTTGCAAAAACGAGTTAAAGCACAAGGCGGTAGCAAAAATTGGGGCTACCCTAAAAACGGCGTTTCCAGATTACACTGATTTCTCAACGGTTGACGGCGTCCGACTAGCGCTAAAAAACGGTTGGTTGCTGGTTAGGGCTTCTGGAACTGAACCGCTTATCCGCTTAACTGTCGAAGGCGAATCATTAGCAGTGGCAAATGATATAACCGAAAAGGCAACAGCACTAATAAAGAAACAAGTTGAGGCTGAAATGAAATGAAAGCTGTATTATTAGCGGCTGGCGAAGGCGTCAGGCTTTTGCCCATAACGGCGACGCGTCCTAAGCATTTGATTAAGGTTGGCGGAAAACCAATCCTGCAGTTTTGCCTTGAAGCGGTGAAGAACGCTGGAATAACCGAGGCAATAATTGTTACGCATTACATGGGTGACGCGATTCGCCAATACTTCGGAGACGGCGAAAAACTTGGCTTACGCATCAGTTATGTTGAGCAAAAAGCAGTGCTTGGCACAGGAAACGCAGCCAGCGTGGCTGAACCCTATGTTGACGATGATTTTATTCTTGTTTATGGAGATTTATTGTTCGGTCCAGACGCCGTAAAAAACGTCTTGCAGTCGTATAAACGCGGAAAAACCGCTGCCGTCATGGGTGTCGTGCCCGTTGATAAGCCTGAAAGCTACGGAATAATCGAGTTGGACGAGGAGAAAAAGGTTAAGCGCGTCGTGGAGAAGCCTGCTGCTGGAAAAGAACCGTCAAACTTGGCTAACGCGGGAGTATACGTTCTCTCGCAAGAAATTTTTGATAAAATAAAGCAAACAAAAGCTTCCGTCCGCGGTGAATGGGAACTCACCGATGCCGTAACACTGCTTGCTAAAGAGGGCAAAACAGTTTTGGCAACAGAGATTTCGAAGGAAGACTGGTTTGACGTGGGCAGACCTTGGGATTTGCTGAATGCTAACAATTGGGCTTTAAAACGCATGGAGCACCAAGTTTTAGGCAAGATAGAGCAAGGAGCGCACCTTATCGGTCCAGTTTCCGTTGCAGAATCAGCCCGTATTCGCTCGGGCGCTTACGTTGAAGGACCCTGCTTTATCGACGAAGAATGCGACATTGGACCTAACTGTTACATTCGCTCAGGCACAAGTTTAGGCAGAAAAGTGCGTGTAGGCAACGCTTGCGAAATCAAAAATAGCATCATCATGGATTACACGCATGTGGGGCATTTGTCTTATGTTGCTGACAGCATCCTTGGCGAGCACTGCAACCTAGGCGCGGGCACTGTCACGGCTAATTACCGTTTAGACGCTGGAGCAATCAAAATGATGGTTAAAGACCAGTTGGTTGATACTGGCAGAAGAAAACTTGGCGCTGTCCTTGGCGACAACGTGAAAACAGGGATTAAGTCGCTGTTTATGCCCGGAGTAAAGGTAGGCGCNNCTCGCTGTTTATGCCAGGAATCAAGGTAGGCGTGAACAGTTGGATAGGACCAAACTTAATGGTTGAGCGCGATTTGCCTGCAAACTCGGTTGCGTTCCTTAAGCAGAACTGCGAAATACAAGAAAAGAAAATCTAAAAACGTTTAGTTGTTCTGTATAGAAATAGCCCAAAAACGCAATACCCCTGTGAAGAGTTGAAAAATTGAAGCTTGTAAAAGCGATTTTTCCTTTCCTAATAGTTTAAATAACTGACTGAATATGTTTCCTAAAGGGAAACAAAATGTCTCTAGAACAGCGAGCTAGAATTCTTCAAGCCGTTACATCAAGAGTCTGCGGAGTCAGGGACCTGGTTCAATTGCTGAAGCTAAAAAGTTCTAATCTCATTTCACTATTGAGACGGATGGAAGAAGAAAAGCTAATTGAGGTGCAGTTTGCTAAAGGTGCAAAGAAGGGCAGACCAAAAAAATGCATCACAGCTAGCTCTTTGGGCTATGACTTTCTTGATTCTTATAAAAAATTAAACCTTAAACGGCTTACAGCCAGAAAAGCGGATCTTGACCATGCTGTAAAAGACGCGTTGTATGCCTGTAGGCTCGCTGAAAAGGGTCATTCGACATTTCAAGTTTTCATGGAGTTAAACACGATTGCCAGCAATATTAAGAACTCTTCATAGGCTAATCACACTTTTTGAAGAAAATAGAATCGATTACATGATAATTGGTGGTTATGCCTTGCCTTTCTATGGCCGAATTCGAACAACAGTTGATTTGGACCTTGCTGTCGCAGTTGAAACGCAGGAAAAGTTTAATGTTCTGCTGAATATACTTAGAGTAGCTGATTTTGAACCAACCATCT
>PKYH01000090.1:34548-38730 GCA_003133625.1 Candidatus Bathyarchaeota archaeon | reverse complement strand
TCGAACTGTTCTTCGTTGAAAGTGCCTGCTTTTACAAGGTAATTCTTGAAAAGGTCCCTTGTTACTTCATAATCCACTTTTATGATGTTGTTGATTTCATCGAGGATGTCTAGTTTTTCTTTTCTCAGTTCCTGTAGAAGTTGAATTCCTTCAAAATTCAACTTGTAAGCTGATATATAATCTTCAACAGGATAGATTACTTTTACCATGCCCAACGTGTGCGTTGAATTGTTGGTAAGCCCGACTTCTGTGCCGATTCCGCCTAGAAGGTCTGCTAAGTCAAAGTCCATTAAGGTGTAAAGCATGTCCACAACCATGTCGTCCATTTCTTTTCGGGCATTAACAATGTTGCCTACTTTTGAGAAAGCAGGTAATAGTGGCAAGTAGATTAGAGCATTCAAAGGATTTCTATAGTAGTCACCGTAGGTTTTGATGACAAATTCATTGTAATCCTTATTCAACAACAGCGAAAGTTCATTCATCGATACAAATGCGGAGCATCCTTTTGCCGGAGGATCATCTCCGCCACAAGGAGTCACAACGAAGGCTATGATCGGTACACCAGAGCCTAAAACTTTTCGCAAGTGCCTAGCGAAATCAAAGAATATGCCGCTTCCCGTGCCACCGCCTAATCCATAAACCAAAACCACTGTTGGCGTAATTATTGATGAAAGGGCTTGCTCTTTGAATGAGTTTATGCAGTTTTTGATTATTCCAAGTTGGTAATAGTTTAAGGCGTAGATTGCTTTTGCTAAGGCTCTTCTTCTGCCTGCGCCGCCAGCCATCGGTGGAATAGCCATTGTTGATTGTAGCCATGGAATGAAGTGTTCAAGTTTTGCCCCTTCGCTTACGAGGTATTCGTTGTATTTTTGGTTGATGAAGTCGAACATTGCCTCGGCAGTTGGGAATTTTACTGATTGGGCGATTAGGCGCATTCTTTCGCTTGGGATACCTGCTTTTATCATCGATTTCTGTATTTGTTCATGGGTTTCCTGTAAACTTCTGATTTCAGGGTCAGCGATGTCGATAGCTAAAAGAGAAAGCCTTGTAAGGTCATTCGCCATCAGCTCCTTAGTTTTTTTGTTTGATAAAAAAGCTTCTACAATGTTAGTTCCAGCTGAACCCAGTCCTATCACTTGTATACTGTTTTGATAGAATCTCATAGGTTGTCACATCCCGACTAATCTTTTCAGTCTGTCCTTAACCGACTCCAAACTTGACGACATTGTTCTGTCAATTTTTGAAGCTCTCAACGTTAAGCCTTCTAAGTCCTTGATTTGGTCTTCAACGACAAGTTGGAAGTAGCTTATTTTTCCTCTCACTCTCAGGAACATGACTACGAATACAACTGCTACAGCGGCTAAAGCACCGATTACTGGCAGGAAGAGCGATTGCATTGTTGAAGACATAGGTTCATCGGAGATGTTCAGTCCGTTAAGCAGAGCGATGGCGCTGTCAACGTATCCTTGGTTGGCTTCAGCCTGTGACTGGTTAAGAACGTTAGTGTAGAGGTCGACGTATCCTTGCGCAACTCCCGATGATTCAAGTGACTTTAGATGTGCCTCCTTTTGGTTATAGAGTGTTTGGAACTGAGTCATCGCGGCACTGGTTGCTAATACTATGATTTGGTCAATAGGCACCCCACTGGTTGGACCGTACAAGGTGACGACGTTAACTGGCGCTTGTGTTTCTGTAGTGGATGGAGTTGGAACCGTGCCGTAGACTGCCATAGTAAATGTTCCCGGAGTCCAGGTGAATTGCGCTGGATTTGCATTTGGATTAAAATCGGAGCCTAACGCGTAATCCTGGGTAACGAGCTCCCAGTATTTGCCTTGAAGCAATCTTCCCATACCCGTCTGAAGCTTGAGGTCGCCAGATCCAGCGGTGAAAACGTCAACAGTGAAAACTACTTTAATGTCTGCTCCAGGTAATATCGGGGAATAAGTCATATTCACGCCCGTAGTAGAGTTAAATTCCTTGAGAAGCTGCCCTGAATTGTAATCGTAAATTTGGTAGCCTGTGATCCATTGTCCTTCACCAACAGCTTTAACCGACGAAACTGAAGTTATATACACGGTCGTTAACAATAAAAAGAGGCTTAAAGCTAAAATTTTCTTGTTCAATTTTATTCCTCATAATTTTTTTTATTGTATGATAAATATAACACTTGCGCTAACCCATATAACATTTACGCTAACCTACTTGAAATAAATTTTCTCTACAAATTAGCCCTTACTTAGCTAAATTAATCATGCGGTTAGCGTATAAAGCCTAAAATTAGTCACTTCTATGGTAAAGGATAAGAGATTTCACCGTATAACAGTTGTAACACGAGTGGTTAAAGATGGAGATCATAAACGTTCGCTTACCCGACAAAATTATTTCAGACATAGATAAACTAGCTAAAAAGCACAGTCTCAGCAGATCAGAAGTTATGCGTCAAGCGTTAACAGTCTATTTGCACCTTGTAGAGAACGTTGGCACAATGCTGCGTCCTATAGTGTTCCAAGTGAAGCCTGCACAGATAACTTACACGCGAAGAGGCGATGTTTCAATCCTGAAGGTTCCCACAGGACACGCTATTGTGGCAGGGTCAACCTCGTCCGGAGCGGTTGGTCCAAAAATAATGGATAAAGTCAAAGTTGACGGGCGTGTGTTGGGAAAGTTTCTGGCAAGGGTTGCCTTAATGGATGTGATAGCGACAGGTGCGTTTCCTCTTCTTTTATCCGTTACGTTAGGTGTAGAGAAGGAACCTACAGGCAACGAGATATTAGAGGGCATTCGGCGTGAAGCCAGAAGTCTCGGTCTTGACCCAAACCAAGTACTGATGGAAAATACGGAGGACAATTTTGAAACCGTGCAAACTGGCGCTGGGTTAACTGTAGTTGGTTTTGCAAACGAGGATGAATTGAGGATTGGAAAAACAAGCCCTGGCGACATAATAGTTGCCGTTGGCAAGCCTAAAGTTGGTGACGAAGTGATTTTGGCTGAAGCGAAGGGTGAAATAGCCGACCTCAAAAATGTAACTCAACTTTCCCAGAAAAAATACGTTCATGACATTGCGCCTGTTGGCACTTTTGGCATTGCGGATGAGGCTAGAATGATGGCTTTTGGCGTTGGTAGGCAATTGAAACTTGTCGAGGTGCAGGGATTGGATTTGAACAAGTCTGCTGGTCCAGCCACGGTTGTTCTTGCCACTGTGGATAGAGAGAGACTTGAAGATTTAATGTCGTTAATTCGTAAACCTATCAATGTGGTAGGAGAAATACTCTAGCAGCAAGCAATTACTGTTTTTGTGTGCTCTTGAGCAAGTGACCGTTTCGGTCGATTTCTCCCCTTCTAATCCTTGTTGTGGAGATGGGAATGCTGTTTTCTGCTGGAACCATGCTTATTGTAATAATTTTTAATGGTGGAAGCCCTGCTTCCGTGCGTATTTTGTTTATTTTGGCAGCTGTCGATTCTGTTTCTTTACTAACAACCAATGCGTCTAAGCCCTTGCCCGATATAGTTAAGCCATAAGGGTCATTTAATGGAACGATTTCCGCTCTTTTGGCTAAGCCAGATTTTTCTAAGAAAGCTTCTAGTTCCTCAAGCCTCTCGGCGTAAGTTGCAGTTTTGTGTGGTTTACCCATTTTTGGCACAAACTCGTCAGAGGACAAGCCGATTACAACTTTTTCGCCAATTTCAAAGGCTTTATCTATTAGGGCTTTGTGTCCCCTATGAAGTTCATCGAAGGTTCCGCCAACTGCTACTTTCTCATATTTTTTCATGCCCTACCAGCCTAGCGCCTTGAAAATCAACTTTGCTTACTATCACTTTTTCAGGGGGTAAAACTTGCTTAAAAGCTTCTGCTACCTGATCGGCATTTTCTTGTGGCACTAATGAGTGGACAGCTTGGCCAACCATGTTCTGTGCTGATCCAACAGCGCCAGCTTTCTCAGCTATTTTTACTAACTGCCTTAAGCTTGGTGTCATTAAGCCTGTTTTTTCAGCGAACTCAAGACAACGGGCTAAAAAATTCTCGATGGAAGGCTCATCCAAAATTGCCTCTAACGTTTTTCTACCATACCGGTTAACTTCAAGCCGTTTCTCAGCGGATAATAGTACTTGTTTGGTTGGTGTAGACCCGAAAACTCCTGCGACAATAACGTAATCTGGACTTAAGGGTAAACGGTCTATGAC
>PKYH01000090.1:0-34520 GCA_003133625.1 Candidatus Bathyarchaeota archaeon | reverse complement strand
TAGGTTAATGGTAAATCGAGTGCTTCTTTGAGGGCTAAAGCTGTGGTTAATGCTCCTCCAGCGCTTGTCCCAAACCCTGAACCGATGGGAACCTCAACTTTATGGTCAACAATAATAACGTAAGATTTATCCAGTTTACTTAGCAAAGCTTCTACGACGGTTCTGGTTGTTTCAGCTTCCGGCGCACGTTTACCATTAATAATGACGGTGATACCTGAGCTTTTTGCTTCTTGAACAGTGACCTGTGTCCAAACGCCTTTTTGAAGCCCAAAACCGCCGCCTCTAGCGCCAACACGCTCTAAATCGATAATTGGCTTACCGTTTACGGTGTCGCAGATTTCAAAGAAACTGGAAATGCCAGCAGGCGCAAACGCTTTTGCAGTTTTGACTTCAGGCTTACTCAATGGCTTCGCCTTTTTCTTGGCTTCTTCGTCTTTGCTTAAGGGAGGGAAAAGCCTTGTAGCACGCCTTAATCACTGGTGGTCCCACCAGCAAAACGAACGGTATTTCAGTGGCGAAAGTCCAAACAAAGATTGGAAGAATAAACGAAGCCGCGATAGGCGATTTAAAGTACGAGAGAAAAAGTGGACTGACAGTCCACACTGTGACAGAAAGTAAGGCAGCCCCTGCCGCTTGTCCAATTACAGCCGCAACGGCGTAGCTTCTCCATTGTCGCCAACGAACAGTAACTGCAGCAATAACAACTAGACTAATTATTACAGTTAAAGAAAACACGATAATTATCTCTGCCGTTGGCAAACCAGTTAGAGCTGCAAATTCAGCGGGAAAAATCAGAGTAGGCACTAGCAATCCAGCCACGATTACTACAGCAGCTAATATTATGCCAGCAACAGTTTTTTTCATGTCTATGTTTCTATTTGCTAAGTAACCGATGAGGAAGAACAATAGGAAGTTTGGTGGAACACCAGCTGCGAGACTTAGCAGAGGGTTCCCATGAAACAGCATATCCCTGATGAAAATGCCAATTGCGCCGCCAATACCGCCTACCCAAGGTCCAAACAACACGGCAAAAACTGCAGGTATTACAACGGCTGGCCAGAATGCCACACCCAAGAATGTTATTCCTAAATCCGTTAAGCGTCCAACTACAGCATAAAGTGCTGCGCATATACCAATGACGGCGATATCTTGCGTTTCCAATCGTTATCCCTTTGAAGTTAAGCTAAAAAAAGCTAATTAAGCACAATTAAGCATTCCGTATATAACGTTTAAACATGATTAAACTAAAAAGTGAAAAAACCGCTTGCTTGAGCTTGATGCTTGGAAAAGAAGGACTTTAGCTATTAAATAGAGGCTTATTTTTTGTGCCTTTTTATTCTTTCTTGTCTTTGGGTTTTCTTGCGCCAATCTTTCTTTCTCTGTGTTGTTAAGGAAAACCTTTCTTGGCGTGGCATGGTTAGTTTTCTGTGGTGTGAAGTGTTTACATAGAATGTTTCGTAATCTATTTTGTTTGATTTTAAATCTTCAATGTTCTGGTTCAGTTCCTTTTTCGCTTCAGCCTCGGTTACTTTGTCAAATGTTTCTGAGTAAACGATGTATGCAGCGTGGAACTGGAAGTGATTGGGGTCGTCGATTAAAAGTTTCTCTATTTGGGGTACTGATGGGCTATTGTTGTTTTGTTCGTTTGGTTGTTGAGTCATGTTTATCCAGCTTTTGATGTGAAGCAATGTTGTTTTTCCCTCTTTTATAGGTGTGCCCTCTAAAAACAGTTTTGAAATTAACTATACATCCATATACAGGGCTTTTTGTGCTTTTGTTAAAGGTGCTTCCTTATTTTTTCAGCATCTTTCTCTAACAAGTCAAGAGCTCGGAAACCGTTTTCATGGCGAAACTGACTGTAAGGTTTCATTGGAATAACATGCACATGCAAGTGAAAAACCACCTGCCCAGCAGCTTCCCCGTTATTCTGCACAATCCTGATGCCTTCAACGCCTATTGCATCGTTAACCGCATGCGCTATCCTCTTGACTATCCGAAACAGGTAAGCTGCTTCTTCCTCTGGAATCTCATAAATGTTAACGTAATGCTTTTTGGGCGCCACAAGCGTATGCCCCACGTTCACTGGGCGATTACTTAAAAAAGCAACCACTTGCTCATCCTCGTAAACTATGCTTGCAGGCGCTTCCTTACGGATTATCTGGCAGAATATACATTCGGACATGAGTCATACCTTTAAGCGGTTTAAAAGTAGGTATAGCTTTAATAGAATTTCTACAGTCAATAATACTTCATGGACACTTTAGTTGATGATATAGGCAGTTTTCCGCTGCCTTCAGGGGTTGGAAGAGAAAGCTTTAGCAAGGCGTATCAGCTTGCAAGAGAAGCAATATTCCAAGGCAAGGATATAACGAAGGACGATTTTTTAAAAAATAACTTCTGCAGTATAATTCTTGGTTCTTTTAGGAAAAAAGTCGCTTCTGGTTTAGACGTGGTTAATTTTCCTCAGCAGTACGATGGAATAAAACAAGTCGGTGACGCAGTGCATGTGGCGATGGAGAAAGGCTCATTCCTCGTGGAGGAGAAAAACGCTGTTCTGCCAGAAGTATATTTAATCAATCAAGAGGCTAAAGCGCTCAGCGAGGAATTTGGCAAAAAAATCCAGTTGCGCGTATCAATTTTTGGTCCTCTGGAGCAGTATTTGCATGAGGTTGGAAAAACCCCCTATCAAGACGTGTTGGACGCGTTGGCTGAGACAATTAGGCGTTTCGCAAAAAACTCCATCTTAAACAACAAATACATCGAAACCAAGGTAGTTTCGATTGACGAGCCAAGCTTCGGCTTCAACAACATCCAAGCCACACCTGACGTGATTTGCGAAGTGCTGGAGAAAGCCTTTGATTTCCAAGGCGCCGTAAGGCAGATTCACTTGCACTCGGCTTCGGGAGTTCATGATTTGCTTTGCGTTAAAAACCTTGACGTGTTATCATTTGAGTACGCGGCTTCACCAAGCAACATTGAAGCAGTTCCTAAAAGCATGCTTGAAAAAGCGGATAAGCAAATCAGAGTAGGCGTTTCCAGAACAGACATTGACAGTATTTTGGCTGAACTCTACGAGAAAGGCGTCGCCAAGCCATCAGCGGAGCAATTGGTTGAGTCAGAGGAATCGATAAGGAAAAGATACAAATTTGCCAAAGAAAAGTACGGCGACAGGATGACGTTTACGGGTCCTGACTGCGGTTTAGGCGGCTGGCCTAGCCAAGAAGCGGCTCAACTTTTGCTGGAGCACACGGTGAAAGCAGTAAAAGCAGCTCCGACCAGGCTAACATAAATGTTTTTCTTGTTTTTGCTCCCGATTCAAGCCAAAAGCTCATCTTTTTCAGTTACAAATTCAATAAGTTCAAACGCTTCTGGGTCTGCCGACAAAAAAGGAAAAGAAAGAAAAAGGTTTGTTTACTCTGGTTGTTCGGGTTGTTGTGGCAGTTCTTGGTTTGCCATTGGTTTCTTCTTTGCCGCCATGTCCTGTTGTGCCTTAGTTAGGTCTTTGAAGCCG
The DNA here is from genome assembly GCA_003133625.1 of Candidatus Bathyarchaeota archaeon. Classification (GTDB taxonomy): domain Archaea; phylum Thermoproteota; class Bathyarchaeia; order Bathyarchaeales; family Bathycorpusculaceae; genus Bathycorpusculum. The sequence goes on along the minus strand of PKYH01000090.1, from coordinate 31,009 downwards.
TAGGTTCCAACTGGAGGCCAGCCCGCTTCCGGCATGACTGCCGGGATCAGCATTATGGTGTTTGTTTGTGATTGCTGACCTAGCTCGTAGAGTATGTTCATCCACCTAAGTCTTAGGCCTTCTGGGCTTGCCTCATACATTTTTGCTGCTTCAATCATTTTTCCCGCTGCCTCAAATTCAGCTGTAGCTAGGGTTACTCTTGCCATGCGTTCTCGTTCAGCTTGCGCTTGGCGGGACATTGCGTCTTGAAGGTTGCTGGGTATTATGACGTCTCTCACTTCGACTGCAGTGGCTTTTATTCCCCAGGCCTCAGTTTTTTCGTCAATGATCTCGCGCAGGTGGGCCCCAACTTTTTCCCGTTCCGCGAGTAACTCGTTGAGTGTGACCTTGCCTATTACTTCCCTGAGGGTAGTTTGTGAAGCTAGCTGTGTGGCTTGAAAATAGTTCTCAACGGCCAGAACAGCTTTCTCCAAATCCACGGGCTTCATGTATAACACTGAATCAACGTTTACGGGAACGTTGTCCTTGGTTAAGGTTGATTCTGTGCGGAATTGTATAGTGTCTAGCCTCGTGGAGATTTTCATGGGTGCCCTGTCAATTATTGGAATAAGATAAATGATTCCTGGACCTTTCAAGCCTACATATCGTCCAAGCCTTAAAACTGGCATCCTTTCCCATTCTTTTAGCACGCGGATGCCGCTTAACAGGAAAATTGCAACTACGAAAGCTATGAAACCGATGATAGGAGTTAGAACGTCAACCAACTTTCACACCCTCAATAAGCTATTCTGCATTCCGGAGAGTTAAGCTTTTTGCTCGGCTGGTTTTACTACAAGGAACATGCCTTCCATGCCCATGACTTCCACCACTTGACCGACGGCTATTGTTGTGTCTTTGGCGGTGGCTTGCCAGAACTCGCCCATAACGCGGACTTCACCTTTAGGTTTAAGGTCAGTTGCTGCTATGCCTTTGGCGCCGATTAAGGCTTCTTCGCCTGTTTTTATCTGCCTATACTGAGCCTTGACTCCTACATAGAATATCCACCCTACAATCAACGCAATGACAAAGAGGGTTACTGCAAGGGTCACTTCAACCTGAATAGCTATCCCATAATACGTTGTTCCTGAAAGGGCTGCAAAAAAGAGGAATGCCCCAATTGCTACTAAAACTCCAATAAGGAAGGCTAGCCAAGCATGCATGCGAACCACTTTGACTAGTGGATAGTCAGAATCTGCTTATAAGGTGATTTACAGTCAGCAACTAGCTAAGCCTTTTCAAAAGACTTTCAATATTCTTTTGAGCACATTCAATTTGCTTTTTCACATCAGCAGTTAGCCTAAATACACCTTTCAACGAGTCAATCAGTTTAACATCATTCATCATTTCCATTATGTTGCTAACCTGCATCTTCAACAGTTCCATTTTGCCTCTTTTCAGATGAGCCAGCACCTTCTCCAAGTCTGCGGTCTCCGTCAGCATGATTATGTCTCGCACATCCGTTCTTCTTGCTGAATGAATCTTGAACGCAATCATCAATTCCTTCTCCGGAATTCTGCAGTTAACAACCGTTTCAATTCCTGCGATAGCCGTGTCAACCGAATATTTCTTTATATAATCAAAACTCCAAGCGGCACCAGTAGTTCTGCAGACCAAACTTCCTACAAGAAGATCAAAAGTGACTGGAAGCTCTCCCACTTTCTTTTGGTAGCTAAAGAATTCACCAGCGTATGTTTCATCAAACCCTGTTTTCTCAACATTCCTCTCAAAACCATATCTTTGTAGGAACCCCTCGACCTTACCCATCTCGCTTTTTGATATAACAACATCGCAATCCACAGAAAACCTGTGGACACCCAACCCACTGACTGCATAACCCCCAACCACAACAAAATCCACCGCTTCCTCTACGAATCTGTTAAGGGTCAGCATTATTTCATTCTCTCTCTTTACAAACTCCATGCAAAATCACTATACATTCGTCTTTGCTTCCATATACCTTACATTTAACCCCAGTCTGTACATCTCGTCCAACATTTCCAAAGCTGGCTCAAAAGAGTAAATATTCTTCTGGCAAAATTCAACAGTCTCTCTTAACGGCGTGACACAGAAGCCACCTACTTCTTCATCTTCAAAACCAACTTCGGAATACAACACGTAGAATACTCCAAACAACGTCTGCTTCGAAGGCTTGCCTTCAATGTAAAACCTCTTTTTTCTGCAATTAAAGAACCTCTTCCACTTGCTCAAATCCTGCTTCTCAACTTTCAAATGGATCGGATAAAAACCAAAAAACCTATCAGTTTGATAGCCGCCTTTGGTCCAGAAGAACACAGCATCCGGTCCAGTCAAAGCATAACGCATGTTTGCTTCTTTTAACAAATCGTATGAACCAGCTATGTTGGTTCTTTTAGCAAGATACTCCTCTGAAGAATTGACCTTGTATTTGCCCCATCCAACTCTCTCCAATAATCCCTTTTTGGTCATGTCATGTAAAATTTTGTTGGCATCAGGACTAGCGAATGTTGAAGTAAATTCTTTCACAGTGAACTCCTTCTTCCAACTCCACAGAACATTCCATAATTCATGATATAACATAAAAATTATTACTATTATAGTAATAAATTAACTTTGCGCTCTGAGACAAATTTCATGCTCAGAGCATTTGCTCAGGCTTAACTATGTATGTTGGTTAGGACGTTATAGAAAAAATAAAAAAAATTGCTCCTTTGCCTAATCGAAAACGGAAGGAAAAGGAGCCATTGAAGCAACAGCGCTTGCACTGTTTATTTGTGGCATCGGGTAAGGTGAACGCCGAAGTGGTGGCGGTCGCAGTGGTTCTGGCGGTTCAAGCTCTAGTGGAGAACGATTTATCATTCTTCTTCGCCTCCGTGAACGGTTGGGATAATTGTTAATTCGATTAGGTTTTCTCGTCGGATGATGGTTAGCTTGGTTTCTTTACCTATCACGTCTTCAGCGAGTAATCTCGGTAGGTCGTAGAAGTCGGTGACGGGTTTGCCGTTGAATTTGACTAGTACGTCGCCCATGGCTAAGCCTGCTTTACGTGCCGGTGAGCTTGGTTCAACTGAAAAGATCATTACTCCGCTTTCTTGTTCTAAGCCTGCTTGCTCAGCGATTTCCTGCGGGATGGCAACGGTGTTAGCGATTATGCCAAGGTAACCTTTTTGGGCTACTCTTCCAGTCATTAGCCTATCAGCGACTGCTTTTATCTTGTTTATGGGTATAGCGATGCCTCTTTGCCAAACATAAGCCGTGTTTATGCCGATGATTCTGCCTTCCACGTCCACAAGTGGTCCGCCGCTGAAGCCTGGATTAAGTTGTGCGTCGGTGGCGATTATGTTTTCCATTTGTGTTCCACGCCAGCCTCTAAGCGTGCTGTTTACGCTTGTCACGATGCCTGTTGTAGCAGTTGGCTGCTGCCGATTGAATGGGTTAGCAATAGCCAAAACGTATTGGCCTACGCTTAGTTTTTCTGAATCGCCCATTTCTATGGGTGTAAATTCCCCTATCTCCGCCTTTAACAAAGCAAGGTCATTGTATGGGTCTGTTCCAACAATTTTTGTGTTGAATGTTTTTTCTCCTTGACCTATTTTGACCGCGTTGCATCCTGCGAGAACATGGTTGCAGGTGACGATGTAGCCGTCTTTGGTTAAGATGACGCCTGTGCCGCGTGACATTTGCGCTTTTACGCTAACAATTGACTCTGAGATTTTCTTGATTAGCATGCTTGTTGCTTCCGAGAGTGATTTCAAAACTTCTAACGGATTAGCTAGTTGACTCATTTTGTTTTTCACCAATAAGGTACTATAGCAAAAGGGTATTTGTTGACTAAGGAACAGCTGGAGTTAGTCACAAAAACTTAAGTCGGCATCATAAAACCTGAGCCGCCATAATAAGCCACGTTCCTTGCTGCATGTGAGCCTTGGCAAAGCTTGCCGATGTTCGCCATAAGCTGATAAGAAGCCTTCAACGCCAAGTTAAGGTTGTTGTTTGTTAAGAATTTGGCGTCTATGTTAAGCGCTGTTCCTTGAATGTTTGCGGCTATTTGGATTCCGCCGTCTTCCGTGATCCACTTCAAAGTGACGCCTTGATTGTTTTCTGACATGCCCAGCCAACGGAGCAAACCGAACCATTTGCCTTTAAGCGCCAAGATAAGTTGTTGCGTCATGAGGTCTGATGGAAGGAAAGTTTGAATAAGAGGCGTTGTTGGTTCTTCATTGCGCGCCTGGTTAAGTTTTAGTTTAGTGATTTTTGGGGTAACGCGGTAGCCTTCGGGTTCTTTTTTCACAATTCCCTCTTGTTCCAGTCGGCTTAGGATGCGAGACAGCGTTTCGGAATGCAGTCCTGTTCTCCGTTTTATCCCATCGAATGTGAATATAGCCAAGTCTTCATTTTCTATTAGCGCTAACACATCAGCATCGCGTTCGCTGAGGTAATAGTTGGCTGGAGGGCTTTGCCAATTAACATTCAGAATAGGTATCATTATTCTAATGTTTGGTTAAAGTGTTGCTTTTGAACGTTATGCCATTTTGGTAAGAAAAACAACGATTAATATGGTGAAAACTTGAGTTAACTTAATTGAAAATTGCATTTGATAGAAAAGCTAAAGAAGCTCATTGCGTCATAAGAAATATGAGCTGACGCAGTTAATTTCAGGAAACTGCGAAGTAGGCTTGATTGTTATAAATTGTCCCTTTATTGAGAAGAGTGAATAATTAATGACAGATACTGGTATTCTCATTCAAAAAAAGGAAAACCAAGCGCTGATTCCGTTTCTAACCCTGAGAAAGGAGAGCAACCTCTATCAAAAAATCAAAGTAGATATGGCGGTTTATTTTTGCACATGAATGATGGTTTTGCCTATTGCAAAGTAATATTAGACCAGTATGGAAAACCTGTTGACTACATCTTCGCTGATGCAAACGAAGCCTATAGGCGACTCACTAAGTTAAACGGCAAACCAGGTATTGGAAGAAAAATCACCGAGGTGATTCCAAGCTTAAAAAATGACCCCTTTGACTGGATAGGAACCTGCGGTAGAGTCACCCTGACAGGTAAAAATCTAACATTTGAACGGTATTGCAAAACTTTAGGCAAATGGTTTGCAGTTAACGCTTACTGCCCAGAGAAAGGCTATTTCGCCATGATAATCAAAGATATAACTCAACGCAAGAAAACTGAACAAGCCTTAAAGCAAAGCGAAAAGCAATACAAACAACTCGCCAACAGCATAACTAATCCTTTCTTTGCTTTAGATTCCTGCTTGAAGTTTACCTATTGGAATAAAGCAAGCGAAAAATTCACCGGAATCAGCGCTGAAAACGCTATAAGAAAACATTTTTACGAAGTATTTGGAAAGGACAAGACAACAAGGAAAGCAGTCGGGATATATCTTGAAGTGATGAGGACGCATAAATCTCGAACTTTTATCGATACGCTTCGTAAAGTTAATGGCAACACTATTTTTGAAATTCAGGTTTACCCAACAGGAAATGGAATCTCAGTATTTGCCAAGGACATTACAGAACGCAAAAGACTTCAAGGCACATTGGAGCAGTACACCAAACGTCTTGAAGAACTAGTTAAAATCCGCACTGAAAAACTAAAAGGCGTTGAACGCTTAGCCGCCATCGGAGAAACTGCAGGAATGATAGGTCACGACATTCGTAACCCTCTACAATCCATTATCGGCGAATTATACTTAGCAGAAGAAGAATTAAAGGCGTTACCTGAAAGTGCAGAAAAGAAAAAAATCACTGAAAGCATCCTCAGCATCGAAGAACAAACGATGTACATCAACAAAATTGTTACTGACTTGCAGGATTACGCTAAACCTCTATCCCCTGTCGTCCAAGAAACAAACCTTGAAGAAATAATTCAAAGTTTAATATCAGCATTAGATTTTCCAGATAACATTAAAGTTTCTTACTTGGTAGAGAAGCCTTTTCCAACACTTAAAACTGACCCTTCATTTATACAGCGGATACTGACAAACCTGACTGTTAACGGCATCCAAGCCATGCAGGAAAAAGGCGGAGAACTAACAATAAATGCTTTTCCAAGAGCAAAAACAGTCATAATCGCAATCTCCGATACTGGAGTTGGAATTCCTGATGCGGGTAAAGAGAAAATTTTCAAGCCATTATTCACTACTAAATCTAAAGGTCAAGGATTCGGCTTAGCTGTAGTGAAGAAACTGGTAGAAGCTTTAAACGGGCATATCAGTTTTGAAACCGAAGTTGGGAAAGGAACAACCTTCATCATTGAAATGCCATTAAGAGATTAAGGCTTGTTATCTTAGGGTTATTTTTTCACCTGTTACTATGTACACGATTGATTCGCAAACGTAAGTGGCGTGGTCAGCTATCCGCTCCAAATACCGGGTCATTAGTGCGCTGGAAATTACGCATTTACTCTTAGCCTGCTCTGCACCAATTAGCCTGTGAAGATAATCAAAATACATTTTGTCGACTTCAAGTTCGGTTTCGGAGATGGTTTTGGCGAGGGTTATGTCGAGTTTTCTAAGGGAATCAACGCTTATCTTAACCATCATGAGTACTTTTTCGCTCATTTCTTCAATGTAGTCTTTTGCCCAAGCTTCGCATTCTTTTAAACCGTTTAGCTGGTCGTTAATGTATGATATGTCAAGGGCGTATCTTCCGTATCTTGCAAAGTCATAGCCTATTTTCATGTAGGATTTTATTGTTCTAAGGTCAGAGGCGACTGGCTGGAACCGGACGATTAACTCAAAGGTTTTATCTTCAACCTTATCCGCCATTGAAACGAGCATATCTGACATTTCACGCACTTGCGGGTGAACACTTTTTCCATTGAGGTAGCCGCGTATTGATAGGGCAAGCGTTTCAAATGTTAATTCGCCCATCTTAACCAGTAGGACTGCTTGTTCTTCTAAGCCCATGTCAATTATTCTGCTCATAGCTTTTTTCTCCTTTATCCGAATTCTCCTGTTATATATTTCTCTGTTAACGGGTTCTTGGGATACTCAAAAATGTCTTTAGTTGCCCCAAACTCAACAAGCGCACCTAAGTAGAAAAAAGCTGTGTAATCTGATACTCTGGACGCTTGCTGCATGTTATGTGTTACAATAACAACGGTGTAATCACGCTTAAGCCCCACCACCAACTTCTCAATTTTAGCGGTGGCAATAGGGTCCAACGCTGAACATGGCTCATCCATCAAAATAACCTCAGGCTGCAAAGCAATAGCCCGTGCAATACACAACCGCTGTTGCTGCCCTCCTGAAATACTTGTGCCCGGCTTCTTCAAATCGTCTTTCACCTCAGCCCAAAGGGTCGCCTGCTCAAGGCTACGCTTGACTACCTCATCCAGGTTCTTTCCTTTCTTGGTTCCAGTTAACCTTAATCCTGCCGCTACGTTATCGTAAATAGACATTGTGGGGAATGGGTTTGGCTTTTGAAAAACCATGCCTACTCTTCGGCGAATCTGTACCGGGTCAACCTGTTTTTCGTAAATGTTTTTGCCGTCTAATAGCACTTGGCCTGACGTTTTGGCGCCTGAAACAAGTTCGTGCATTCTGTTTAGGCATCGTATGAACGTTGATTTACCGCATCCTGAGGGCCCAATTATGGCTGTTACTGCGTTGGCTTTGACGTTTAAGTTTATGTCTTTTAAAACTTGTTTTGCTCCAAACCAAGCGTTTAAGCCTATGCTCTGCATTTTCATGTCTAAATCGATAGGTTGTTGGTTTACCGCTTTATCTTGAGTGCTGTTCATGCTTGTCATTTTTTAAGTCGACCTATGCTTGCTATTCTAACTGCGATATTCAGGCTTAATACTATAAGAATCAGAATTAAGGCTGCTCCCCAACCCTGCGCCTGCAAACTAACTTGTGGCTGTAATGAGTCCCGCCAGATTTCAAGCGGTAAAGCAGCCATAGGCTGTGTTAAACCTTGGAAGAAGTACCTGTTACCTAAAATCGTCATAATTAATGGTGCGGTTTCGCCTGCGATTCTGGCGACTGCAAGCAGTGTACCAGTTACCAAGCCGCTTTTAGCTGCTGGTAATACGACGCTGAGGGTAGTTCGCCACTTGTGAACCCCCAGAGCAAGTGAGGCTTCTCGTACATTATTCGGCACCAACTTTAGGGATTCCTCTGTTGTTCGGGCAACTATGGGGATTAAGATGAAGGAAAGCGCGATTGCACCTGCAATCGCCGAGTACTCCCCAATAAGCGCGATAACTATTACGCCGTAAACTGTTATTCCAACAACTATCGACGGAAACTCGGTTAATATATCGTTGACTGTGCGCATGGTGGCTGCATACTTGTTGTTTCCAAATTCGGCAAGGTAAACACCCGATAGTATTCCTAGGGGGATTCCAATGAGGCTTGTTAACCCAATCAGAATCAACGTGCCCTGTATTGCTGGTCCAATGCCGCCGCCAGAGGTACTTTGAGTCAAGAAATTGAGGCTAATTTGCGGTGCCCCTCTCACAATTACCTCGTATAGTATGCTTAGTAAAGGAGTGATCGCTATAACAACGCATGCAGCGCAGAGAATAAAGAAAAGTCTGTTCTTGAATTTCCTGAAGCCGTAATTGGAGATTATTCGATTGCGCCTCCCTTAACCTTTAACAAGCGACTCACCATCACGTGCGCAACCACGTTAATCAGCAGACTGAGCAGGAGCAGGATTAATCCAACACCGATATAAGCTGCAACCTCTAACGAACCTGTCGCTTCGAGAAAACCGTTAGCGATAAGTGAAGCCATAGTTTGGCTGGGTTTAAAAAGTGATGTTGGTATGGCTGCTGGACCAGTAGCGTTTCCGATAAGCATTGAGACCGCCATTGTCTCTCCCACAGCCCGCCCCAAGCCGAGGATTACTGCTCCAAAAATGCCTGAGCGACCATAGCTTAAGATCCAGTATCGGATAACTTCCCATTTTGTTGCTCCAATGCTGTAAGCGCCCTCACGGATGGAGTTAGGAACCGCGCTTATGACTTCTTTTGAGATAGAAGCTACCGTGGGAATTATCATGATTGCTAAGATTGTTCCTGCGGTGAAAATATCTAAGCCGAAGGGTGTTCCGCTGAAAATCGGTATCCAGCCTAAATAGGTGGATATTGGTGTTTCAATGTAGTGAAGCATCCAGTAGCGGAAGATGAATAGTCCCCAGAGCCCGTAGATGACGCTTGGAACTGCTGCGAGTAACTCAACAAGGTAACCGACTGGCACTCTGAGCGCTCGGGGAGCCATTTCCACAAGAAAAATCGCTATACCCAAACTTAACGGAACACCTATGAGGAGTGCGATGCCTGAGGTAACAAGCGTTCCCATCACGTATGGGAGCGCACCAAAGAGTTCTCTACCTTCAACCGGATTCCAAGCTGTGCCAAAGAAAAAGTTTGAACCGAACCTTTGCAAGACGGGCACTGAACCAGTTGTTAAGGTGTATCCTGTAATGAGTAAGATGATCATTGCTGAAGCCGCAACAATAGCAGCAATGGTTTTGAATAAGTTATCGCCTGTTAGTTTTATTTTACTGGAAAAAAATTTTTGGGGGTGGGGCTGGGTCAGAGCTAATCCACCTTAAGTTGTTGGTAGTTGTTGTCCGTTGAATGTTAATGAGCGAATAGTTGCTTCGTCTATTTGCACAACGTTTGATGGCAACTTTGCGTAAGCAAGCCCTGGCGCCAAGTCTTGACCATCATGCACTACGTACCAGAGGAACTGGACAAGTGCTGTTGCCCGCTCCTGAGTCATTCCAGGAATTACGTTAAGCTCCTTATATGTTAGCAAGTAGGTGAAGCTTGCAATTGGGTACGCGTTTGCATCTGGAGCATTAAGAAGGCTAACGCTTGTCCAACTTTCGTTGCCTGCTGGCAAGCCACTTGCAGCGCCAGATTGGACAGCTAGTTGTGTTGATTCTAAAGTTGGTCGTATCCAGTTTCCAGCAGGATTCTGAACCGCCGCAACAGTCATACCGTTCTGCAATGCATAAGCTAGTTCAACGTATCCTATGGCGTACTGTGTACCATTTACCGTTGAAGCAACACCTGTGTTGCCGTTTGAACCAATGGCTCCACCGGGCGCATTAGGCCAAGCAACTGTTTTGCCCTGTCCAACTGAACTATTCCATGAACTGCTGGATGCGCTTAAGTAGCCAGTGAAAATGAAGGTTGTTCCTGAACCGTCCGAACGGTGAACTGTTACTATAGCTTTTGACGGAAGAGTCACATTAGTGTTTAAGCTTTGAATTGCTGGGTCGTTCCACGTTGTTATTGTTACTTGGAAAATATCAGCGATGACTTTGCCGGTCAAGTGAAGACCAGAAGGAACACCAGGCAAGTTATAAGCTAATGTTACAGCGCCAATAGTTTCTGGGATATGAACGGCGTTTGGCGCACCAGCCGCGTCAGAGGCGCTTAGTGGCGCGTCTGAGGCTGCAAAATCAACTGTTTTGGTTTTTAAGTCAGAAATTCCTCCTCCACTACCGATTGGTTGGTAGTTTATTTTCGCGTTTGGTTTCACGTTTGTTGAGTATTTTGTGATGATGCTGTTTAGAAGTGGGTAGGGGAATGTTGCTCCAGCGCCATTCAAAGTGATCGATTGGGCGGTTGCGCTTGGTTATGAAAGGTAAACGTATGCTGCTACTGAGCCTATTATTATGGCGATTGCAGCTATTGCGAATACGATTGCATATTTAGTATTCATATTTTTGGTCCTCGTTTTTGTTTAACTAAGAAGTTCATGTTTTTTATATAGTGAATCTCCATAAAATTTATAGTCTATATAGATATACCTAATATAATGACGCCTCATAGAAAAAGTAACTTGGAGTCAAATGTGACTAAAGAAGCAGAAAAAATAAATGAAGAGCAACGCAAACTTCAGGTGACAGGCGGATCAACATTCATACTCTCGTTGCCTAAGGGTTGGGCTATTCGAAATGAGCTTAAGAGAGGAAGCTCAATGGTGGTCCGTGAGGAAGACGATGGCTCACTATCAATAGCGCCTTCAAAGTTTGTAAAAAAAGAGAAGCAAGATGAAGCCTTCATCAAAGCATCCTTAAACGATAATCCTGATGCCGTCATGAGGACAGCAATTTCCGCCTATTTAGATGGGTACAACATTCTGCATATTAGAGCGCAAGGACAAAAAGTGCTCTCCTCAAAACTTCGAAACCACCTCAAAACTTTTGCCAGACACTACTTGGTTGGAACAGAAATCGTAATTGACACCCCAACAGATTTAACACTACAAGTTTTACTTAATTATCCTGAGCTTACTGTTCAGAATGCGCTAAGTCGAATGTCGATAATAGCTTCGTCTATGCATAAAGAAGCCATAGTTGCACTAAAAAAACTGGATTATCCCAGTGCTAAAGCGGTTATTGAAACCGACCGGGAAGTAAACCGATTTGGCCTGTACATAGTGAGGCTTCTGAAGCTGGCGGTTTCAAACCAAAGAATCGTAAAAGAAATCGGATTAAACAGCCAAAAAGACTGCTTAGGTTACAGACTTATAGGGAAAGCGGTTGAGAGAACCGCAGATCACGCAACCAAAATCGCCGAAAACACGCTACTCTTAAAAGAGCCAGTCAATGAAGAGCTTTTAGAAAAGATAGGTCAGTTAAGCGGTTTGGCTAATTCAATGTTTGAAAATTCTATGGACGCGTTGTTTAGGCATGACTTTAACTTGGCTGAAAGTGTTATTGAAAAGCTGAGTCAGGTACATAAGCTGGAGAAAGAAGCTGTTCTTTTTTCGCAAAACGCTAAGATCGAAGAAATCGTTAACTTAAGATTGCTTATCGAAAGTGTCAGGAGAACAGCAGAATACGCCAGCGACATTTCCGAAGTTGTGCTTAACTTAAACGTTGATTCAGTTCTAAGCTAGTTTTTTTAATCTATTTCCTATCTTTTTACTTGACGATTGGTTAAGAATGATGTATTTTTTTAATTTAAATTAAAAATAAAAAGTTGGGGTTTGGTTATTTTAGGTTGTGGGTAATGTTTGCCCATTGAAGGTTATCGACTTAATGGTTGTTTCGTCTATTTGGACAACGTTTGGTGGCAGTTGAGCATAGGCTAATCCAGGTGACAAGTTTTGACCGTCATGCACTACATACCAGAGGAATTGCACGAGTGCTGTTGCTTTGTCTTGAGTCATGTCGGGTAACACGTTCAGTTCTTTGTACACCAGTAAGTAGGTGAAACTTACAATTGGATACGCGTTTGGTTCTGGCGCATTAAGTATGTTTACGCTTGTCCAGCTAGCGTTGCCTGCCGGTAGACCTGCTGAAGCTATTGATTGAGCCGCTACTGTTGTTGATGCGAGTGATGGTAAGATCCAGTTTCCAGCTGGATTCTGAACTGCTGCAACAGTCATGCTATTTTGCAATGCATAAGCTAATTCAACATAGCCGATAGCATATGGTTGTCCTTGAACCACCGAAGCAACACCTGTGTTACCGTTAGAACCGATTCCTACTGGCCATGAGACTGATTTGCCTTGTCCAATTGAACTGTTCCATGCTGTGCTTGATGCGCTAAGGTAGCCGGTGAAGATGAAGGTGGTTCCTGAGCTGTCTGAGCGGTGGACTACTAGTATGGATTTTGCTGGAAGTGTAACATTAGTGTTTAGGCTTTGGATTTCCTGGTCGTTCCACATTGTTACTGTTCCTTGGAAAATGTCTGCAATAACTTTGCCAGTTAAGTGAATGCCTGTTTGTACGCCGGGTAAGTTGTAGGCTATTGTTACTGCGCCGATTGTTTCTGGAATGTGCAATGCGTTAGGTACGTTAGCCATGTCGGTGGCGCTTAATGGCGCATCAGAGGCTCCGAAATCTACCGTTTTTGCTTGCATTGCTGAGATTCCGCCGCCGCTGCCTATTGATTGGTAGTTTACTTGTACATTAGGTTTCACGCTTGTTGTGTAATTGGTTATCATTGCGTTAAGCAGTGGATAGGGGAACGTTGCTCCTGCGCCAGTCAATGATACTGGTGATGGAGTTGGCGTTGGACTGGGTGTCGCTGTTGGGGTTGGAGTTGGGTATGCTGTCGAAGTAGGAGTACTGGTTGGTGAGGATGTTGGTGTTGCAGTTGGATTAGGGTTTGTTGATGCGGTGGGAGTTGGAGTTGGTGTGGGCTGTTGTACTGAACTTGAATTTACTATGTACATGTAGCTGAAAACTGCTGCGATAACTATTACGATTGTCGCTATGCTTAGGATTGTATATGTTTTATTCGTTTTTTTCCCTCGTTTTGGGGTTTATAGATAAACAGGGTAATATATTCGCCCAACATAGAATACAAACTGACTCATAGAGAATATAGAATATATAGAAAAATGCGCATATATGAATCATAATAAGCATAAACAGCGAGCTATTGTTAAAATTTAAAAATAGCTATGTTAAATTATTTTTCCGCTTCTCTCTCGCCTATTGAGGGGGGCCGAAGCAAGTTAAGGCTGTCTAAATCATTGAAAAGCTTCTAAGAAACAGATTACATCGGGGCTTTGATTTATACTGTAACTGTCAATAAGGTGAGCTGTTCCGTCTGGGCAGTAGACTTTGTCCCCTTTCATGGCTTTCTGATAGCGTCTGCTGCATTCCTTAAGCATGGAGCAGCCATCGCAATCTCTTGAGATCATTCTTTTTTCACCTCTCCGCATATTCAAGGTAATATGCAATCGCAGGTGCCTATAGAGATTCGCTTCATAATCTATATAGAAAAAATAGATTTACAGCAAGATTAATCCTTCAAATTTATGAGAAACGTTTAAGAAATAAGGAATCACCATTCAAGGGCAAGAGACACGGTTAATGAACGAAAACGGATTCAAAGTGAAAGGCATTTTCTTGGACTTAGACGGCACAATAGTTGACTCCAAAGAAGCCTATATAGAAGCAGCAAGAATAGCATTTCAATCTGTTGGGCAAAAACCGCCAGAAAGGAAGACTGCCTTGGAAATTCCGAGAAGGCTCGAACAAGGTCTCACAATCAGCGACATCATGAATGGCGATACCAAAAAGTTCCTAGGCGTGTACTTGAAAACTTACTATTCAATAACACAAGAAAAAACCAAGCTTTTACCTAACGTTTCAGAAACAATTGAAATCCTCTCGGAAAAAGCTAAACTCGCCCTGATAACCATGCGCCAAGTCTCAAAACAAGCCATCATAAAAGAGCTAGATTGCTTCGGCATATCAAAATATTTCACGCATGTTGTGACTGCTCTGGATACGTCTAAACCTAAGCCTTCGCCTGAAGCATTAATAAAATGTGTTAAAGCCCTAGATGTTGAAATATGCGACTGCATCATTGCAGGAGACTCTGTTAATGATGTGCGGGCTGGAAAGGCTGCGGGTGCAAGAACTGTAGCGGTTTTATCTGGGTTGTTTCGATGTGAAGAACTTGTCAAGGAATGCCCTGATTTGATTTTACATGATGTTACTGCACTCCCAGGGTTTATTGAATAATTCTCTGGGACGTATCGGAATTTGTAATATTGATAGAAACCGACTTATGCAGTTATATGCCCGCGTGAAAATAAAGTTTAATTAAAACCTTTGTCTTAAGTCAATAATGGAGAGGGCTTCGGAGCGGGAATCAGAATGAACTTCGTAGAAATAATGATAGGGGAGAAATTGAAGGAGGCGGATCCTGCCCTTGATCTTATGGGGTCAGACCGCAAAGTTTTGCAGGTTGCTTGCCAAGACTTCACTAATTACCTTAAATTTCACTGGAATCTTATTGGAAAAGAAGCAAGCCAATGCGAACTAGTTGAAAGACTAGAGAATCTTTTCAGGGAAGATCCATCGGAACTGGACGGGTTTTTAACCGTTTGGATTGGCATTTGGTTCAAGAAATGGAAGGAACGGGTCAAACTGCTCATAGGCGACCAAAACGCTAGTAGATGGAGTAAAATTTCAAAAAACATCAGCAATGCTGAACCGGTATGGAAGAGAATTGAGAACAAGCAAGAACTCCTAGAGATTGTAGTGGCTACTCTGATTAAGAATGGAGAGATATGTGGAACAGAAATCTTGTCTGAAAATCTTCTAAAAATGGAGCTTGGAGAAAAAGGCGTTCAAGATCCCAGCGACAAAGAAAGAGTTTTCACTGCAGTTAATGACGCATTGAGGAAAGCTCGCGAGATGGCTCAAAGTAAAGGTCCACTAATCTTTGTTAAGATAGATAAGGGCTATTACAATACACCAAGCTAATAAAGCCGGCTCAGCCCTTTCTAATATTTTTGTTTTTAAAATATTTTTGTAACTACTAAATAAAATAACGAAAAAACTTGACGATTAAATTACTCTTTGTCTTTGCAGAGTCTTTGTTCGCCAATTGTACCGTCTTAGGGTCGTGGTTTCTCCGTAACCGCAAGCTGCACAACGCTTATCGCGCACGTGGTACGCGCGTCTTCCGCAGCGCCGGCATTTTATATGTTCAACTTTGCCTTGGCGCTTGCCCATTGATGGTGTGCCTTTTCCCACGGCGGTCACCTAGGCGGTGGTGAGATTAATACTACGTTGTCTCCGCGGACGATTATTAGTCCCAGTTTCTTTTGGTTTTCAACTGATGTTGTGTCTTCTGTTTCTTCTAGAACTAGGTTTAGGTGTTGGTCGAAACCCTTCAGTTTTCCCCTGAGGCTTTTTCCGCCTTTCAATCGTACGAGTACGATTTTGCTAAGGTTTTGTTCAAGGATTTCGGTTGTCATTTCGCTCATTTTGGAATCCTCATGTATCTTTATCTCTTTTATACTTGAACTCTCCACATTTAAACCTATCTAAGCATGAATTGAGATTCTCTTAGCTGGATTACCTCAACTTAACTTTCTACCTAAAACTAGCCCTTGTTCTAAATTAAGAAAGGGGAATTTTTAGATTAATTTTATTTTATTAAGGTGCTATTTTCCCTTCAATTTGTTTGTGCTTATAAGTATGTATTAATGATTTATTTTTAAAGGGGTAAAATAGGGAACAGGGCATGGCGTTTATCATTGAGTTTATAATTACTTTTTTAGTCGCTTTTGGATTTAACCTAATACCCTTCTTTGGTCCCTCAAACCTCTTCATAGCTTCAACGGCAGCAATCGGCATGGCAAACGCTGACGCAACCGCACTAGTTACCATAGGTTTTCTTGTTGCGCTTGCTGCTGCATTAGCAAAAGGGATTCATTACATGATTACTTTCTTTGTAAGTGGACATCTCAGCGAAAAAAGGCGCCAGCGGCTTGATGCTGATGGAGCGAAAGTTAAACGTTGGGCTTTTTTGCTGCTCTATATAGCTGCTGCCACACCTATTCCTGATGAACCTGTAGTTATACCGCTCGGGCTCATGAAGTATAATCCTGCAAAGTTTTTCTTAGCCTACTTTCTCGGCAAGATTTCCATAACGATTGTTGGCGCGTTTTTGGGCAACTGGGCTGAAGCTCAATTTTCATCATGGTTTAGTCAGGAAGCAATGATTGTCCTCTCTATAGTTTTAACGGTTATTGTTACAGTTATAATGTTTAAAGTGGATGTAGGTAAGTGGTTAGATAAAATCCTCAAAAGATTGCCATTTCACAAACAAATAAGAGGAGAGCAAAGTTAAATTTCACCCTTGCAGTGATTACGAGATAGAAAACTATGCCCACAAAGCAACGAAGATATTCCCTAAAAACGAAAGAAGCAAAACAAATTCTAACCGAAGCCTCAACAAACCTAAAACTCGACCTGGAAGCACTTTTCGGTTCTAAAGTAAACGTGGAAGTTGTTGAATCTGACGTAGGCTTAATTTACCTAATAGGCGGAAAACCACTATTCTACAAAGCTGGCGATAGGATTTTGCCCACGCTGCTTTTCACCGAGTTCACTGCTCAAGCGCCAAAAATAGTTGTTGACATGGGCGCCGTCCCCTATGTTTGCAAGGGCGCAGATGTTATGGCACCAGGCATAGTGCGCATTGAAGGAGAATTCAGCAAAGGCGACATCGTCCTTGTAGTGGATATGAAGTTTGGCAAAGCGTTGGCTTTAGGCGAAAGCCTCTACGACGCAGAAGCGGCAAGGCAAACCAAAAAAGGACCAGTAGTTAAAACGCTGCATTATGTAAGCGACAAAATCTGGGACTACACCAAAACACTGACTGAATAATGACGTATCCATCGCCAGGTTTACCGCTGAAGTTGTTGTCGTATTGTTGTAGTACTTTTTATTTTGTTAGGAAGGTTTTTATAGGTAGTATTTTTTATGTTGTTTAAGGATGCCCAATGCAGAAAATAGTTAAGGTTACTAGAAAAGGACAGACAACCATTCCTGCGGAAATCAGAGAGAAACTAGGAATAAAAGAAGGAGACGACTTGGCAGTGGAAGCTGTTGACCAAACAGTGGTTTTCAAGCCTGTACCTAAAATAGAGGATTGCGCAGGAATTTTTGCTGGACACGCAGATGTGGCGGAACTGAAAAAGGAACTTGATAAGCTCCGTGAGGAATACTAGCATTTGAAGCAAGTTTTAGACAGCAGATTTCTTGTAGAATACTATTATTCCCAAGACAGAGAAATACGACAGAAAGCTAATCAGAAAATGAAGGAATTAACCCAAACCTCCAACGGAATAATCCCAACCATAGTTGTCTGCGAAACAATTCAGCTTATCTGCTCAAGAGAGGGCAAAGAGAAAGCGGAAATGATATATCTCTCAATTACTGCAAGCGGAATAAAAATCGAGAGCCTAACACCCTCCATCGCCAAAGAAGCTGGCATTCTCAAAAGCACATACAAACACGTACCAATAGGCGACTGCATCATAGCAGCCACAGCCATCAGAAACCAAGCAAAGATAATTTCAGACGACCCGCATTTTGATTCTATAAAAGAAACCAAACGAACCTGGCTATAAACACTAACCGAATAACCTTGTTTTGAAAGCTCTGGTAAGCGTTTAAGATTGAGTGACAGGTTTCTATGTTATTGCGTGACTAGTTTCAATGTTGATGCGTGACATCTAAACAGAGCCTGAAACAAGCCCTGTTCAACGAAATAAACGAGAAACACAACAGAAAGAGTTAACAATTTTTTTGAATCACGCCACTTTCTAGCTCTTAGGCAACTTAAATAAGCAGACAATAATAAACAAAAAAATTCCAAACCACTCCACACCGCTAAATCCAAAGGACAAGGCTCTTTGCCCTAAGAGATTTATGTGTGCGCAACAGCCTCCTCTCCGGTCTACTAGATGCTTCTAATATGCCCCAAATACAATTCAACATAGAGCTGCACAGATTAAATGTCAGCACTTTTCAACATACTTTCATGTATTTTTTGGCACTATTAACATGGACTTTAATTGCTAGATGTTCAAATATGCTCCAAATAGGCTCTGAAACAATAATTTTAGTTTTGCATCTTTTTTAACTGTTCTCTCATATTGTTAATCTGTTCGTTGCATCACCGATGATCCTATTTATAAAGCAATAACGAATTATTTTTCCTATAACAGGGAGAAGCAATCGGATGGGCCTCTATTTCAAGGGTAGGGTTGTCTCTGACGAGAGCATCCTTAAGCAACTAGGCTTGGATGACCCCATTGGTGAGTATATTGGAAACCGAATCTGGGTATGGGAGAACCCAAAAACAGGCGAAACTATAATCACTGGGGACGAAGGAAATAGTTGGTGCATAATACTTGCCCAAGGCTGCAACAAAGAAGAAGCGATGGCAAAGCTTAAACCAAGCGTGAAAGGAACGATATCTTCATCATTTGTAACAGATGTTCCTAAATGAAAAACCAGCCAACATAACTTTTGAAGAAACAGTTTAGTCCAGGCTTGCTTGGACCAGCCGCAAATCCTCAATGTATTTAATTGTTCTTACCTGAATTTATGCAAGACGATAACGTCCTCGTTCAACAAATTCAAGATAACCTTTGTCTCGCAAGAATTGTAATTGCTGACGAATTTTATCTTTGACGTGATGGTTATCGGGATGTTTTAGGCTTAAAACATTTTCAAATCCATATACTTCATCCAGTGAAAATTCTTTGTGTCCTATTCTCTCAACACACAGCATCACATCTAAAAGCCAACCTTTTGCGCCTAAATCTTTTTTCTCACGTAGGAAAAGCGTCTTTTTCCACTCCATAAGCACTTTGTCTTTCAATTCAACAGTTTTATTTTTTATTATAAAAATTTTACCCGTTTTTGGAATACTTTGCAGAAGAATGTTGCAACCCACCCAACCTGAACGCACTGCAGTTTGAGATAATGCTTTTCTTTTTTCAATTATATCTGGGACAAAAAAGTGTTTTGGGATAACGAGAAAATTCACTACCTGCCAAGTTTGCAAATCATAATTGAGTAAAAAAAGATTCGGGTTATGGCTTTCCTGCAGTCGTTCAATCATTGTATGATAAGCGCCATCGACAATTTTTGTGCCTATCTGTTTTTTCTTGCTTTTTAATTCATAATCCTCTTTGCAACTCGAGCAGAAAAAATCTGCAACCGGTTTATTGTTGCTATACTTATCAATATCTAAATTTCCACAGTTTGGACAATAAACTTGATTACCAACCCAGTGTTCGGTTAGTATCCGAATTTTTTGAGAAGGGCTTGTGTATTTGTCAGCAATTTTTGTCTCAAGGGATAAATTCATAATTGACCCCACATCTTCTTCTACCTAGTCACTTATTTTTGATATTGACATGAAAAGTATATGGTTTTTTCGATACACAGTACCAATGGAAAACTAAAACTACTAAGAGAAATGGGTAGGTCTCTCTAGCACTGCGAAGGAACAATGGGTTGGTATAAACAAGCAATCGAATAGTGGCAATTACACAGACTTTTTACTTCTTTCTTATGAGCATCTTTTTGTTTTTCGTAAGCCTGACGATGGAGAAGAGCTCAGTAAGTTCAAAAGCAGCATGAAAGTATGCGATAATTAGTAGAAGAACCACCTTCTCTGAGTAATTAACGGCAACTAACAGCAACTAAAAATGCGTAACCGCATGTAAAAAGACCTCATCTACAAAAATAAGAAATGAAAACCCGTTTTTGGCTACGATTGCTATGTTTATTGGGCTTTGACGTATCCTGTGTGTTCTTAATGTTCTCCTTGCTCCTCCAATCAAGCACATACATGCTTTTTTACTTAGGAGGTGATCCGGCCGCAGGTTCCCCTACGGCCACCTTGTTACGACTTTTCCCCCCTTACGAAACTTAGATTCGACGCCGCCATGAAAGACGGCGCCTCACCCAAAAGTCGCTCGGGTGGAACGACGGGCGGTGTGTGCAAGGAGCAGGGACGTATTCACCGCGCGCTAATGACACGCGATTACTAGGGATTCCATGTTCACGAGGATGGGTTACAACCCTCGATCCCAACTACGGCAGGCTTTCGAGATTGCCTTTCCCTTACGAGGTCGGAACTCATTGTACCTGCCATTGCAGCTCGCGTGTGGCCCGGGAGATTCGGGGCATACTGACCTGCCGTGGCCCGCTCCTTCCTCCACTTTATCAGTGGCGGTCTCCTCAGTGTGCCCAGCACAAAGCTAGTAGCAACAGAGGACGCGGGTCTCGATCGTTGCCTGACTTAACAGGACACCTCACGGCACGAACTGGCGACGGCCATGCACCTCCTCTCAGCTCGTCTGGCAAGACCTTCAATCTGGCCTTCACACTGCTGTCGCTCCCGGTGAGATTTCCGGCGTTGACTCCAATTAAACCGCAAGCTTCACCCCTTGTGGTGCTCCCCCGCCAATTCCTTTAAGTTTCAATCTTGCGATCGTACTCCCCAGGCGGCAGGCTTAACAGCTTCCCTGCGGCACTAGAACGGCACGTGGCCGTCCAAACACCTAGCCTGCATCGTTTACAGCTGGGACTACCCGGGTATCTAATCCGGTTCGCTCCCCCAGCTTTCATCCCTCACCGTCGGGCGCGTTCTAGCAGACAGCCTTCGCCACTGGTGGTCCTCCCGGGATTATAGGATTTCACCCCTACCCCGGAAATACCGTCTGCCTCTCCCGTCCCCTAGCCAAGCAGTATCCCCCGCAATCCAACGATTAATTCGGTGGATTTAACAGGGGACTAACCTAGCCAGCTACGGATGCTTTAGGCCCAATAAACATCCACACCACTCGGAGAGCTGGTATTACCGCGGCGGCTGACACCAGACTTGCCCTCTCCTTATTCCCCCAGCGTTCTAGACTGGGTAAAAGCCTTCCTCAGCGGATGGCACTCGGGATAGCCCTGTCAAGCTTTCGCTTATTGCAAAGTTTTCGCGACTGCTGCGCCCCGTAGGGCCTGGGCCCTTGTCTCAGTGCCCATCTCCGGGCTCCCGCTCCCACGGCCCGCACCGGTAAAAGGCTTGGTGAGCCATTACCTCACCAACAACCTGATCGGTCGCGGCCCCATCCTTGGGCGACACCTGCGAGCATAGCGCAGATGCCCTTTCTGGTGGAGACTCATTCCAGAGTTCTTCGCCTATTGGGAATTAGCCCCAGTTTCCCGGGGGTGTTCCTATCCCAAGGGCAGGTTAGCCACGTGTTACTGAGCTGTGTGCCGCGCTTCCAAATTGGCTAGGAAGCGCACGACTAGCATGTCTTAGTCCTATCCCGATAGCAGTGGGGTCCGGCAGGATCAACCGGAGTTGTGACACTCCATTGTTGGTCTGCGGATCTAATTGTTTTTTGTGTGGTACGTTCTGCACTTTTCGCATTTTTGTGCCTAACTGGATTTGGAGGGAAAAACATTCCACTCATACGTCAAAGCCCAATTCAGACCTAACTGAGCAATTAATCAGGTCCACATTCGTGTCCCCGCAATTGGAGGCCAACTCCTTCATTCCTGTAAGGCGAATTCGCCGTTGCGGTAGGGGTTGAGCCGCCGCCATGTAAAATTGCGGGGCTAGCAATTATAGCTGAATTCATTTAGAAGCGAATTCAACTGATATAAACATTTCTTTTCCATTCTCATAAACATTGTCCTATGGACACTCTTATGATAAATGGCATTTTAAGCATGTTTAGAGGAAAATTAAAATGAATAATAAAAATAATAACTGGTTATGCCAACATTTCAATGTACAAAATGCGGTTGCAAAAAACGGTCGGATTATGACATTTGCTGCACAGGTGAAGCCAAGCGTAACGTGGAGAAAGCGCCTGAGTGTTGCGGTAAGCATATGATTGAAATAATTGACGACTAGACAATAATGGAAATTTATTGAAAAATCGACTATCATATACAATTTTATATCGTTTAGGTATTATCTTTAGGCAATACGATATATTTTTATACCGTTTGCAACTAAAAAAATTAATGCCCCAAACGTTTGGTCTTAACCTTCTAATGCTTCTAACAGCCTCAACCTTCACAAAACATAATTCCGTTATATTGTGTAGTTGTCGCCTGTTTTGTTTTCTTTCGTCGCGTAAAAAGATGAGCAAAGCTTGCAGAAATCAAGTGTGACATCGTCCCAAGTTGTCTCTTGGTTTGCGAGGCGTTTAGCGGTTTCCGTGGCTACGGCTTGGATTCTGGGTAGGATGTCGTGGAATTGTTCGGTGCCTTTGATGGCGCGTTTGGAGTTTATGTATTGGCTTACTGCAGCCTGGGTTGTCTTGAGTTTCTTTGCCGCTTCAACCTGTGTTAAATGATAAGTGTTAACGAGTTCTTTAGCGACAAGGGACCTGAAAACAGGAAGCACGAATTTTCCTATACTTTCGCATCGAGCACCCATTTTGTTTCGCCATTATAACAGCATTATACTTAATAAATTGGATGTAGAACACTTTCCATTGGAGGAGCGGCTTAATGATTTACTTAGGGTTTAAAGAAAACAAAAGACCCGAAATAATAGAATCCGACATTAAGCCCACAAAAGAAACGCATCCTCAATACGATTTTGTTTATGGTCCCTTTAAAACAAGAGAGGAAGCCTCAAGATACGTTAAAGCAATGACTGGGCTAGCTTGCGGCGAGGGCTAAATAGGCTCTTTTTAGCTAGTGAAACTAGAGCTAAAAAGTAGGGAGGGGTAGGCGTATTTTGATTTATCGTTTTAGTAGCAAAATAAGGGCAGTATCTGATAAGCAGAAACGTCGAATTAGGACGGGATGAAAATAGATTAAATCATTCTTAGTAAATCTGCTTTGGTAATGATGCCTATTACTTCGCCTTTTTTGGAAACTAAAACAGCTGAGTAAGTTTGCAAGAGGTTTGATATTAGCGATAATGGGGCGTCTTCGTTTATTTGAGGGAAAGCTTCTTCCATTATTGCCTCAGTCGACAATTTAGATATCTGCTCTAAATCCTTCCCTGCCAAGATTTGCCGCAGAATAGCTTTTTCTGATATGCTGCCAACAGAGTGTTTGCCTTCGAAAACAGGTATCTGCGAGTAACCATGCTCCTTCATTAATTTCACCACTTTGGAAAGCGGCTCGTTTTTCTGGACAGTAACAACGTTTTTGTGGAGCACTTTGCCCGCTTGAACTTTAGTTTTAAATTCTAACCGCTCAAGCACATCAAATATTGTTTTCACTTTAGTGTAGGAGGAGTCGATGGTTCCTGCTTCCAGCTTGGCTATTAAGGATTGGCTTACGCCAGCCATTTTGGCTAGTTCTGACTGTTTTAGGCCTAGTTGGCGTCTGCGTTTTGCGATGTCTTCTAAGGTTGGGAACATGGTTTAGTAATTGGTTGCGTTGGGTAATATTCTTTTTGGAATATTTTTTGCAAAAACCAATATAACGCCGTTATTGGTTATGCCCTGAAAGGTGAGAACAAAATGGCGCCAAAAAAACTTGACACTCTTGCACTTCACGCTGGACAGGAAACAGCTGACCCAGCAACAAACGCAAGAGCAGTCCCCATATACCAAACAACCTCGTACGTATTCAAAAGCACAGAGCATGCGGCAAACCTGTTTGCCCTAAAAGAACTAGGAAACATTTACACTCGAATAATGAACCCCACAACCGACGTTTTCGAGAAAAGAGTAGCTGCAATTGAAGGCGGAACAGGCGCTTTAGCCGTAGCCTCAGGACAAGCAGCCATATCGCTAGCGCTACTAGGCATAACGGAGGTGGGCGACGAAATCGTTTCAGCAAACAACCTGTACGGCGGAACCTACGAGCTCTTCCACTATACTTTCCCCAAACTTGGCAGAACCGTAAAATTCGTAGACTCCACAAAACCAGCGGAATTCAAAAAAGCCATAACCCCCAAAACACGCGCAATCTACGCTGAAACAATCGGCAATCCTAAACTCGACGTACCTGACTTCGAAGCCATCGCCAAAATAGCCCACGACGCAGGAATCCCTTTGGTCGTTGACAATACCGTTGGAGTGGGCTTAGTAAGACCCATAGATTACGGAGCTGACATAATCGTTGACTCGGCCACAAAATACATAGGCGGTCACGGAACCAGCATTGGCGGCGTAATCATTGACAGCGGCAAATTCAAATGGAACAACGGAAAGTTCCCAGAATTCACCGAGCCCGACCCAAGCTACCATGGAATCAAATACTGGGGCGCATTCGGAAACTTCCCAGGCTTAGGAAACGTCGCATTCATCTTCAAAGTACGCGTACAATTACTGCGAGATTTAGGAGCAACCTTGAGTCCGTTCAACTCTTTCTTGTTCCTACAAGGCTTAGAAACACTACCCCTCAGACAACGTAAACACTCCGAAAATGCACTAAAAGTTGCCACCTACCTCAAGACGAATCCGCTAGTCAACTGGGTTAACTATCCAGGCTTACCTGATAACCCGAACCACAAAATAGCAGCAAAATACCTCAAAGACGGCTATGGTGGTCTCATAGGCTTCGGCATAAAAGGCGGTTTAGAAACAGGCAAAAAATTCATCGAATCAGTTAAGCTCCTCTCGCATCTAGCTAACATTGGCGACGCAAAAAGCCTCGTCATCCACCCAGCATCAACAACACACCAACAGCTAACCCCTCAAGAGCAAGAGGCAACAGGCGTAACCCAAGACTACATCAGACTATCAATAGGCATCGAAGACCCAGACGACATCATCGAAGACATAGAACAAGCGTTGCAAAAATCAGCTAAGCCCTAAACATCACCAATTTTTTGGAGGCATCACATTTAGCAACAGTTAACCAAACCCTCATAGATTCAGAGCAAAAACACTTCACATTCGCAAACCCGCCAAACGAGTTGGCGCTTGAGTCAGGCGAAAAACTTGGTCCAATAACGCTGGCTTACGAAACATACGGCACACTAAACAAGCAAAAACAAAACGCCATCCTAGTCCTGCATGCGCTCTCAGGAGACGCCCATGCCGCGGGAACCAATGGTTGGTGGGACAGCTTAATCGGTCCCGGGAAAGGCTTAGACACAAACAAGTATTTTGTAATCTGCTCTAACGTTATTGGGGGCTGCCGGGGCTCAACAGGTCCATCTTCCACGAATCCGAAAACTGGCAAACCCTACGGTAGCGACTTTCCACTTGTAACGATTGGCGACATGGTGAACGCGCAAGCTCGCTTAATTGACCATTTAGGCATAGAGAAGCTCCTCGCGGTCATCGGCGGCTCTATGGGTGGAATGCAAGTTCTCCAGTGGATGGTCTCCTACCCCGACAGAATATGGTCTGCGATACCAATTGCAACGACCATGAAGCATACTCCTCAGCAGATAGCCTTCAACGAAGTTGGCCGCCAAGCAATCATGGCTGACTCCGACTGGAAGAGGGGGCATTATTATGGCTCGCAGGTTCCAGCGAAAGGCTTAGCCGTAGCACGAATGATTGGACACATAATCTACATGAGCGATGCTTCAATGGCGGAAAAGTTTGGAAGACGCGTCCGCCCAGATAAGGAGCCGTTCAAGTTTGGCGCGGAATTTGAGGTTGAAGGCTACTTGCGTTATCGAGGCGACAACTTTGTTAAACGATTCGACGCTAACTCGTACATATACATTACAAAAGCCATAGACTACTTCAACATTCTCAACGGAAAAAGCCTCGCCAGCATCTTTAGCGGGTTAAAGGCAAAAGTGCTCGTAATAGCCTTCAAATCCGACTGGCTCTACCCAGCGTATCAGTCTCAAGAAATCGTGAAAGCATGCAAGCTTGCAGGAGTCGACGCAACTTATTGTGAAATAAATTCCACTTATGGGCACGACGCGTTCCTTCTTGAAACAGAACAAGAAACTCACCTGATCAAGCATTTCCTGAACACAGTTTCGAATGGATATAACGGTGGTGCATAATGAAGCAGGCGCCAATAAAAACAGAGTGCAAAATCATCCTAGACTGGATAACCAAAGAGGCATCGGTGCTGGACCTTGGATGCGGAGACGGAGAACTCTTAGCTCTCCTCTTAACTGAAAAGCAGGTGCATGCTCAAGGAATAGAACTAAGCGAAACAGACATCCATCGATGTGTCGCTTTGGGATTAAGCGTCTTTCAACAAGACATAGACACAGGCCTCTCTGAATATGCAGACAGCTCATTCGATTACGTTATACTAAACCAAACACTACAGCAAGTAAAAAAACCAGACTTTGCTTTGAAAGAGGCTTTGAGAGTGGGAAAAAAAGCTATTGTTGGCTTTCCAAATTTTGTGCAAGCCTCAGCCAGACTCCAAATATTCTTCAAAGGAAGAGTCCCAGTAACCAAAGCGCTACCTTACGAGTGGTATGACACACCAAACCTTCATTTCATAGGCATCGCCGACTTCAAGGATTACTGCAAAAAAAGAAACATACACATCGAAGATTCAGCCTTTATTAGAAAAAATAGCACAGTCAAGCTGTTTCCAAACTTGTTTGCGGAAGTAGGATTGTTTCTCTGCTCAAAGAATGCTTAATTATCCATAGGCGGTAAGGTTGAGGTCTGCTGCCACAAACACTTCATTATCTGATGCGACTGGCGGCAAAACATAGTGGTCGAAGTGCTGATTCCTAGCTAAGTTGCCTGTTGATGCGCTAAAAATCCAAAGAACATTGTTTTCCGTCAAAAAGACAGCATCTTTATTGAAGACTAAACCGACAGGCGGACTGTAGAAGACGCCACTGTCTTCTATTTGCCTTGTCCAAATAACTTTGCCAGTTGCCAAGTCGAGGCTGCATATAGTTCCTGTGTATCGGTCATGTTTGTTTTCGCTAGTCGTTCCAAGTTGTTGGGTAACCCCGAAACTCCAATATACTCTTTGGTTTTGAGCGTCGACTTGTATTGGATAAGTCGTGAGAGTGTTAGTTTCGTTAACTTGTGAGAGTAGGTTTTGGTTGTCAACTTTAGTTTTCCATGCTAATTTGCCGTCAGCCAAATTGAGCGCATAGAAGTTGCCGTCTGATGCTGCAAAAAGCAGTAGACCGTTGTAGACGGTTGGCTGGTAGATTGATGCGCCAACATCAATGCTCCAAAGGCTGTCGCCTGAAGTCTCATTCAAACTAAAGATTTGGTTGCTGTTCTGTATGATGGCTTGCCCTTGATAGGTTGCCAGAACACTTGGAAGACCACTAAATACAGTAATATTAGCACGCCAAAGAATACTGCCGTTGTCGGTGTTTAGCTTAAAAATGTATGGGCTTGACTCGTTGCCACCTAATGCATAAACTGAGTTGCCCTCAAATGGGTCGCCTCCCAACGGAAAGCCGCTTGCCCACCAAGTGTTCAAGTCAGTTATATTTCCAAAAGTTCCAAATATATACGGTGTTTGCCATAGAAGCTGTCCAGTGGTTGCGTTGTGGGCACTAACAATTGCGCTAACACCTTCTGCAATTGTAAACACTCGACCATCTTTAACAATGATGTTATCAGGGGCTTGACGATGGTCTATGTCACCTGTGAAACTCCATTGGAACTGTCCAGTTGTCTCATCTAAGCAGCCAACTGAAGCATACTCTGAGCCTCCATAAACTCTCCCTTCTGCTACTGTGAGTCCTGCAGCGAAATAACCGCCTACGCTACTGCCGTTCCATATGGATTTGCCGTTTTGAATGTCATAGCAGTTTACGTTCCCTGAGATATCCATGGTAAACACTTTTCCAGTATCAGCCGCTAAGCCAGTTGCAAAGTTCTCAATAGGGCGCTTCCAAACAACGCCTGAGCCTTGAGGTGTGAGGACGCTATTTTGGTATATAATCAATGAGGATGCAACTATAACTGCAATCAAGCCTAATATGATAAACAGCAAGGTACGCTTATTCATTTGTCCCACTTGCCACGCTTCGTACGTTGCTCCTTAAATGCCTTTGTGGAATTCACCGTTGCTTTTCTGGCACTTGTTGCTGTGTTGCTACAACACTTAGTTTTAAGAGCTTCAAGAACAAAGCAAGTATGCGCAGACTTCAGTTGCATATGTTCTGCACGATTAATTATTAAAGAATGATAACTATGGAAACCATAATTTCTCTAAACTACAAGCGCACAACTGGAAAAGATGTTTGGCGAGAAAATTTGCGCTTAGCCATTTTTGCAGCCGACAAAATCCGGAGCACGTTGGGTCCACAGGGCGCATATAAACTGGTTGTGTATAATCGTGGTCCGGAGCAGGTTATTAAAATCACGAAGGATGCAATTGCAATTTTGGATGAGCTTGCAATTCAGTATCCTCAGCAGTTATAATTGCGGAATAAGCCAAAATGCAGCGAGAAGAAGCGGGCGATGGCGTGGACACTTTTGTTGTGTTCTTGTCGGCGCTGTTAAAGGAAGCAGATGAGCTTTTATCTTTGGGGATTCATGCTAACACAATTATTCACGGTTACTATTTAGCAACAAATAAGGCACTTGAAATAATAGACAAACAAGCAACAACCCACAAAAGCGGTTTCTAAAGTTTTTTGTTCTCTGGAAAAAAGCTATATTTTTGATTGAGGAACAATAGTTTGTATAAAGTTGAACTAGCAGACCCATGTTTTGCTGTATTTAAAGCGCTAACTTAACCTGAGTATTCAGTTTTTTCGCAACCCGTAAAAATAGACAAAACCAAAAATTGCCCGATAAAGGAGCATAGCTGTTTGGTCTTAGTGCCAATCGTACGTAATTGGTCGGCTGTTTTGTGTTCAAATTGGGAAAAAGCATTTAAAAAGCAGCACGTAAGCTAAGTGACATTTAAAAAGCACACAAGCTAAGTGGCTGGTTACGATTACATAATGGTAAAGAAAAAAGAAGAGAAAAGATTCAAGATTGATTTAAAAAGTTTTGACTATCATTCTTCCCGTTTCTTCGCTCTTCTTTTCCCAGCAATGTACTTAGTGGCTATAACCGTCTTCTGCTTAGAATACAAAATTCTTCCNNGAAATGCAATTGTTCGGTCAAATTCCCAGCCTGATTCTTCAGCAAACCATTAGGATGCCTATTTTAGATTACATGGGAGCCGTTTTCTATTCCTTATATTTTTTCGTACCAACCATCTTCGCTTTTATTCTTTGGAAGAAAAGTCCCAAGAACTACTGGAAATACATCGTTGCCTTTGGTGTATGCACGTACGGTGCTCTGATAACTTTTCTCTTTTACCCTGTGGCGCCTCCGTGGATTGCAGTTCCAAATGTTACGCAAATCTTAACTGTGTCAGTTGATGCTAGCATAGGTATTCCTCTTTACAAGACGCTGTTTTATTTTTTAAGCCCGAACTTGTACGCTGCCTTTCCCAGTATGCATTCAGCTTTGCCTTGGCTGGTCTTTCTTTTCGCGTTCAAAGTTTGGAAGTGGAAGGCACTTCCAGTGTTGGCGCTTCCTGTTGGAACTTGGTTTAGCGCAGTCTACCTCGGCGAACATTATGTGGTGGATGTTTTAGGAGGAATCGCCTACGCCACAGTCGCATTCATTGCGGTGGAGAAAATCTTGCCTCTGCTATCTGCGAGGATTGACTTTTTGAGGAAACGTGTGCCCAACTAAAAAGCAAGGTAGCCCGGGAGAGATTCGAACTCTCGTCGGCGGGTCCAAAGCCCGCTATGCTTGACCACTACACCACCGGGCTTCAAGTCTTCCTTTTTATTAAGGCTAGAGTTTTAGGACATTTCTTATCCTAATAAGCGTTCTTCATGCAAGGTTGGCGTTGGCATATTTGTTTTTTCTGTTGACATTTTTTTACGTTATTTTCCATTAGCAAAATTACTCTATGCTTATAATTCTAAGGTTATATGTGCAATAGCTTTATTAAAACCACAAAGCTTAAATAGTAGTAACGTTCCTTCGTTTAGTTTGCGCGGGCCGAATGTACTATTTTCTAGCCAGATTGGCATATGGTGACGGTTCTACGCATGTTGAATGGAGTAGATAAGATTGAGCAAAAAAGAAACTAAAACACAACAGCGCTTGGTTGACAAGTGCCCAGAGTGCGGTAGCGAAAACCTAGTTCACGATTACGACACCGGAGAAACCGTATGCGGCGACTGCGGGCTGGTCCTGTACGAGCAAATGATGGATAAAGGACCAGAATGGCGTGCATTTACCCAAGAGGAAAAAGCGTCAAGAAGCCGCGTTGGGGTTCCCACATCTTATTCTGTTCATGACAAAGGCTTATCCACAGCCATTAGCCAAGTGGATCGAGATGCCTTTGGAAGAAAACTGCCATTGTCCACAAGGCTGCAAATGTGGCGTTTGCGGAAATGGCAAATACGGAGCAGAGTGCACTCATCCATTGACCGAAATCTTGCTCAAGCCATGGCAGAACTCGATCGCCTTTCAGACAAAGTATACATTCCACCACCAATCAAGGAGAAAGCCGCTGTAGTTTACCGTAAAGCCTTAGACAAAGGTCTTGTTCGAGGAAGGTCAATTGCCGCTATCGCTGCTGCTGCGCTTTATGCTGCTTGCCGTGCAAGCGGAACACCACGTACACTACGGGAAATTGCTGAAGCCAGTCTTGTCGATAAGAAAGATGTCGCACGATGCTACAGGCTATTGTTACGTGAGCTTGAAGTGCACATGCCTATCGCTGACCCGTTGACTTACGTGTCGAAAATTGCGGAAAAAACTGGGATTTCAGGAAAAACTCAGGGTGCAGCCATCCAAATTCTCAGAGAGGCAAGACGCAAACGTGCT
>PKYH01000059.1 GCA_003133625.1 Candidatus Bathyarchaeota archaeon | reverse complement strand
ATAGATGGACCGTGGCATACGACGGATGTGTTGTCTAGAACGCCGCCGACTTCTTCGGTTAATTCTACGCCGACGCGTTGGGCTTCACAGCTAGTTGAGCTCCAACCGTACAGTATTGGATAATTGGAGTTAGCAAGAATTTCTGCAGCTTTATGCACGGCTTCGTCCATTGAGACTGGAACCAACTTGCCATCCTTTCTGATAAGTGGCGTATGGATTCGGTGTTCGCCTTTGTAACCGAGAAATTTGGATTCACAGAGGGCGCAGCCGTTCTTAACCTTGGTTACCTCATTGTTTTCAACTGTTAATTCGATGTCGTCACATAAGCAGCCGCATATTGGACATGTTACAGATTTAACTATTGACACTTTTTTTACCGCCCAAATTCGCTTTTAAGAAGTTCTTCCAAGCTCATAACTAGTTTACTGGGGGCTGGTTCAACTTCAGCTGGAGTTCCCTTGAATGAGGGCATGCCAATGCTGGTAGTTTTGTCGCTGCAGACAGCGTTTGCCCATGGTCCATAGGGAATGTAAATTAAGCCCGGGGTGGCGGCGCGAGGGTATTTTACGGCTTTAAGGACAACCGAGCCGTCAGCAGTTGTCACTAAAATATTAGTGTTATTTTTCACGCCGAGTTTCTTCATCTCTTCTGCGTCCATATAGCACATTGAACAGGCATCAAAATATTCTTTTGAGCTTTTTCCTTTCTCTTTGCCGACGCCTTGCTCTATCGTGCGACCTGTAAGCAAAGTTACCTTTAACTTTTGCTCTACCATGATTACGACCTTATCAATAGAATTTATGTAGTTATATTTAAGAGTAAGTTTAGGAAAAACGCAAATTTTACCATCAAGGACAGTACATACGGAACCAACTACAGCATCAAATAGCCAGCGACTAAACGCCAGTCATTCGCAAACAAAATAGCCTTTTGTTTTTATCGAAAATTTAAAAAGCAAACATTCCTTCATTTTAATTATGAAGTTGTCTTTTAAAATAGGCTCTATATGGGGTATTCCCATTGAGCTGCACCTTACCTTCATCCTGTTAATAATAGCGGTGTTTTTTCTTTTTTACCCAGAAATCTACTCTTTTGCTCTCATAATATTTCTGTTTGTTTTCGTGGTTTTCCATGAGCTTGCCCACTCAGTTGTTGCAAGACGCTATGGGATTAAGGTTCGTAAAATTATTCTTTATCCAATCGGCGGCGTGTCAGAAATAGAGGAAATTCCCGAAAACCCCTCAATAGAGTGGCGAATGGCAATCGCTGGACCCGTCACAAGCTTAATACTTGGAGNNTTCTTCGGGAAATCTGCTGCTTGACTTAGGATTCCTAAACCTTCTACTCGGCGCATTCAACTTAATCCCAGCCTTTCCTATGGACGGCGGCAGAGTTTTCAGGGCTTTGCTGGCTGAACGAATGAAGTTTTCTGATGCTACAAAATACGCCGCTTATATCGGCAGAATATTTGGCGTTTTGATGGCTGTGGTGGGAGTTTTATTTAATTTTTGGTTAATAGTAATCGGCGTCTTCGTTTACATAGGTGCCAGTGAAGAAGCAGAGCAAACAATAGTTTCCACGACTTTAGCGAGTGTTCGAGTGAAAGATGTCATGCAATCTGAGGTGGGCGCAGTTCACCCTGACCAAACCATAACTGAAGCCTTAGAAGTCATGTTCAAGGCCAGATACCACGATGCACTTGTCGAGAGAGATGGCGTATTTCAAGGCGTTGTGATTTGGAATGAAATAATCAAGGTTACGCCAGAGCAGCGTAATACCCTTAGAGTTGAGCAGATGCCCCTGAAGAACATTTCAACCTATCCGGATGAAGCAGTTCTTGAAGCATACAAACTTATGACCAAAGAAAAAATTGACCTGCTACCTGTTGTTGAAAGGGAAACGCCTACAAAAGTGGTAGGTGTCCTGACAAGCGAAGCTATAGCGAATGCTTACGAGAAGGCTAGGAATCGTTAAAAAAAATGGCAATGGTTCGTCGAGTTGATAACTGAAAATATTCAATAAAACAAGTAATTGAGGCGTAAAAGGTTTCCAGACATTTTTAACGATTTTCTCGTTGACTCTGTTTGTGAAATTCTTGGTGGGGCTGCCCGGATTTGAACCGGGGTCTATAGCGCCCGAGGCTACAAGCCTAGACCAAACTAGCCGACAGCCCCTTAAATGATTTTTAACCCATTTTTGGGTTCATAAATTAATGCTGATTTAGCCTTTAATCTTTAGCGGTTTAAGACCGCTGGGATATTAGAGAAAAAGAGAGAAGAGCGTTGTTATATGGTTGCTGTTGCTGGTTGTGTAGTTGGAGTTGCTGGAGTGATTGTAGTTGCTGTAGACGCTTGTTTTGGTGTTGAGGATAATTTCACGTGGTATATTCTTGCGGCTATGCATAATCCTGCTGCTGCTACTACTAGCCAGAAGGGCCATTGAAACGCTGTGTAGATAAGGACGCTTATGTTGATGCCCATTGTAAGACTTGAAGGCAGAATAACTGTCGCTGTTCCTGTTAATGGAATGTTAATGCCAAGAGCCGCTTGCACTGCGAGCGTTGCTATTAATAAGCTAATTATGCAGAGCACTACTGAGTATAACGGTTTTCTGTAAGCAAAACTTAGAAGGTCTTTTGAGTAAGATTTCGTTGGGATAACCGCGTAAATTAGCATTATGATTCCGCTTGTTAAAAATGTGAGTACGCTTACAATATTTAAAGCCAGGATTATCGGTATAGTGAACTGCGTACCTAACAAACCGAAGTTAGTGTTTACAGGAGAAGCATTAACTTTCAGCAGATTTTCGCCAATTATCAATTGCCACCATGGATAATAAATCGATACCACTAAAACCACCAAAATCAAGATTCCGCCAACAAGCCCAAACCAGTTGATTTTTTTTAACTGCATGCTTATCACCCAAATAATTGCGACGGAATTGGGATATCTCCGATATTTTGCCTATCAACTTGAACTTGGATTCCCGCCACGTCGACGTTCAAGTTGGTGAAGTCAACGTTAATTGAATTTTGACCTGTATAGTGAGTCTTAAAGTAGTTTATAGCGTCATCAGACAATACACCTAGAGCAGTGATATCCACGGTTTGCCCAGGAACCAATGTTAAAGGTTCGCTGATTGATACATTCCCTAAAAATACGCCGTCATCATGGGATACTATACCTGCTTCAAGCTTGTTAATTGTAACAGGTGTATTTAATGGGTTTGTAAAATTGAAAGTGAATGAGACTGTTTTTGTTTCTGGATTATATTGAGGTTCACCAACTGGTTGCGGGAGCTCGAATTGTGAATTTACGAGGCTGCTGGTACTGTTGCCGTTGCTGCTGCTGCCGTTTGCCATGTTAGCGATTTCTGGGGGAATAATTAGGCCAAGCAGATTATTTCGATATGCTAGAACTTCTACGGTTATTGGTATCACGATTATTGCGATTGTTAGGATTGTAAGGAATATCTTAACCTTATTCATTTTACCCTGTTCCGATCTTTAGATTATTCTTAATTGGTGCCGACTTGCTTTTATGATTTATGAAGTCTGAGTAACTCAGAGATAAAAACGTATTACTCCTTGTAAGGCGTACCTAAGACCTCTTTCACTTTGTTGGTTATCACAGGTCCAAGTCCCTCTACAGCTTTTGACCAATCATCAACGTTAATAAGAGCGTTTATTGGAGTCTGATAAGAGTTAAGAATTGCCGTAGCCTTCTCTCGACCAATGTTGGGTAAACTAGCCACAAAATACACTTGCGCTTCAGCCAAGGTTTCACATTTCTTAAAAGCATGAACGGCTGGAGTTCTTTTCTCAACAATTTGTTCTTGCCGAGCTGCAACGTATAGAAAGTCAATTGTCTCTTTATATGATGCCGTGTTTACTAATGCTATTCCGTTTTTAGCTAGATTAAACATGGCACCCCAAATTGCAGATGGTTGAACGTGACTGAACTTGTAGATAATCGGTAGATACCCTTCGAGAACAATAAGCGATTTCGGGTAAGCCTCTTTAAGTCTGAAAAGCTGCTCGAACAGGTATCGCCTTGTAAGCGTGTAAACAAAGTCGTGGACAGTTTTCCTTTCGACAGCGCACTGGTCAGACAGGATATAGTCGCCTTTTTCTAGAAGCTCAGTTCTTATGTTTACGCCTCGTTCAATTAAACCTTTCACAATCTTTTCTGCGCTACTTGCTTCTCGGCTGTCCACTATTATGGTGGGTTCTTCACCGTTCTTCTTTTTATCATTGATGTAAGGAAGCAACGTTTCAGTTCCAGACATACAGTCAACTCTGCATACGTAACCATAGCTGCATGTTTATTTTACTTGCGCTTCCCGAATAATTAATTTAAAAAATATAATCAAAACAAGCCAAGGGTTGCAAAATTTCCAAACTTTCCAGTAAAAAAGGAATAGAGACCAAGAAGAAATTGCAAGTAAACTAATTTGTTAGGTTTGTAATCGTAATTTCACTCATATCTTGTTAAAAACAACGGTTTTTTTGCTTCTTTGCGCCTATCTTCCAGTGGCACGTCTTTCAATGATACAAACTCAAGCTTTTTGCCTAAGCGTTCCCTTTTAGCCCTATCAAAATTCTTTTTTAAGACCCCGGATTTCTCATATTGATAATCCATTGACCCTCACCTTAAGTTAAGCCACTCTCCAATATAGGATATATGTACTTGTGACTGTGGCAATACAACAACAATTGCCTTCGTCATTCTAATGAAACTAGATAAAAACTGAATATTTTAATCCAGTTACAACTGAAGTAGCAGCAAATTAGAGTTAAAAAGATGCCTTCAATTAATTAAACAAAAAATAAAATGGAAGGGTTTACGGTCCCTTTTTCGTGATTTCTTTCACGACGCCTGCAGCTACTGTTGTGCCCATGTCTCTGATTGCGAAGCGTCCAAGCTCTGGAAAGTCCTGATAAGTCTCTATGGCTATGGGGTGTAGTGGCTCCATTTTCACCCAAGCTGCGTCACCGGTTTTGAGAAAGCTAGGTTTCTCTTCGGTTACTTGGCCTGAGCGTGGGTCGATTTTCTTAACTAGTTCGGTGAATCTGCATGCAATTTGTCCTGTGTGATAGTGGAGTACTGGTGTGTATCCAGCTGCGATGGCGGTTGGGTGGTAAATCACGATGATTTGGCCGATGAATTCTTTAGCTACTGTTGGCGGATTGTCAACTGGTCCTGCTACGTCTCCGCGGTGTATGTCGGTTTTTGCGATGCCTCTTACGTTCATGCCGATGTTGTCGCCTGGTTCAGCTACTGGAATGTTGGTGTGGTGCATTTCTATTGATTTAACTTCGCCTGTTTTGTTGCTTGGCATGAAAATTATGTTTTGGCCTGCTTTGAGAGTGCCTGTTTCGACTCTGCCGACTGGAACTGTACCGATGCCAGTGATGCTGTAAACGTCTTGAATTGGAACGCGTAAGGGCTTGTTAGTTGGTTTAGCGGGTACTTCTAACAGGTCTAGAGCCTCAATTAAGGAAGGACCATTGTACCACGGCAATTTGTCGCTTTTCTTGATCAGGTTGTCGCCTGTCCAGCCTGAGACGGGTATAAAGTTGATTTTTTCGACTTTGAAGCCTACCATTCGGAGCATTCTTGAAACTTCATTCTTTATTTCTTCGTATCTATCCTTGCTCCAGTTAACGGATATATCATCCATTTTGTTAACTGCAACGATTAGTTGGCGAATACCTAAAGTGAATGCTAGAAACGCGTGCTCGCGTGTTTGACCGCCCGGACCGATGCCTGCTTCAAACTCGCCTTTTTTAGCTGAACAGAAGAGCACGGCAGCATCGGCTTGACTTGCGCCTGTAATCATGTTTTTGACGAAGTCTCTGTGTCCTGGTGCGTCGATGACTGTGTAGTTGAATTTCCTGGTTTCGAATTTCAGGAATCGCAGGTCAATTGTGACTCCTCTTTCTCGTTCTTCCTTGAGGTTGTCGAGTACCCAAGCGTACTTGAATGTGCCTTTGCCCATTTTTTCGGCTTCTTCTTCAAAGGCTTTGATTGTTCTCTCGTCGATTGCGCCTGCTAAGTAGAGTAGGTGCCCTGTTGTTGTGGATTTTCCGTGGTCAACGTGCCCCATGATTATGAGGTTTAAGTGGGGTTTTCCGCTTTTGCTCATTTTTTCATCCTCTATTAATCTTACCTAATTTATGAATTCGTTAACACATCAGTCCTTCCAATTATTTTAAGTTTATGATGTTGCTTCCGCTTGTAATATGACTAGAAAACCAAAGACCCATGAAAACTAAGAACACTAATGTTCAAATCAAATTTCAGGCTAATTTTTGCATGCGATATAACTTTAACTTGAGATGGCTATGGCTACTCATGAGTGTCAGCAACGAAATGGCTCAGGGCATATCCGTAGTAACAACGACCTGGAACGAAAGAGAAAACATTAAGGAGTTAATTCTTAAAGTTAGGTCAGCGCTTCGAGATTTTCCGCATGAAATCGTTGTTGTTGACGATAACTCTTCGGATGGAACCCTTGATGTTGCTAAGCGTTTTGCAGATTTGGCGGTTGCAAAAATTCGAGAAGGGCAAACTAAAGGTTTATTGTACGGAATGAAACTAACCAAGTTTCCTATAATAGTAACAATAGATGCTGACTTGGAAAACAATCCTGACTGCATACCTNNTCTTCCCAGAATTTCAGAGAGGCTGGCTTCCAAAACGTTAGGTAAAATGTTCGGGGTCTCGGATTTTTTCTCAAATTTTAGGGTTTACAAAAAAGAAACAATAGCCCATTATTTGAGAGGCGGAGAAACCTTTGGCGGTGAATTATTGGTTATTGCTAAAAAGAATGGTTTCAAGATTGGCGAAGTAATGTATGAACCGCCGCTTAGGCGCAGCAACCCCCGGATTGGCGGCAAAATTAGAGCTAACTTGAGGATAATCGTTGCTTTGTTGAAGTGCTTTATTATTTATTTAGCTTAAGGCTTTTAGGCGCCTTAATGGTGACTTGCTTGGTTTTCAGGCTTTTAAGGTTAAGATTATTAGTTTGAGTTCTTTAATTTTTTAGGGTATAATTTTGGCTAATTTTGAGTTATCCCTGAATGGTTCATGGAAGTTCAAAGGTTTTGCCGAATGCAACGGTGAAGAATTAGGAGCTTATAAACTCGAATATGATGATGACGGTTGGCTTCCAGCGAAGGTTCCTGGAACCGTTCACTTAGACTTATTGGCTAACAATGTTATTCCTGACCCGTTCAAGGGCTTAAAAGAGAAAAA
Source organism: Candidatus Bathyarchaeota archaeon (assembly GCA_003133625.1). GTDB lineage: Archaea > Thermoproteota > Bathyarchaeia > Bathyarchaeales > Bathycorpusculaceae > Bathycorpusculum. Next base: position 23,780 of record PKYH01000059.1, on the reverse strand, counting down.
GGTTCCGTTGCTCAGCCTGCGGAAAAAGAAGCTGAAGCCAAAGATAAAGAGGAAGAAGAAAGAGCCAAAGCTATAGAGGGATACAGCAAAAAGGTTAGACCCAGATTTTACGAGTAAAAAACAGCTTATTTTCGCTCAATCAACTCAATAAGGGTTCCATCTGGATCCTCGATAAAAGCAATCGTTGTACCTGTTGCAAGCTTGAAAGGCTCATCAGTAATCGTTACATTTTCCTTCCGCAAAGCAGCAATAGTCATTTTCATGTCTGCAACTTCAAACCCTAAATGATCAAACAATCGCTCTTCATACTCAGGCTGAACAAATTTCTTTTGGTTACGGTAGAAGGTTAATTCAAGCGTGCAGCCTTTGCCCTTTGGGTCTTGAAAGAAAGCGATTTCAGCATTGTTCTGCTTGATTTCACGGCGGCTCAAAAGTTTTAGACCTAGAAGTCTGGTGTAAAAGTCAATGGATTTCTCCATGTTGCTTGTGCGAATGCTCGCATGAACAAACACGTTCTTCATCTTCAACGTTCCTTATGCAGGGTTTGTTATAATCCTTTAGCTCTTTGCGGTTCCTCATCCAAAGTTTTATTCACTAGCGCATCTGCCCTTTGAATTTGAGGATTACTTCTAGGAACATTTACAAAGCTGATTTTTTTGAAGCAACTTTTCAGTTCTTGTGCTTTGCGCCATAACTTTTGCAACTCAGCATTTTTTACGCTGTATTCCCCGTTAAGCTGTTTTGCGACTAATTCGCTGTCAAGGTGGCAAACGACTTCTTCAACTTTAACCGCTATGGCAAACTCCAATGCCGCTATCAACGCGTTGTATTCTGACTGGTTATTAGTGTGTATTCCTATGAAGCGTGAATCCGCTTTTACGAGTTCGCCTTTTTCTGTTAATGCCAAATAAGCTATGGCTGCTGGTCCAGGGTTTCCTCTTGCTCCGCCATCAGAATAAAGCAGTAGTCGCTTGTACATTGTGTTCCTCGCTGCTTATCCATGTAAGCCGTGTTTTATTATTTAAAGCGTTAAGAAGACAATCGCAAATTTGATTGGTTGTTATTGCTGATGTACAATCACATTCGTTTATGAGCTAAAGAAGCCTTAAATAAAATTAAACATGGGGAAAGTAACTTGACAAGCAGTTTACTGGGAGCAACAAAATTAAATTCACAAGAACTTCAGTTTGCTCTCCTAAAACATGACAAGGAATGGAATATTGCTAAAGGCTCTAGAAGAGGAAAACTGGATATTATAGCTGAGATTTTGCTTTTCTGCGAGCAACAAAAAACCAAAACCAGCATAATGTACAATGCAAACCTAAATTATTCCCAACTCAAAAGCCACATCAACGCTTTAACTTCTCAGGGTTTACTTGAGAAAAAACTGAACAAGTACGTTACAACCGAAAGAGGTTACCGTTTTCTTGAAATATTCGCTCAACTCAATGATTTACTGAATGAATTTACTAACCTTAAGTGAGTTTTCGATTTTCCCAAGTAGCCTTCAATTCAGCAACAAAACTTGCTTCGTCCTCTGCCAAGCGTTTTTTAACTTGCCTCCAAACCGCTGGGCAATCTGTGTAATCTGAACCTATAATGCTGCGAATGACATTGTCAACTTCTTTTCTGTTTTGGCGTGTTACCTCTATTCCTGCTTTCTTAAAAGTCACTTCAAGATGACGGAAATAACAAGTCACAGCGCTTCACCAAAAAATATTATAGTTACAGCACTTAGTAAATTTATTGATGCAGGTTGCTTGCTCGTTTGAGAAGTATTAAATAGTAATAATAATCGAAACATCCAACCTCAACCCCTTTTCATTTAGTTTATAAAAACCTGGCAGAATACCCGCCGCGTTAGCGAATGATGAATGCGTAATTCTTAACAATCTCCTCTATGCTCAAGGCCTCTTTTGCTGGATGGATTAGTTGAACAAAACTATTACGGATGTTTGAACATTTGCGACTATCCTTTGAAACTGTTTCTCTATTTCAACGATTCTTTTAGAGCTGAAAAGTAAGATAGAACCTGCTCAATTTGCTCTTCAGACATGGACAGAATAGTTTTAACTGCCGCTTTCTGCTTTGGCGCTGGAGAAACCGCAAATGTTGCTAAGGCATAATCTAAGCTTGTGAAGAGGGGTTCCCATGGAATGCTAACTCGTTTACCTTTCAGGTTGTATAAGGCAAGGACGAATGCGCTGGCTCGGCTTAGGCTGTCTTTGAAAGCTTGAATTGCTCCGCCGATAGCTATAGCATCGTAGTCTTTTCCTGAAAGAAAACTCTTGATTACCCTATAATTTTGTTCTAAATTTTGAATTTCGGCAAAAAGATCTTGCTTAATTCTTGCTTCTGTATTATCCGGCATGCTTCATCGCTTTCCTGTATGTACCAAAATCAAGTACATAAGACTTTTCAGGCATGCCTGCATCTTTGCTTGTGGTTGGTTAACAGTTGAGTTGAGTTAGAACCATTAAAATGTAATACCCCTCCTCTCCCTCAATTTTGCTACTCAAAAAACCAAGCAAAATTGCGCCTACCCCTCCCCCGCTGGAAATGAGCGCTCCCAGGTGAACGTTAGAAAGTTGTCATGACAGATAGCAAAACTCTTAATAGCCAATGAACTTTATCAACAAGTTTCATGAGCCAAACCAAGCAAATCGAGCAGAAGTGGCAAGCCAAGTGGGAAAACGCCCACATTTTTGAGGCTGACCCTGACCCAAAAAGAAAGAAAATAATGGTAACTTTCCCATACCCATACATGAACGGCCCATTACATGTTGGGCACACTTTTACGGCTTCGCGGGTTGATGCTTACGCAAGGTTCAAGCGGATGCAAGGTTACAACGTACTTTGGCCTTGGGCTTGGCATTGGACTGGGCAACCGCTTCTAGGAGCCAGCCAGCGCGTGGCGAGAGGTGACGAAGCATACATCAGGGTTCTCAGAGAAGTTGACGACGTTCCAGAATCGGAACTTAAGAAATTCATTGATCCCTTATACATGGCTCAATATTACACTAATGAAGGACGCTTAGCCGTTAAAAGTATAGGTTTCTCAGTGGATTGGCGAAGAGAATTCACCACTGTAATGCCGACTTACCAGAAATTTATTGAGTGGCAATACAAAAACCTCAAAGAAAAAGGCTACGTGACAAGAGGAACGCACCCAGTGGTGTGGTGTCCAAAAGACCAAAGCCCAACAGGCGACCATGACCGCCAAGTAGGCGAAGGCGTCACCCCAGAAGAATACACATTAATAAAATACAAGCTTGGTGAGCACACGTTTTTGCCAGCGGCAACTTTCCGCCCAGAAACAATCTACGGCATAACAAACATGTGGATAAACCCTGACGCCGCCTATGTTGAAGCAACCGTTAATGGCGAAAACTGGATAATTAGCCAAGAAGCCGCTGAGAAACTCAAAGAGCAAGAAAAGAAAGTACAAGTAAAACGTTCGTTTAAAGGCAAGGAACTTATTGGCCAAATTTTCGAAAACCCTCTTACAAAAGGCAAGTTTCCGATTTTGCCAGGCTGGTTCGTTGACCCAAAAACAGCTACAGGCGTCGTTTACAGCGTACCCGCCCATGCACCGTACGATTGGTTGGCGCTTAAGGATTTGCAGGAAAAGCCTGAGGTTCTCAAGGATTTTGGCATTGATCCAGAAGACGTGAAGCGGATTAAGCCTATCTCCATCATTAAAGTCGATGGATTCGGCGAGTACCCAGCAGTTGAAATAGTTGAACAAATGGGCATCAAAGACCAGCATGACCCCAAAGCGGATGAAGCAACAAAGGCATTATACAAGAAAGAATTCCACAGCGGAGTCTTGAAGCAGAATTGCGGACCGTACACTGGAAAAACCGTTCGAGAAGTTAAAGACACGCTTATTGCAGATTTCCGTAAGCTCGGCGTCGCCGACAGCATGTACGATTTGCCAGAGCAGGTGGTTTGTCGATGCATGACCCAGTGCATAGTAAAGATTCTTTCAGATCAGTGGTTCCTTGATTATTCTGACCAGCAGTGGAAGGCGAAAGCTAAAGAAGTAGTGGCTCAAATGGCGATTTACCCTGACTCAGCCAAGCAATGGTTCAACGTTGTTATTGACTGGCTTAAAGAGTGGGCTTGCGCCAGAACCACAGGTTTCGGAACCCCATTGCCTTGGGGAAAAGGCTGGATAATCGAGACACTAAGCGATTCCACAATTTATATGGCGTTTTACACCATAAACAAACACATAAAACAAAGCAGCATTAAGCCTGAAGCGTTAAAGCCTGAAGTATTCGATTACATTTTCTACGGCAAAGGCAACCCTGCCGAACTCGAAAAGGCAGTTGGAATAAACGTTGATTTACTAGAAGCAATGCGAAATGAATTCTTGTACTGGTACCCCTTTGACCTTAGAAATTCAGCCAAAGAACTTGTGCCAAACCATTTGACCTTCTGCATCTTCCACCACGCTGCCCTGTTTCCGCCCGAACACTGGCCCAAAGCCATAGGCGTAAACGGCATGCTGATGGTTGAAGGAAAACAAATGCACAAGAGCAAAGGCAACTTCATAACAATGAAAGGCGCCGTTGAAAAGTATGGCGCTGACGCCACTCGCTGCGCGTTGTTACTGGGTGCAGAGGGCATGGATGACCCTGACTGGCGAGCAGAAAACGTAAGCGACTTGAAAAGCAAGTTTGAAGCACTATGTGGTTTCGCAAGCGGAATAGTCGCTTCTGCCAAAAACCAAGAAGACACAGTGCTGGAACGATGGTTGCAAAGTAAACTTCAACATCGAATAAAGGATGTAACAGTTAGCATAGATGAGCTTAAAACTCGAACCGGCTTGCAGATTGCATTGTTTGAAACTTGGAATGACCTGCGCTGGTATATCCAACGAAAAGGCAGCACTGATGCTAAAGCGCTGGGTGAAGCGGTGAAAGTTTGGCTTAAAATGCTTGCACCTTTCGCGCCTTTCCTTTGCGAGGAACTTTGGAGCCAAACTGGCGAGGCAGGCTTCATTAGCATTGCTTCTTGGCCCGCGTTTGATGAAGCAAAAGTGGATGTGGCTGCTGAGGAGCAGGAAAACCTAATAATCGACGTCATGTCAGACACCTCCAATATTCTAAAAGCAATGAAGATTACGCCCAAACGCTTATGCTACTACACGGCTGCATCATGGAAGTGGCAAGTATACCTAAAAGTCTTAGAGAAAACTTTAGCTGGCGAGGCAAAAATTAACGAGTTAATGAAAGAATTTGCCGCAGACAAGGATTTGAAGCCGCACATGAAGGACATTGCAGGCATGGTTCCCAGAGTGATTAAGGCTTTAACTAAACTGCCAAGTGACAGAAAAGCTAACATACTAAAGATCAAAGCGGTGGACGAGAAAGAAATCTTGCAGAGTGCACTTGGCTTTTTGAAGGAACGCTTCAACGCTGAAGTATCCATTTACAGCGAAGACGACCAGAAACGTTATGACCCTAAGCGTCGTGCAGTGATGGCTATGCCTTATCAACCAGCAATCTACATAGAATAAAACCAATTTTTCAGTAGTTTTTCTTTTTATTAAATAATTCGCGTATTTACAAGTTCAACTAACCCTAAATCTATACTTTAAAAATAGTTGTCACTCAAAGCAACTATTTCTAAAGCAAATTTAGCTTTGATTTTTTTAAAAGACTGGGGTGATTTCCAGCAGGCTGCTCAGCATTAAACTTAGCGTGAATACGATGGCTATTATTACGAAGTCTTTGGCTAATACTTCGCCTAATTTGAAGAGTTTCTTTGTATCCGCCTTGTCTTCTTTAAACAGTGTTCGTCTTTTCTGAATTAATCTTAGTGAAGTGAAGCTTGCAAGAGTCGCCAAAGCAGCATAGTAAATTAGTGGCAGCTGGAATAGTAAGCCGACGAGAACCATTAATGGAATCATCAAGTAACCCATGATTACAGTGAAAAGTAAGCCACGCCTAAAACCCAATATTACTGGTATAGTTCTAGAACCGCTATGGAAGTCGGAGGCAAAATCAGCCAAATCCTCCCATAAACTGTTGATTGCCGTGGTCACGCCGATAAGCAAAATCAACGTTATAACATTAATTGAAAACACGTTAAAGAACGCTGCAACAATCATAACTGGAACAGCGCCAACAGTAAAATTAACAATAGGTTTGTAAGCGGTTTTTCTTAATCGAAACGGCGGAACGGAATACAATACTCCAAAAAAGATGCCTAAACCAACAAATAGTAACACGAAAGGCATCAATGTTACAGCGCCCAACGCCAAAGACAACGCCGTGAAACCAACCGCAATAAAGAAGCCAAGTTTACCCAGCTTCTTAGTAAATTGAGCTCTCATTGGATCAGACAAAACATCCAAGTCAACATCGTAAAGATTGTTCATGGCATCCACGGCACTCCAGATGCAAAAAACAATAACTCCAAGAAACAGAGCTGCAGGCCAGGCAAACGCTTCGCCCGTGAGGAACGTTGCTCCTACTGAAATCATGAAGAGCATCAGTCCTCGCTCAACAGAAATAAACTGTCCAAAGCCCCTCAAATCTTGAAACATACAAGCCTAAGCAAAAACATCATTCTTAAGCTTTCCCCACTATAAATCAGATTATATCCTGAAAAACTGGAATTTGCATTAACCGGGACAGCTGGCAAAAAATTAGCCCGTGACGCTGGGTTAACATTAAAGTTGGCTAAATTAGCTAAAAAACGAGAGCATGATGAACCATTTCGTATAGTTAAGGGAAACAAAACAAGTATTTTAAACGCCATAAGAAACGAGGGATTACATTGTACTGAAGGCGGCAGGTACTTCCATCTCACAGGAAACACAGATAAGGGAAAAGCAGTAGCCATCTTGAAAAACATACTGCCATATGTTTGAAAAAGTTGATTCATTTGGAATAGGCGATGGGCCCAACGATTTGCCAATGCTGAAAGTGGTTGATAGACCATTTTTTATTAAGAAAAAAGCTGGCGTAAACTCAAGTTTTATTGCGTGGAAGAGAATCCTGCAGCTCATCGGTACCAAAGCTATTGCCTAATTTTCTCCACCTTTTTGGCAGACAAAGGCACGGTCCTGACCTCGAGCAAGCGTCAAAACTTAAAAGGGAACAACATAACATTTAGATTGTTTAACAGAAGATTCGTGCAATGAAGACGTTAGAAGAAATAAAAACCAAGTTAGAAGAGCTTAAGCCAATTCTTAAAGAAAGGTTTCAAGTGGAAACCATAGGGGTATTCGGATCTTATTCCCGTGAAGAACAGAAGAAGAAAAGCGACGTAGACATTCTAGTTGCTTTTGTTGAGCCAAATGATATTGACCTTTTGGATTTCATTGAAATTAAGCAGTTCTTAAGCCGAAAACTGAATACGAAAGTTGACTTGGTAACGAAGAACGCCTTAAAGCCCAGAATTAGAGATAAAATTCTTCAAGAGACGATTTACGTTTGACCAGAGACATTAAACTCTACCTCGAAGACATCTCTAACGCCATTAAAGAAGTAGAAGAATTTATGAAAGATCTTTCGTTTGATGATTTTTCCGAAAACACGCAGGTAATTCGTGCAGTGACGATGGATTTCATAATTATCGGCGAGGCAGCTAAACATTTGCCAGCGGAAACACGCAAAAGATACCCTCAAATTCCATGGTCAAAAATAGTTGGGATGAGAAATATTCTCACGCATGAGTATCCAGAAACAGACAACGAAATATTATGGAAGACTGCTAAGAAACGTTTACCAGAACTTAAAATCGTAGTTGAAGAACTCTTGGGATAATATTAGCGATTTCCGCCATGTTCTTGTTCGGTTATGGTTTAGCCTTTCCTTCCAGCCATACGTCTCGCATGCTATGATAATTCAGGTTAACTGTTAAAATTGGTTTTGCCACTCTGGATTGAAATTAAGTTGTAAATAGGCGGTCAGTTTCAAGCGCTGACGTTTAATTGCTTACTTCGGCAGGTTCCCGGTTTTTCATTTTCTCTTCCAGAAGCATCAAAAGTTCCTGAGGTTTCACAGGTTTAACCAAGTAAGCATCTGCGCCTTCGTCAAGCGCTTTAACGCCGGTTTCAAGGGATGGAAAACCAGTAATCATTATTTTCACGGTGTGCTGAAGTTGCCTTTTTAGTTTAGCAAGTAAATCTGTGCCATCCATGTCTGGAAGCCTAATGTCAACTAATGCAAAGTCATAATGATGATTTTCAGCTTTTTCCACGGCTTCTTTTCCAGTTTCCGCAACGTCAATTTCATAGCCGCTTTTTTGAAGAATGCGCGTGAACGTTCGAAGTATCGACTTGTCATCGTCAACAACAAGTATTGTTTTCTTTGATGCAGCCAATTTTAAGACACTCTTTTTTTCAATTTGACCGCTGGCTTTCTTCAACCTTCGCTTAAGGTTAGTTATTATAAGCCATTAACGGCATTGCGACGCCAAACCAACTTGTCGTGCTTGATTTGGCAACAAAGACTTACCCTTTTCACCTTTTTTTGGGGTAATGCTACAAATGTTTTTCGAGACTAATAAACGCTATCCCCTTTGAAAACGCTCTAGTGTCAACTGATAATTACAAATATGAGCAGAGACAAGAAATTTTACATATCTTGGGGTGCGCACTTGGGAAATTTTTGTTAGATCTTGTGCGTTAACAATAAAGTTATAAAAAGGAGTAACGTTTGAATTAAGTGCGAAGGTCTGAAAACGATAAATGACCGAACCTGTTTCTTACAAAATCACTCCAGAAATACCACCCAGCTACATGGAAAAACTATTCGATTACATATATACTAAATATTTGCTTCCTCAGAAACAGAGATTTACTAATATTTCGCGCGAAACATCAACCCAAGGCGATTTCCTCTCATACACAATTGTTAATGCACAAGGAAAGCAGCTTCTTAAGGTTGAAGTTAAAAGNNGCAAAACAGGATATTATAATTTCCACGCAAATATTCAAGGAAAATGCTAGAAAAGCAACGGTTTATTTTGCATGGAGAGAAGGAGAAGAAATAATTCCAGAAGCATACACAAAACCAGAGAAATCTTTCAACCGTCTCTTCCTTGAAACTCAAGTGCTGTTTTTCATTGTCTTCATTGTTTTCGGCATGGCAATTTTCATCTCATTAACAGCCTTTTACCCCCAAGCCTTCTGGATTGCACCTATAGTTCTCATTGGCATACAGTTTATTTTTGTTTTTTTCTCCAACAATTTCATCGCCAGAACAGCCGACTGGTACATTACAAAAGACAATCCCATCATACATCTCCTAGAGTATTACTTGCCAATAAGCGAAGAAAACGATTTCAAAAAAAAGTATTCCCGAGACCAACTTTTAGCCATAAAAAAAGAAATTTACGACGAAATACTAGCTAAACAAGGCGAAGTTGATCCTGAAGAAGCCCAAAAAATCTTCCTCAAACATGGCGTCCCATGTCAGCTGGAAAATTTGAAGGCTAAAAAAGTTAACGTTTACGAGCTTGTAAAAAATATCGCTGACAGATTCCGTTTCCCAATGCCTAAAATTGTTGTTTCAAACACTATGGTTCCAAACGCAGCGACATCAGGGGCAAGTCCGAGTCGCGGGTTGGTTTTGATAACAACTGGGCTTCTTGTTCAGCTTGATGAAAACGAGATTCTCAGCGTTCTAGGCCACGAGTTCGGCCACCTTAAAGGCAGAGACCCGCTCATCCTGTACGGGTTAGTTTCCGCAGAGTTTCTCTTCAGGTTCTACGTGTTATTTCCACTTTTCCCCTTGATTTTCTCGACTTTCCTGTTCTTCGTTTACTTCTGGGCTGTCATGGTTTTAATATTCTTCATTGCAAAATTCTTTGAAGCCCGAGCTGACTTAGTCTCCGCCATTATGGTTGGAACCCCACAAGTCTTAGCTGGCTCTCTTGAAAAAATCGGTTTCCAGCGGTTGCTATATGAGCGGACACCTTCATTCCGTGTTCAAGAATGGCTAGGCTTAGATCCTCATCCACCCATATACTTTAGAGTGGACCGCTTAGAGAAGCTTTCACCTGAGAAAATAAGGCATCCGTTGCTTCAATCAATTAAAGATGTTATTAAAGGATTTATTGCAACCTTGAAAAGTTAAATTCTTGCTTCTGCTCCCTTTTTGCATTTCTTCGCGAAAGGCTTATCCGTCTGTTTAAGTTCTAATTTACAAGTCAATTTCTGGAGATGTTTACATAGTGAGCTATTCCGTGCAGTTAATTGGTCCTGAAGAAAAAGACAGCCTCTTCGAAACTTACGTGCCCAGATTGCTTTATACAAGCAAAGCTGAAATTTACGGTTGCTGCATTAAACTGTTAACTGAGTCTGAACAGACTAGAACCAAGTGGGAAGATAATTTTTATACAGCAAATGAAAACACGCGGTCTCATGGACGACTTATAGTAATTAATGAGCCGGGTCAACCTTTAAGCGTTAAATATGACCCATACACGAAGACCGCTTTTTTGGTTAACGTTGACTACTACGGGTGGATAAAAAGCATCGCTCTTGCAGTCGCCGGCGACGTTTTAGAGGATGAGCACAGGATCTACTCCGTTCATGGCGCCGCGATAGACGTTGGTTGTTTAGGAGTCTCAATTATTGCTCCTTCAGGCACAGGCAAAACAACGCATTCATGGGGCTTATTGCTTGTCAAAAATGCCAGGTTAATTTCGGACGATTGGTACTTCGTTAGGCTTTCCAGCCAATTGCCATTAGCGTTTGGTTCCGAAAAAAACTGCTACATTGAAGCGGACATAGGCAAAATATGGAACACGTACGAACGATTAGTTGATAAAGCGCAGTTTGACCAAAGAGGCAGGGCAGTAGTGAATGTGCGGTGGATTGTAGGCAGCGGCGGCGTGATTCCAATGGCAACATTACAAAAAATAATCCTGTTGAAGAGAGACCCCCAAGACAAGAACATTGTGACCCCCTTGAATGTGAATGAAGCATTGCAGTTCATGTTAGAGCGCAACTTTTGCAATCCGCACCAACTAGTAAGAGATGACAGAAAAATCGAGCTTAGAAAAAACTTCTTTCGAAGGCTCTTCGAACAAACCGACGTTTACCTTGTGAACACAACAGGAACCCCGCAGGCTACGCAAGATGAGATTAGAAGGGTTCTTTCAGTGAAAAAGTAACATTTCAATGCAAAAAAATAATAAAGCTTCAGAACCGAGTTAGCTCTCACTTGAAGGAGGCAAAAACTGTTTGAAGTTAATTTACGTTGTAATAGACGGAATGGGAGATTTACCAATCAAAGCTTTAGGCAACAAAACCCCCTTGGAGGCAGCTGAAACTCCGAACATGGACGCTCTTGCCAAAATGGGCAAGACAGGATTAATGTACTCAGTAAAGAAGGGTGTTGCGCCAGAGAGCGACGTAGCTGTTATTTCGCTTTTAGGTTATGACCCTTTCAAATACAGCACAGGCAGAGGCGTTATCGAAGCCGCAGGCGCAGGCTTAAAGATGAAGGATGGCGATTTAGCGTTAAGGTGCAACTTTGCAACTTTAGGCCAAGGAAAAACCATAATTGACCGTCGAGTGGCAAGAAGCTTAACCACCGAAGAAGCCACTGAGCTAAGCAAGGCTGCTAACGAGAAAGTTAAGCTTGAATCTTATCCTGCCACGTTTGAATTCAGGAACACACTGGGGCACAGGGCAGTTCTATTAATTAAGAGCAAGGGGAAGCCTCTTTCAAGCAACATAACAAACAGCGACCCAGCCTACACAATAGTTAGCGGTATTGGAGTGGCGCAGGCTAAGGTTGAAATGGTGCTAAAAACCTGCGAACCCACAGATAACACAGAGGAAGCAAAAATTTCCGCTGCACTAGTAAACGAGTTTATCGATAAAACCCATAAACTATGGGAAAATCACCCTGTAAACATAAAACGCGCGGCTGAGGGCAAGCTTAAGGCAAACGTTGTTTTAACTCGAGACGCAGGGCACCTTCTTCCAAAATTCTTCAATATTAACAAGCGGTACCATGTTAATTTTGCAGCTTTGTCGGATATGCATGCTGAACGCGGCATAGCGCAACTTGCAGGCATGGAATCATCTCTCCTTCCGCCGCCTACAGGAAACCTCCAGAAAGATTGCGAAGTCAGAGTAAAAACGCTGCTTGATGCTTTGCCTAAACATGATTGTTTTTACATTCACCTTAAAGGTCCAGACGAACCGGGGCATGATGGCAACTGCATCTTAAAAACGCAGATTATCTCAGCCATCGACAAGTACTTCTTTGGACCATTGCTAAAGCAGATTTCTCTCGAAGACAACCTTATCTGCATAACCACCGACCATGCGACGCCTTGCTCACTAAAAGTGCACAGTGACACACCTGTTCCCGTGTTAATTTCAGGCGACAAAGTAGAAGTAGACGACGGCAAAGCTTGCAAGTTCTCTGAGAAAGAATGCGCAAGTGGCAGCCTTGGCATTTTAGACCGCGGATACGAATTAATGCCAAAACTTATGGGGATGCTGAAAAACTAAAGCTGCAAAATTAATTTCAAACTAAAGATATTGCAGAAATTCAGAACGTATGTTAGTAAGTGGGTCAAAGAATAAGCCGACAGCATCAAATTAAAGTTAACCTTTAAGTATTTTAGCAAATAATCTTTAATTGGTGTAGTTTTGACGCAAGTTAATGTTAATTTACTTCGTTTTGGAAACATCGCTGCTTTCATTATAACGCTTGCAATTAATGGCTTAGCAAACACTACAGTGCTTAATGGCAGAACAACTGGGCAAGTTTCAGATTTGTATCCAACCTTGGTTACGCCCGCAGGCTATGTTTTCGCTATTTGGGGCATAATTTATGCTCTGCTGTTAGCATTCGTTGTTTACCAAGCCTTGCCAAGCCAAAAAGATAAGCTGTTTCAAAAGCAAATCGGATTGATTTTTATTTTAAGCAGCTTGTTTAACTGTGTCTGGCTTTTTCTCTGGCAGTACGACTTCATTACTGAGTCAGTAGTTGTAATGTTCGCGCTTTTGGCAACATTAATTGCCATTTACTTGCGCTTGGATATTGGAAAAGCAAAGGTTTCATTGAAAGAGAAATTATTAGTGCATCTGCCGTTCAGCGTTTATCTTGGCTGGATAACTATAGCAGCTATCGCCAACGTTGCATCAGCACTGGTCTCTGTAAATTGGGATGGTTTTGGCTTAAGCCCTGAAATATGGGCAGTAACCGTGTTAATCGTTGCTTTGGTGATCACGTTGGCAGTTATAGTTACACGAAGAGACATAGCCTACAGCCTAGTGATTGTTTGGGCGCTCGGGGGTATCGCAGTAAAACAAAATACCAGCCAAAACATCGTTACAACCGCTGAAATAGCTATCGGTGTTATCCTGTTTGTTTTAGCAGTTGCAATAGCAATCTATAGGCTAAGGTACAAAAAAACTGAACTTAAGTAATTTCAGAATAATGCAAAATTCCCAAGTAATACCATGTGCCTTTAATAAAAAGTTAACACCTAAAAACTAAGGGAAGAAACATGGCTTACTCGCGAGAAGAAAAAGAGAACCTTGAAGTCTCATACCCAATTAACGCGATTTGGGAAGCAATTCCAAAAGCAATCGCTAAGCTTGATTGGAAAATACAAGAAACAAACGAAGAGACACATCACCTTAAAGTTAAAACTAAAGGCGCCTTCATGTCCTACCCCTCAACACTCAAAATTGACTTGGCAGCGGTGGATGAGAAGACCACGCGAATGTCTATTGCGACGGAGACTCCTGTGACTACGATTACTTCAGTGGCAGATTATGGCAGGACAAGAGAACGCACTGAACAGTTCGTGACAACACTTGCCAAGCTAATGAGCGGCTAAAGCGTTTTTTATTCAAGTATCTGAGATCTCTTTAGCGCAATCCAAGCGATGAATAGGAAGACAAAGATATACGCGAACGCTACACCTAGCGCTCTTAGGGCAATTAGTGAAATTGGTTCAGTGTAGAGTACCCCAGTGGTTGGCAGCGTTGTTTGTCCTGCTTGGATTGCTTGCAGGTTTATTTTGCTGAAGGTAACGTTTCCTGAAGGATAAAGCACATAGTTCACTAGGTTGACGCATATATTGTCTGTGCCAGTGTTTATTGTCATTGTTGTGTTACCAACGAGCATTGATCCGTCTGCTCCGCTTCCAGGCAGATAATTAAGCGACGGAGAAGGCCCTGCAAACACTGAAACGATTGGTATAGCCAGGAACAGGGCTAAAAACAAGCCCACAGCAACTAGAACGGTAATGATGGTGTTTTTTGTTAAGGAACCCATCGCCAATAGTAATGAGACCCATATGAATGTGCTTATTAGGTTTCCAAGCAGGACTAGAGGGACAAGTTGAAGATTGTTTTGTGGTCCGTAGACAAAGATTGAACCGACTGTAGTGTAAGTGAATAATATCACATATGAAATAAGAATGATTACAAATGCTGCAAAGAGTTTACCTAAGAAAACCATCGTCCGCGAGACTGGCTTTGTTAGTAATGGCACGATAGTGCCGCTTTCAAACTCGCTTGAGATGCTGTTCATGGCTGTAGCAAGAGCGAAAAGGAAGAACCCGAAGCTGCTGGCGCCGTAAGTTATTGCAAAGTTTGGGTTAGCCGTTATTGCTGTTCCGGTTGTTGAACTGAGGATAGATGGCAATACTAGGCCTAATGTGGCTAACATGAATGCGATAATTATGACGCCTATGAATTTTTTCTTTCTGATATTCCAGAGCATTTCATATCTTACTATTGCCCAGAAACGGGTGAACCAGCTTGGGCGTGTTCCAGTGGCTTGTTGCATTGCGGTCATTGTGGTTTTTCTCCTTTGTCTTTACTGACAAGTTGAATAAAGGCGTCTTCTAAGTTTGATGTTTTTTGGCTCATGCCCACAATCACTCCACCAGCCCCTGTTACTTGTTGAGAAATTTCCGCTCGCACATCATCATAAGTGGTTACCTGAATAAACAGGGTGTTGCCCGTTCTCCATGTGCCTGAGACAAAAGGCAACTTCTTTACTGCCGCAATAACCGCACCTGACAGGTTAGCTAATTCAATATGTATCATGGCTGGTCCAAGTGCACCTGAAATATTCTGAAGAGTATCAGAAGCTAACACTGAGCCCTTATTAATGATAGTAACATGGTCGCAGATTTGCTCAACTTCAAAGAGCAAGTGCGAGGATAGAAAAACGGTTATGCCCTCTTTTGAAATGGCTTTAAATAGTTCCCTGACTTCAACCATGCCAACTGGGTCTAAACCAATGCTTGGCTCATCCAAAATAACCAGTTCCGGATTATTTAGCAGTGCTTGGGCGATGCCGATGCGTTGCTGCATGCCCTTGCTGTATTTTCCGATGAGGTCGTTTTCTCTGTCTTTTAAGCCGACTGATTCGATTAGTTTGGGGATTTGTTCTGCTCGTTGCTGCTGTGTCATGCCGTACATTCGCCCGTAAATATCGAGCAATTCGGCGCCTTTCAGGTGCTTGGGGAATTTGGGCAGTTCAGGCATGTAACCGATATTTAAGCGTGAATCTGCTTGGTCAACGTGCACTTCTTGCCCTAACACTTTAACTGAACCGCTAGTGGGCTTCAGTAGGCCGACTAGGATTTTTATGGTGGTTGTTTTTCCAGCGCCGTTTGGACCTAGAAAGCCGTGGATTGTGTTTTTTTGGACTTTTAGGTTTAGCTTGTTTACTGCTGTTAAGGAACCGAAGTTTTTTGTTAGATTGTCTGTTTCGATGGCGTAATCCATGGGCAAGTGCTTCCTTTTCAATGCCTTTAGGTAGAGGCGTTTTAATATAAGCTTTGACTAGCCCTGCCTTCTTTTGGTTTTAGAGAAAGAATAGCTTAAACCCGATAAGATTAGTGTAAAAAGTTATATGAATTCTTCGGTCTGATTAATCCATTACTTGGCGGTGTACTGCATGAGTGACAAGCATAACCCAATCACTTACAAAGGCAGAAGCTTAGGCATTATTGTTTTAACTGCCGCTCAACTGCTTATTGGAGCAATACATGTTTTCTTCGGGTTACTACTTCTTGCGTTCGAGGCATCGATTTTGCAGGCAACAGTGGCCTATGATGTTTATACGGTGGTTTTCGGTTTGTTGGTTTTAGTTTTTGCCGTGTTTGTTTGGCAGGGCAAAAAAGCAGGATGGATTGGCACCGTTGCAGTTTCCTTATTTGTCATTGTCGCAGACGCTTTGACGGTTTTGAATTTACCAAGCATTCCTGGAATTCCAAAATCAGCAGCGTTAACCGAGATAGCATATAGCCTTGTGGTTGTACTTTATTTGCTTCAAGATAATGTTAGGAAAAAATATTTGGGTTAATTGGAGTGAGCCTCTGGCTGTGACCGTTTTTGCAGTGCAGTTTTGTTAGCGTAAATTTTGAAGGCTGAAGCGACTTTTGATTTTTTAAGCGTTCCAGACCTTGCTGTCTATCTCTAAGTTGCTGGAGCCCTCTTCATCCAATCGTGCCCAAAAATTTCAGCTTCCCCACTTTCAATACCCTCAACTATCCGTTGCGCTGTGTACTCTGGCGGGTCTGCTTTCTTGAACGCTTCCTGCGCTTCCGGCGTTTCTTCATGCCCCTGAACTGAAGCGTCTTTGATTGTGTTCTTCTCAAAATCAGTAAGAGTAATGTACGGATAAACAACGCTGACAACTATGTTGTCTTTTTCGAGTTCTTCTCTTGCAGTTAAGCTGATGTGAGCTAACGCCCGCTTTAACCCTGAATATGGACCGTTATTAGGCAAGTACATCAAGGCAGTTCCTGAACTTATGTTAATGATTGTTCCTTCAGCTTGCTTTCGCATAAGGGGAATGACTTCTTTCATGGCAACCACTGGACCGACAACATCCAAATCAAAAATGTAATGGAAAATTTCAATATCCGTCCTTTCAACTGGAGCATCATATCCGCGACCAGCATTATTTATCAAAATGTCAACCCTTCCAAAGTGGTCATATGCCTGCTTTACCATGTTCTTAACGTCTTCAACCTTAGAAACGTCTGCAGGAACCGCAATCGCATCGGGCAGTTCCTTGGCAAGCTGCTCAAGTTTATCTTTTGAGCGTGCGACCAAAACCAGCTTGGCGCCTTTGCTGGAGAGAAGTTTAGCTGTGGCTAATCCGATGCCAGAAGATGCACCAGTTACAATGGCAACTTTCCCTTTGACGTCCATCAAATCCCTTCAGTCAATCCGCTTAAGAACCTGAGCAGGACGCTTCAGAGGTGCCTTAGGAACGCCCTTGGGATAACCAAAGATGATTGCAGCATGGACTTCATAATCCTCTGGCACACCAAGGTCCGCTTTAACTTTTGGATCATTGGCGGTGTGGACCGCGGTGCCTATCCAGCAACTTCCGATGCCCAGCGAGTAGGCGGCAAGCATCATGTTTTGCGCTGCCATGGAGCAGTCATAAACTGCGTAAAGGGATTTAACGCCAGATACAAAAATCAGTAGGGGTGCGTTGTAGAAAATGTTGAACTGCGGGTCGGATAGTCGTCGCTTTAGGCCAACTAAGCCCTCGTCGCCAACATCAGGCAACGCACGAATCAATGAAGGTTTAGCCATATCCGAGAGACGCTTCATTTCCGCTTTGTTGGTTATGATTGTGAATTTCCATGGTTGAATGTTGATGGCGGAAGGCGCGTAAGTTGCCGCTTCAAGCAGCGTTTGAATTGCCGAATCAGGAACCGGTTTATCTTCAAAGTTGCGAATCGCTCGCCTCGATTTTATTGCGTCTATGACAGAGTTCATATCCATAAAACTTCCATTGTATAGGGAGATCAGGGGTTTATAAAAAGAATTCTCTGGCATAAAAGGTCAGAAAGGCTTGTTTGAGAAGCCACTGGCCAGGGGGATAACCTCTTTTTTGACTTAGTTCTCATAGCTAAAAAGATACCTACCCGGTCAATTTAGATGGAAAAATCCATCAACAAAATTGACCTACCCTACCCTTCTCCGCCGAACGCTGAAAAATCCCTCTGAAGAATCAACTATGTAATTGTCTGGAAAGCATCAATTACATGATTTTCTCCTGAAGTGTTTTCAAATATGAAGTCAAGCTTTCAATGCATTGGATTTCTCGACCAACAAACGCATGTAGCTCACGCCAAAACCTTGTATTTGCTTTGATTTTTGCCCGTTCTAGGTTTTGTTGCAGGCGTTCGGTGCCTTCTTTGCCTCTTCTGTCAAAGTCTAAGAGAAGGATAACTTCGCGAGCACCAAGTTTTTCTATTTCTGCGGTTGCTTCTATGAAGGATTTGCCGCCAGTTTTCACCGTCAAGATTTTGCCGTTAACGCCTAACTCGCGGAGGGCTTGGGCGTCTTTTTTGCCCTCAACAATTATCGGCTTTCCTTTTGCTGACTCTTCAGTTAATGCAGCTATGATTCGCTGGATTTTTTCTTCTTTCTCTTTAAGCTTTGTTGACAAACATTTTACCTTGTAACTTTAGCTTGTCGCACAGTCTCCAAACAATCTTTAGCTTCCATGTTATTTGCAAAGTAACGTCTAACAGGCTCCAATATGCCTGCGAGTTCGGTTGCAACGCTGTTTTTTAGGTCTTGAGGATGCAGTTTACCCTGTGCATAGGTGGATTCGAGTTCTTGGAAGCTTTGGAACTCTATGTTTCCTCCGAATTTTGCTGGGCGCTCGATTTTGAAGACTGGTTTTTCTCGGAAGATTATGTATTTACAGATGTCTAGTATTGGGTTGAATTTTATGGTTTTTTCTGGGCAGAAGGTTTTCGTCATTTTTTGCTTTATTTCTTCGGGGGTGTCGTATATGAAAATGCATGTTTCAGGCTTGCTTTTTGACATCTTGGCTGAAGCCACAGCTTCTTTTTCCTGTCCCTCTGGAATCGGCCAGAGTTTAGGCTTCTCCAAACCTTGCAGTAAATGATGGTGAACGCAGACGGGTTTCCAGCACCCGATTTTTTCGCCTATCTCTCGAGCAACAACGTTTGCTTTTCGCTGGTCCATGCCTAACTGGCAAATTTTTACCTTCATGTGGAAAATGTCTGCAACTTGCATGGGCGTGTACAGGTAATCTGAAACGTAATGGGCTTCAGCCTCTTTTCTCCCCGCAATCTCCAGCGTTCGGGTGGTTCTGGCAATGGTTAAGTTTTTTGCGATTATGACTGTTTTAGCCCAATAATCAATGTCTCTATATAGTTCATCAGAATAAATGAACTCAACCTTGTCACCGGGCACGCCGAGGGCAAGCCATGAATGCCTAAAAAGGTCAGCGGCTTTGCGGATAAGCGTTAAATCGCCGCCTAGCTTGTTGTTTAACCACGCATGCCACGTTGCCAAAAACGCTTTGAAGTGAATGCCTGCTTCCGCGAAGTCTTTCATTTTGTAAGCGCAAATAACGCCGGTTCCCAAATGTGCCAGACCTGAAGGCTCCCAACCGTTATAGGCTATGGGGTGCTCTTCTGTTTCCAAGAGCTGACGCAAATCTTCTGGCGTTATTACTTCTTCCGTTGGCGGTCTGCAGATTAACTCGATTTTCTTTTCTATGTCCAAATTGCACCCAGCTTCTTAGTGTTTCATAGCTTTAATGTAGGTGTTGAACTTAAAAATTTAGTATGCTTTTCCTTGATTTAGAGGTTTGGGCTTGATTCTTTTTGTGAAACGTATCATGTACTTTTTCTCGTCGATATTTTTTGTGCGGCTGTCAATTAGCCCCTGTTTTATTGCTTCGCTTATGGCTTGGTTGAATGACACTGGCTGAGGATTTGCGTCTTTTTTGTTTTTTTATGATTATCCAGATTTCATGATGCTTGTCTTTGTTTTCTTCAAAAAACCGTTTAAGCTCTGAATTGTTTTGGGGTTCAAAAGTTACAGATTCAGCCATAACTTGCCTCTTTGCTTTAGCTTTCTTCGCGGGCTGTTTGTTTCCCACGTAACCTAACACTTAACCGCATAGCTGAGCGTCGCTTTAAGCTTGGTCAAGTTCTCTCGGCGTGGGACTTTATGCCCGGCCCACCGTGTCCCATGTTTGGGTGAACCCGCCATCACAGCAACGCAAGCTTTGTGTTTCTTGCAGCTTCCGTTGGGTCCGTCGACATGGATTTAGCCAGTGGGTAGAATATTAGAGTAAACTGAACAGTTAAGTATTACTGTCAAGAGCGAAGGTTAAGACCAGATTTTGATAGTTTAAGCTAAACAGCCCAGCCTTGCATGAGCCCATCGCTTAATCCAAGCGGTGGGGCATTCAATTTCTTGTTTTTTCTCCATAATGGTTATAGGTTGAATTAGAAATCAACGCGTGTTTCATAATTGCCCTAGCCTTGTTAATTGCCTTGACAGTTTTAGCTCAGCCTATAACAAGTTACTCTGCAACAGAAACTCACAAAGCGGTTGAACCGAGTGTTATTAATGAAATTGTTTTGGAAGCGAACAAACCCGACGTTTTCAACTCTTACAATACAAATGGCACCCCGCCTTACATGAGCGGGAGCTCAGCAATTTTTTATGGCAGCAACAGAACGAACGTGTATTCCGACATAGTGTCATTAACCACCATAAAAGCTGAAAAATCCCTGACTATAGAAGCCTCAGTAACAGTTAGCATTAAAAGTTTCTCAAACACGGGGGAAGACCAATTTGCAGTTTTTGCAANNCGACGACACTACAAAATACAAGTCAGGCGAGTTTGGTTTCGTTCTCCCAGAAACAGGTAATACGTGGTACGCTTACATCCAGTCTCCGCAAATAGCAGGGTTTTTCGTTTGGAAACCACTGCTGACACTTAAGCCATCTGGCGTGGAACAGCACAGTTTTAAAGCCGTATATTCAAATGTGGGTTTACTTCAGTTTGTGGATTTTTATGTTGACGGCAAACTTCTTTGTAGAGCACTCTACCCAAATATTTCAGGTCAAAACTTTCATATGGTTTTGTCTTCACACAAAGTAAGCGCTGAAAACATAGATATCAGTCAGAATGCGATGGAAATTGGAAAAGCCTGTTTAAGCGACAGCTTAGAAAATGATTCTCAAGAATTTTCTTATTTTAGTTTGTTATAGAGCTCTTGGAAAAGATATAGGACTGCCGTTTCCATAGTGGTAAAAAATGGCAGTCATTTGATTATGTTTTGCGGTTTGCCTTGGATGAAGGCTTTAATGTTTTCAATGGTGGCGTTAACAAGCCTCTCTAATGATTCCTTGCTGTTAAATGCGCAGTGAGGCGTTATGATTACGTTCTTGAGCCTCAAAAGAATATGCGCCCTAAGCATCGTTGCCAAGCGTTCTCTTGGAACATTATCCAAAAGCAATTGTGCTTCCTCTCGGATAAGCGCTTCCTCCTCTAAAACATCCAAGCCCGCACCTTGAAGGTGACTATTCAATAGCGCTTCGGTAAGTGCTTGTGAATCGATGAGTCCTCCTCTTGCGGTGTTAATTACAACGGCGCCTCTTTTCATTAGGCTGATTGTGTCCTTGTTTAAGAAGTGGTNNTCATTGAGCGGCAAATGAAGAGTAACTACGTCTGATTTCGCTAGTAAATCTGCCCAATTCACATATTGAAACCCTAACGCATCTGCCAAACTCATGTTTGGAAATTTATCATAAGCCAACACTTGCATCTTAAAGCCTTTAGCTATCTCAATCACTTTGGTGCCAATCCTGCCAGTGCCAAGAACGCCGAGAACTTTGCCGTTTAAATCAAAGCCCCTTACCCCTTCACATGTAAAGTCGCCTTGACGAGTTCTCTCATAGGAATCATGAATATTGCGTGAGAGGGAAAGAATCAGAGCGAACGTGTGCTCAGCAACAGTGACCTCGCCATAATAAGGAACGTTGCAAACTAAAATGCCCCTTCGCCTGCAAGCTTCAAGGTCTATGTGGTCGAAACCTGTTGAGCGAGTTGCGATTAAACGGGCTCTCTCAAGTTTATCGATAATGCCGCTGTTTAGGTTAGAGTAGATGAAAACTGAGACAACCTCAAAATCCACAACTTGGTCAACGTTTGCCTCACTTAATTCCTCCTTAAACAGGCGAATCTCATTATCGGCTAACCCTTTTTCAAGAAAAGGCTGCTCCCAGTCTTGAACCTCAAAAAAAGCAATCTTCAAAAAAATCACCGCAGTAAGATTGAGGCTAATGTTTGAGTTAAACAATTTGGTTATTTTACTCCAGAAGTAGCCACATAATTAATACTGACTGACCAATTTTTGAGTTTTCAGCGTATAGGCAGGGGTCGGTACTTTTTAGCTAGGGGAATCACGTCTAAAAAGAGGGGAGGGGAGGTCAATTTTAGTTATGGGAATTACNNCTAAAATTGAGATACTGGTAGTTTTCCTTGGCAGTAGATTTAGCCATGTTATTTTCTAAGTGTTAAAACGTTCATTACAACGGTAAAGATTTAAGTGTGACAATCATGCTTTATGTGCAAGGTGCATTAAATGCCAACTCACGGTTCACTATCTAAAGCTGGAAAAGTCCGCTCTCAAACGCCGAAAATCCAGNNAAAACAGCGCCAAGCCCAAAAAACCGAAACAGACGCAACTACGAGAAACGCGTGATTCTGCAACGGAAACCTGGGCAAAACTGGATGTAAGCGTAAAGCAAAACGTTTAATCGGGCTAATACGACTATTTTTGGCAAAACGTTAAATTAAGATAACGGTTTTATGTTATGTGATGGATATGAATCCAGAAACACGAGAAATCTATCCAGAATTAAAGAGAATTGAAAATGACATCCAAACGCTTAAAATTCTTCTTGTAAGGTGTCGGAAAATGCCAAGCAAAACTGCCAAGTTAGAAGGCTTACTTAAGGAAGAAATAAAGGAAGAGGACATCGAAGAAGCAAAAAAATCAATTTTCAAGTTCGGTGCCTAACATGCACGTAACAGATGCGCATGGTTTTCTTTGGTTTCTTTCAAAAGATGAAAAGTTAGGCAAGAAGGCTTTGGAGATTTTTCGTGCATGCGACAAAGGTAAAGAAATAGTGGTTGTTCCAAGCATTGTCCTTCTCGAGTGCATGTACGTTTGTGAGAAGAAAAGAATAGAATTTGAATTCCGAGAAATAATGCAAAAGATTCATGGAACATTCAACTATCCAGTTTACCCTCTTGATGAAGAAGTAATTTTAGAATGCCAGAGTATCCGCCAAATTGCCGAAGTACATGACCGAATAATCGTTGCTACAGCAAAACTCTTGAACGCTAAGCTTATAACAAGAGATGCTAACATAACGGATTCCAAAATAGTTGAGACTATTTGGTAAGTTTAACGCATAAAGCTTGCAAGTAAGCGCAGCAATTTATGTCAAAGACAGAGTTAGCTCATTTTCTAGATGGAACAAGTAAACGTAAAGCAAAAACTGTTTTTTCAAGCCTAAACAACTACATGACGCTAGCGTAGTTTATTTATCACTTAACTAAANNCGCTAATGGAAATGCCGAATCCGACACATGAGGACGCGAACCGCCTAAAAATAAAAACCGCAGCCAAATACCAACTCCAAGATGTACCGTCAAACGCTGATTTAATAAGTATTTTAACGCCAAAAGAAACAAAGCGCCTTTTACCCATCTTGCGAAGAAAAACAACACGCACAATTTCAGGCGTAACAGTAGTCGCCACAATGACCAAACCCTACCCATGCCCACAGCCAGAACCATGCGCTTACTGCCCAGGAGGACCAAACCAAGGCTCTCCGCAAAGCTACACTGGACATGAACCAGCAGCCATGCGCGGAACCCAAAACAATTTCGACCCGTACCTGCAAGTCAGAAGCCGCATCGGCCAACTCTTCGCCATCGGACACAAAGTAG
>PKYH01000045.1 GCA_003133625.1 Candidatus Bathyarchaeota archaeon | reverse complement strand
TCAATTATTGGCGAGCGGAAATTCATGTTATCCTCAAGAACAGCGCCTCTGTCAATTGCTTTTTTCAATAGCCACTGTCCAAACAGTCGCCTGTTAAGCAAGTAACCGACAAAGTCCTTGTCCGCTATGGTGAAAACCGTGTTTTCGTCAGGAGAATAGATTTTGATGCCGTCAATTCGTGCTTCTAACTCGCCGCCGGAGGGTTTTTCTAAACCTAAAAATTTCAGGTGGTGCTCTCCGAGAGCGTCGCCGCAGATTTTTTCTCCAATCTGCTCGCGCTTTTTCTTTTCAACTATGCAAACTTTTAAGCCTGATTCAGCGATGGTTTTTGCAGCTAAGCAGCCTGCTGTTCCTGCGCCAACAACTATGGCGTCATATTTTTCCAAGAGTTCTCTCCTCCGTGACCTTCTTGATGTACTTTGTATACCTTGTTGTATTAGTAAACCCTTATAAACTATGAAGTGAGCCAAGTTACACCGAGTGTAAACCAGATGAGTGTTCCACCATTAACTTTAAGCGCTGAATTCCGCAAAATCGTAGAAGCACGCATGAACCAAGTGCTGAAGGGCATAGAGGAAACGTTTAACCAAATAATAGAGACCCAGAAGATAACGCCCACCGAACTCAAGGACGAACTTGAAAGCCTACAAGAAAGCTTCAACCTCTTGTTCCAGAAATGGAGCCTTGAAATCCTCTATACGCTACTGCTGAAAGACGCAATTGGCTTTGGCGAAATCAAAAAAATCTTAACCGTCAATTCCCGCACGCTGTCAGATAAGCTGAAGATGCTTCAGAAACACGGTTACATAACAAGAAATGTTACTGCAGGTCCACCATTAAGAGTAGAGTACACTCTAACTTCTAAGGGAAAAAACACCGTACTGCTTGCATTACCGCTCCTGTATTATTCAAGCTCTTCGGAAGTTAAGGCTTAATTGGTTTTTTCTCATTTCTCTTTGGGAATTGAGGCAGGCTTGTGGTTTCTTTCACAGTTTCAAAAACCATGCACGTCAGCGTCTTCTCTAAACCCTTAATCAATCGTAACTTGTCAACTACAAACTTGCCCACGGCATCAACGTTTTCAGCACGGAGCTTAACAAGTAAGTCCCAGTCGCCAGTGATGATATGCACCTCTTGCACTTCAGGAAACCGCGCTATCTCCTCGGCAACGACTCTCTGAGAAACAGGCGAATCATCAGTTTTTGCCCTGTACGAAACAGAAGCCAAAATGAAAGCTGCCGTTCCCAAATTCAGCTTTTCAGGAGACAGAATCGCCCTGTACTGTTTTATTATGCCTAGTTCTTCCATGCGTTTTGCTTTTGCGAAAACAGTGGTTATTGGCGAATTGATTTTCTTGGCGATTTGCTTGGCTGTGAGTTTACTGTTTTCTTGTATCAGTTGAAGTATGGCTACGTCCTTTTCGTCAAGTTTAGCACTCATATGTAAATATTACAAGCTGCAAGAATAAAAGCTTGTGTTTATTGTAATTTATCCATGTTTTATTATAAAAAATTTATTATCTACTTTGCATAGTGTACTTTCCAATAATTAACATAACGTGATCACATTGAAAAGCAAACAAGAAACCATTCAAATCGAAATCCCAAAACCATTAGACCAACTTTCACCAAGCGAAATAGAAAGAAAAGCCTGCATAGGCAAAATAATGACTTACACGCTAAAAAGCCTCACTTCCACATTCGTAGATCAAGGCTTCCAATGGCTGCTTCCAGTAGCCCTGAGCCAATGCACTGATCCACTGTGGCCAGACCCAGGCGCATCCATAGATAAAAGAATAGAAGTAGACATTTACGGCAAACCAGTACGCACAACAGCAAGCATGATTATCCACAAACTCGTCGCCGCATCAACCGCTTACCCGAAACTGTTCATACTTTCACCCAACATACGCATAGAGAAAGCAGAACGCGCTGGAACAGGCAAACACATCTACGAGTTCACACAGCTAGACTTTGAAGCCAGAGACGCCACCTCAAAAGACATCATCACTCTTGTAGAAGACGCCATATGCACTCTAATTAAGGACTTAAAACTTGACATGAAAGGAGAATTAACCACTCTCTGCCGCTGCGACACTCTTAAGGCACCCAAGGCGCCATTCAAAATCTACGACCGCGTTGAACTTGAAGCTAAATACGGCGCAGACGGTTGGGAAGCAGGCATAGCCAAAGAAACAACCCAACCCGTTTGGGTAACAAACATCCCCAGAGAATTCTATGATTATGAAGATTTCAAAACAGGCAAATGGGACAACTACGACCTGTTCCTGCCACAGTACGGCGAAGTACTATCGGGCGCCAAACGCGAATGGGAATACGCAAAAATCTCAAAGAAAATTGAGCGCGACCAAATCAAAAAAGAAAACTATGCATTAGTGCTGAAAATGGCAAAAGAAGGCCGATTAAAACCCACCGCTGGCGGAGGCATCGGCATGGAACGCCTAGTAGGCTGGATTGCAGGCGTCAAACACGTAGCTGAAACGCAGCCCTTTCCACGTGTGCCTGGAACTGTAAATGAACTCTGATACTGTGTAAAGAAACATGCTGGTGATTGATACAATCCTCAACTTTTCTTTGTCTTGCACAAAGTTTATCATTTACTTATGCAACTCACAGAAAGGAAAGCGATTAAAAATGCCTAACAAATCTGGATTTAAGCTGAAAACCAAAGTTTTCTCTAAATCACAGAGAGGGCACTGTTTTAAGGTGTAAAGAAATGGCTATAATGAATCCATACCTTGAGGCTCTACAACCAAAACTTAGCGAATCGAACTTCAAAAAACTAAGCGCCATAGACAACCCTAACGTCCATGAGTTTATAGCTAAAGAAAGCGACCTCTGCCACCCCGAGAAAATCTTCATCTGCAGCGACTCAGCCGAAGACATCGCACACGTACGCAAACAAGCAATCGCCTCAGGAGAAGAACAAGCAATCTTAACTCTTCCAGGACGCGCTGTCCATTTTGACGGCGAATATGACCAAGGACGAGACCGCCAAGCCACCAAGTACCTTGTACCCAAAGGAATTACCTTAAGCAAAGCCCTCAGCCAAATCGATCGACAAGAAGGTTTGGCTGAGGTTAGAGGTTTCCTTCGGGATTCCATGCAGGGAAAAACAATGATTGTCCGCTTCATCTCACTGGGTCCACCAGATTCTATCTTCACTATTCTTGGCTTGCAATGCACAGACTCATGGTACGTCGCACATTCAGAAGACCTGCTTTATCGCCCTGGCTATGAGCAATTTGTAAAAGCAGGACCAAAAAGCGACTTCCTACGCGTCCTACACTCTGCAGGAAAATTAAACGGGGACATGGTCAGCGTAGAATACAATAAAAAATGCATCTACATCGACCACATGGACAGCACCATCTACAGCGTCAACACCCAATACGCTGGAAACTCCGTAGGCTTCAAAAAACTAGCCTTCCGCTTGGCAATTAGAAAAGCTAGTAGCGAAGGATGGCTAGCAGAACACATGCTACTCATGGGTGTACATGGCCCAAGTGGACGCAAAACGTATTTTGCTGGAGCTTTCCCAAGTGCCTGCGGCAAAACTTCAACCGCTATGCTTCCGGGAGAGACAATTCTCGGCGATGACATAGCTTACCTTCGAGACATTGATTCTGCGGCTCGAGCGGTAAATGTTGAATCAGGCATATTCGGCATAATACAAGACGTAAACCCAAAGGATGACGCGTTAATCTACAAAGTGCTAACTCGCCCAGGAGAAATAATATTCTCCAACGTGCTGGTTAAAGATGGCAAACCATACTGGCTTGGCATGGGGCAAGAGCTTCCCAAAGAAGGCTTAAACTATACTGGAGCATGGTATGAAGGCAAAAAAGATGAGAACGGTGACGAGATTCCTCCTGCCAGCAAAAACGCTCGTTACACAGTAGCCCTAAAAGAATTGGAAAACTGTGACCCTGAACTTGACAATCCTATGGGTGTTGAATTAAGCTGCATAATGTACGGCGGACGGGATGCTAAGGCTTACGTGCCTGTTCAGCAGAGCTTCAGTTGGGAGCACGGCATCATCGCTTATGGTGCATCACTTGAGACTGAAACCACTTTCGCTACCATCGGTCAAGAGGGCGTTCCCGAAATTAACATGATGAGCATCCAAGACTTCATCTCAATCCCATTAGGCAAAAACGTTCACAACAACTTGGATTTCGGAAGGAAACTCAAGAAGCAACCAGTCATCTTCGGAGTTAACTACTTCCTAAAAGAAGTAGGCAACGGCAAATACCTAAACAGTCCACAGGACAAGCATGTTTGGATAAAATGGATGGAACTGAGAGTACACAGCGAAGTAGACGCCTTAAAAACTCCAACAGGCTACATTCCAAAATACGAGGATTTACGCAGGCTATTCAAGCAAGTATTAGGCAAAGACTACGCTAAAGAAGACTACATTCAGCAATTCACTATCCGCGTTCCAGAAAACTTGGCAAAGATTGAACGGGTACAACGGTTCTATCAAGAAAACGTCACTGACACGCCATTAGAACTATTCGGCATACTATACTTGCAACGCACTCGGCTGCTTGAAGCCAAAGAAAAATATGGTGATTACATTGCACCTGAGAACTTTGAGAAAGAAAAAGGAACGTAGCAATTCAAGATGAAAAGCGCAAAAATATTTCATCACTTTCTTTAGGTCAAATTTTTAAATATATCTTGCATACTGACTAGAAATTCATAACCGTTAATTAAATAATAGCAAATAAAGAAAATTCAAAGAAAACGGAGTGAAGAAGAATGATGATGAAAAAGCTGGACAAGAAAGATTCGGTATACACGATAAATTTGGCAATTATCGAAGGCGACGGTTCTTTCCCATGCCCTAAATGCGGAATGGCAATCTCACCTGAAGACGAGTCAGAGGAGAACTATAGAATCGTAGATACTAAAGTTGTCAACGATAAACTTGCTGAATTAGTTATCGTTTGTGGCAAATGCGGAAGCGCCATAAAACTTGCCGGTTTTCAACAGGCCTTTGACGCTTAGCTTGGCAAAAAGTTTTTTTAACTTTATTTTTCATTTTACCATTGAAGCGCAGGTCACTTAGGCGTTAATAGGGAAAAGATAAGATAAAGAAAACAATTAACATTACAGTCAATAGCTTCCTATTCTTTGATAAGCCAGAAGCATCATCCAATGGGAAAAAGCGTTTGCTAAGAGGCAGGTTTGGAGCAACGCGTTTGGTTTGCAGGCAAATAGTTTATTTTGTCTATCAACATTACTCGATTGTTGGTTTGTATGCTGATTGAGACGTTCACGGTTGGCATGTTATCAACAAACTGCTACGTCGTTAACTGCCCGCAAACTAAAGAGGCGATTATAATAGACCCAGGAGTGGAATTTTCTTCTGAAGCTGAACAAATTTTCGATTACATAACTCAAGGCGCATTAAAAGTAAAGTTAATCGTAAACACTCATGGGCACCAAGACCACATCAACGGCGACGCCAATTTCCAAAAAAAGTACAATGTGCCCATCTGCATTCACCGCTATGATGCCCCTTCTACTGAGAGCTTAGAAAAAGGCGAGTTTCCTGCTACCGTCCTGTTAGAGGATGATAGCTTAATCGAGTTTGGCAATGAATCTTTGAAGGTTATGCATACGCCTGGACATACACTTGGCAGCATATGCCTTCTTGGAGAAAGACTTGTTTTCACCGGCGACACATTGTTTGCTGGTGGGATTGGCCGAACAGATTTCCCAGCAGGCTCAGACGCTGACATGCGGATGTCTTTGCAGAAGCTGGTGCGTTTGCCTGATTATTTTTTAGTTTACCCTGGGCATGGCGCTACATCTATAATGGGTGAAGAAAAAAGGGTTAATCCATTTCTAAACGGCGAGGATGCTTTTTGATCGGTTTTTTGTTGGATTAGCTTATTTCTTGCAGTGCACGCAGACGCTTGATAATGTTAGGATGAGTTGAGAAGATTTCAAGGAACCTGTCCGCTTTTGTGGGTTCTTTTGAGAGTGTTTCTTTAAGCAAATCTTTTTTGTTTACAGCATGCGTTGCGTGTAACTCTGCAGAATCAGCGCTTGCTTGGTCAGGGTTAGCGATAAATAATGCTTTAAAGGCACTGTTATTTTTTTGTTGTTGTTTGTTTGGTTTGCCAGCATGTTTGCTTTCGTCAACTATTGTTACTAGACCAGTTGAGAGCTTTTCTGCGCCGTTATCAACCACTGAAACGCTGTGCCTGTCAGCATAGTACTCACGCAGTCTGCTCAAGTATAGTGTGAATAAAGTTAGTATCCAAGAGAAAGCCATAAAACCCAAGCCTATTAACGCGTTGCTGCCTCCGCTTTTGCGTTGACCTCCACCGAACATGCCTGAAAGCATAAGCGAGTAACCAATGTAATAGAACAATGCCGGTAGAAAAGAAACTACCATCATAACCTGCACATCACGATGCTTCAAATGACCAAGTTCATGCCCAAGCACAGCTTCAACCTCACCATCGTCAAGAGACTTCAAAAGCCCCTGAGTTACGGCAACGCGGCTACCTGCTAAAGGCGAGCCGTAAGCGAACGCGTTTGGAAGCGGAATCTGTGCTAACATAAGTTTTGGCTTGGATATTCCGCTTTTCCTGCTTAGGTCGTCAACCATTTGGTGCAGTTGTGGGTTTTCATTTTGTGGAAGTTCTCGAACCTTGTATATTAAGCCTATAAGGTACGGTGACAGGAGCCACTGGGCTATGTTGAGGACAACTACGAGGACTCCGATATCTATTAGGTTAAAGCCTATTCCAGCCACAGTTAAGATGACTACGAATACGAGTGTGGACAAACCAAAGATTATGGCGAGTGTTCCAGCCATAGAAATTCTAAGTTTCCAAGCGTTCATGCATCGGTCACTGTTAATCCTCAATGTCTTTCCATGGGCGCTTATAACTTTTATGCGTTAATTCCCAGCAATAAATCCTTAAGACAATGCAAATAAAAAAATCGGAAGTATGTTTAGGGCTGTTCCACTTGTGGAACAAAGTGTTCCGTGGGGAGAGTAATATCGCACATATGAGACTTTAGTGGTATGCGCTTTGCAACGGAGCTTAAAAAAATGAATAAGGCAATAGTTCTGGCAATAGTCTCAGTTTTCATCTTGCTTATCCCTCTTGGAGTGAGCATTCAAACCATTAAGGCAGACTCAAATGAACCTGTTGTTTTAGGTGGTGGGGTTACCGTTTACTCTCCTGTAAACACAACTTATAGTACTAGTTGTCTAAATTTGAACGTTACTTTTAACGCTGGGGCTGGTGTTCGGGATTCGTTAAATTATAGCATTGATGGTAAATATGGAGGTCCTATAACTTTGGCGTTTAATGACACCCCTAGCTTTCATATGTTTAGCTTGGAAACGGGGTTGGTGCCGTTACCAGAATTATCC
This sequence comes from Candidatus Bathyarchaeota archaeon, assembly GCA_003133625.1. Lineage (GTDB taxonomy): Archaea > Thermoproteota > Bathyarchaeia > Bathyarchaeales > Bathycorpusculaceae > Bathycorpusculum. The sequence goes on along the minus strand of PKYH01000045.1, from coordinate 9,087 downwards.
AACGGATCCCATCGCTTAACTGTTTATGTGGAAGGCGACCTTAATGATTATCATGGTGCTAACCCTCCAGGTGCGCCCTTTAAAGAGACTGCTCCTGGCAGCGCTGATTATGTTGCTTCTTGGGTTGATACAGTCGATTTTACCATAGACTCGAGCGGTGGTACGATAGACTCAGCTCCTCCAATCATAGTGAACCTGTCAATAGAAAACCAAACCTACAATACAACCGAGATTCCACTGAACTTTACCGTTGATAAGAGCATCTCGCAAGGCGCATACAGCTTGGATGGAAAAGGCAACGTCACTATTGTTGGAAATAGCACGCTAACAGACTTATCAGTCGGAGCGCATAATGTGACAGTGTACGCGTGGGATGATGCTGGAAACGTCGGTGCCAGTCAAACGGTCAACTTTACAGTGGTTAATGCATCAACAGCTACTGTTCAGATGTCAGAACCTTTCCCAACAGCATTAGTCATAGCTGCTTTTGTGGCGTCTGTAGTTGCGGTTGTCCTGACAATTTTAGTTTACGTCAAATGGATAAAGCGATAAGTTGCAAGCCATTTTTGAATTTGCATCTCTTTTTTTCATTACTTGGCACTTGCAATCAAGATAAGCCTGCTTGAATCAGCACTAAAGCTTTCACTCTCATAACCGCCATAAACTGCGTTGACAACAAAACCCGCTCTCATCAATAAAGCCTGCAGCCGCCCCTGCTCGTACAAACGGGCAACATGCTCAAAAACCCTAACTTGCCCCCTACCTTGTCGCAGACTATCCATAAATCGTGAAGCTTATCGCCATTCAGACTTACCGTTCGCTTTTGAAGCAGGAAAAAGCTCGGGTACTCCTTCCACTTAAAAAACCAAAAAAGCATCCATCTTGCCAAGCGGTTGGGTTTCAATAAAACCGGTAAAAAACCCCATTTAAGTTGCCCAACCCAGTTTTGTTTGTATTTTAGAATTAAACGTTCTTGGTTAAAGACATCAATAATCAATACGCCCTCTTGACTGAGTATCTTTTGAAGCCCACTTAGGCTTTGCATGTCATCTTGCTCAGAGGGTAGGTACCCAAAACTCGTATCCATGCTTACTGCAGCCGAAAAGGCTTGAGGCTTAAAGGGCAAACACCGCATGTCGCCCCTGACTAGCTGGGCGTGGCTCCATCGGTTCTTGGCTATCCTGAGAAGATTCGGCGAAGAGTCCAAACCCACCATGCTGTATCCTTCCTTGCTCAAGGAAATTGAGTGCCTTCCAGTTCCGCAGGCAAGGTCCAGAATCAATCCCTTTGCCTTTAGGGTGTTTCGTATGAATTGTGTTTGCCTGTCTGTTGAGTTTTGGTCAGCTATCTCTGCCCAGTAATTGCCCATTTCATCAAAAACGTTCATGCTGTCAGTTTTCGCCTCGTTTTTTCATTAACCCAGCGCATAATACATTATTGTTAGCAAAGATTTAGCTGTTCGAGCTCGCCTGCTTGGCTTTAGCTTAAAATTTTTTCGAGCCGCTTAAATATCCTAGCACTTACTTTCTTATCTACTGGAGTATCAAGTATTGACTGAAAAGCACGATTGGCAGCACCTTTACATGCTCCTTAAACTGGCGGAAATGGGCGCTTACCGCAGAATCGCCAAAATTTCAACCGAATATTTGGCTAGGAAACTTGGGATTTCCCAGCAAACCGCGTCACGCTATCTAATAGAGCTTGAGCGCAAAGGATGGATACAGAGGAATATAACTCCAGAAGGGAGCTTGATTAAAATTGAGGAGCAAGGAACTAGAGAGCTGCAAAAGCTTTATTCTAACTTGAAATTTTTGATTGAAAAATCGTATCCTCCTTCAGTAACTTTGGAAGGAACAGTTTTCACAGGTTTAGGTGAAGGCGCTTATTACATCTCAAAAGAGTATTATCGAAAACAGTTTGCTGAAAAGTTAGGTTTTGATCCTTATCCTGGCACGCTTAACCTTAAGATGTCAACAGACTACGACATTAAAACTCGAATGGAAATAGAAGCGTACCCAGCAGTCGAGATTAAAGGTTTCAAGAATGAAGACCGTACCTTTGGGCTTGTAAAATGTTACCCTGCAATCATTGATAACAAGATTAAAGGCGCATTGATAACGGCGTTGCGCAGTCACTATGATGTTTCAGTGCTAGAAATAATTGCGCCTGTATGCCTGAGAAAACAATTAAACCTCAAGGACGGGTACAAAGTGAAAGTGGAAATTTTAACTCTGCCCTAACTAAAATGGCCCAGTAGAATGCGAGTACTTAACTGAATACTGCTCACTTGGTTTACGACTTGTACCTATCAAATAACCGATAAGCAAACCAAAAACGAGTCCGCCTATATGAGCAAAATCGTTCACTCCTGGTCCAGCACTGATAAACAACAGAAAGAACCCGTAAACCAACGCTCCAAGGATAGATTGCCGCACAGAACGTCTAGCATAAATTACGCATGCACTGAACAATGAGAAAATTGCGCCTGAAGCCCCAACCGAAATAAGCGATGGCCCTAAAGCTAAAGAAAGAACGTTGCCTGCTAAGCCTCCAATGAAATAGATTCCAAGGTACTCTGGCAGCGAAAACATTTCTTCTCCTCTTAGACCGAATATAAGTAGAAAAAGCATGTTGCCAACAATGTGCGCTATTGTGGCATGTATAAACATGGATGTGAAAAGCTGCCAGTAAGCACCTTGAAAAACAAAAGCATTCACTTGACCGTAGGTGAAAACCATGGAGTCGCTTGTACTGAGGAAATTTCCGCCAACGACTGAAGTGTAAATGTAGACGAGCACGTTTATGGCAATTAGAATGTACGTGGGCTTATACTTCACTGAATTCATGCTACACGACCAAGTTTAACCGGAGAGTTTGTCGATTATTTTCTGTTTAATCTTTGATGAACTATCTAAAGTATTCTCTCCAAACTTGCCAATCCTAACAATCTTAACATTCACTTTATGCTTGTCCACGTAATTCCGCACTTCTCTCTCCATGTCCGCTTGGTCGTATCCTAAAGCAATTATATCTGGCTTAACGTTCTCAATGACTTCGCCAATGTCAAGGTTCTCGTAACCAAGCACTGCTTTATCAACTACTTTCAACGATTCAACCAGTGCACGGCGTTGATCCTCAGACATTATTGGTTTTTTGCCTTTAGTTTTTTCTACCGTGCGGTCTCTTGCGATGATAACTACTAGTTTAGCGTTTTCTCCGCCCGCTTTTTTGGCATCCTCCAAAAATTTGACATGTCCCAAATGGAGCAGGTCGAACACGCCTGATGCTAAGACGACTTTTTTCTTTCTTGATTTGTTGGCCATTCGAATTTCACAGCGCCTAATAGTCTTAAAGCGTCAAGGAGCCCTTCACAGTAGGCTACTGAGGTTAGGCTGGTTTCAAACTTTCCTTGAGCCTTATAATGCTTTGCGTCCTCCAAGTAATCAGCAGCCCAACGCAAAATGTTAGCCACAGATTCCTCTGTCACGCTAATGGGCGTTTTTGTTTGTTGCAGTTCTTTTAGGACTTTTTCGGCTGAGGAAATATACTTTGAGGTGAGCGCTTCTAGGCTCATTTGGCAAGCCTCCTAAACTCTGCTGGTGCACCAGCAAAGGCGATTAAGGATTCAGTTTCCATAAAGTGCATGTCGCCGGGAAAAATCAAACTGTAAGGCGGTTCACCGAAATCATAATTCGCTAAATTTTTGAGGAAGTCAGCTTTCAAGGTTGGATGGTTGCTTCCCGCTCGTGCAATGCCAACTGCAGCCGTATTTGGAGTGATTACGCGTTTTTTGTTTTTTTGCTCAACCTCTAATAGCATTGCGATGGCTTGGTTGATGGTTAAGAAGTGTTTTTCGTTTGCTTTCAAATCTAAAAGGCAAAGAGTGTGCAAGCCAAGCTTTTTGTTTTGAGCTATAACATTGTAGGGAGTTTCAGAAAAATTTTCCGGAAAGGGAACGGTAACTGTTTTTCCAAACTTGTAATTATGCAATCCTGATAAACTAATTATGGCTGATATTATGGATGCTCCATGAATAATGCGAGTTTTTATTCCATGCTTTTCTGCGTCAATTCGCAATGTCACATGCGTTGTAGCGATAAATGGGTCGCCGGGAACAAGAAACACTGTCTTGCCTTTTCTGGCGGCTTCAAGAATGATGGTTCCGTTTTCTTCTTCAAGTTCACGCCTTGAAACTACTTGGACTTTTTTGCTGCATAAGGCTTCGAAGCGTTGCAGGTTGAAGTCGGGCATGAGGCTCGTGTAGAGTTCCATGAAAACGTAATCTGCAGTTTTGGTTTCTTCTAAACCGTTGATGCTGATGCCTTTTTCGTCGTTTAATCCTAAGCCTATGAAGACAAGTTCATTCAATTGTGAGCCCTTGTAACTAATTAAGCGCTTAAAACTTAAACGTTATTTTTCTTTGATTTCGCCCTTTTCAACCAACCGATTATAGTAAACTCGGCAAGTGTTTAGGGAAACTGCATGGCGTTCGCAAAATACGGCAAGAACCTGCTCTATAGGTTCGTCAGGTTTTCTTTCTTTAACCATTTCTTTTAATTCTTGAATCTTGTGCTTATCCATTTTGTCGCTCATCACATCTTCCTTGCCTATTAGTGCCTAATGTTTTGCCACTCTCAAAACCTTTTTGGAATTTAAGACTAAAACGTGTTTTTGGTTTTTGGATGGAACATCCAACCAAACATTTATATCATTTACGTCAAAAAGAAACCTAAGCATTTCAGCGGCGTGCTGAAGGATTGAAACTTGAATGAAGCCTGTTGAAAATTTAGTAAAAGACAGCATAAAGAATCTTAAGCCATGCGCCCATGGCGGAGAGATTTTGGATGCCGCAGGCAAGAGCGGATTCAAACGAGAGGAAATTTTGGATTTCAGTTCAAGCGTGAACCCTTTAGGTCCATCAAAAAAAGCGCTCGAAGCAGCAAAAAACAGCTTTAAAGAAATTGCTACTTATCCAGATTCAAATTCTAACGAGTTACGACAGGCTATTGCTGATCACTTCGACGGATTAAGCAAAACCAATGTCATTGTTGGAAATGGTTCTACGGAACTTATGTACTTGTTCGCTGAGACTTTTATGAAAAAAGGCGACACAGCCGTTATCCCTGCGCCAACTTTTGGCGAATACGAAAGTGCAGTTAGAAAGACAGGTGAAACACCAAAATTCGTTAAGCTAGACAAGAATTTCAACGTTGACGCAACGGTTTTTGCACATGAAATGGTCGGTGCCAAGATTGTTTTCTTGTGTAACCCCAATAATCCAACAAGCATTCTTATTCCCTCAGAAACTTTGACGGGAATAATTGAGAAGGCTCTGGAGCAAGATAGCCTTGTTTTTCTTGATGAAGATTTCTTGGAGTTTGTGGAAAACGAAAAAGCCCTATCAATGATTAATAAAATCAAAGCGTATCCTAACTTGTTCATTTTGAGGTCTTTTACAAAAATTTTCGGTTTAACAGGTTTGCGGGTTGGTTATGGAATTGCCTCTGAAGAAATCATCAATGTGCTATTGTGCGCCAAGATTCCTTGGAACGTTAATTGTTTAGCGCAGGCTGCCGCTGTTGTCGCATTGAAGGACGGGGAGCATCTGAGGGTGACGCGTGAGCTTATCAAAAACGAAAAAGCCTTCCTATCAACCGAGTTGGAAAAAATAAAATCTTTCAAGGTTTTTCCGCCAGACGCCAACTTTTTCTTTATTGACATTCGCAAGTCAGGTTTAACAGCTACTGAACTGAAGAACAAACTTTTGCGCCAAGGCATTTTGATTCGGGACTGCACTTCTTTTAGGGAACTTGACGAGTACTTTATTCGCGTAGCCGTTAAAACTCGCGAGGAGAATGAGCGGTTGATTGAAGCTTTAAAGCGGACAGTGAAAAATTAGCAATGACAAGGTTTGATTAATGAACCATGTTTTCTCTTGATATTTCCCTGCTTGTTGATTCGGTTTTGATTTTCTTTTTGGCTTTTTTGATTGATGCCGTTTTCGGAGAGTACCCTGACAGAATTCACCCAACCATTGGCATAGGCAAAGTAATTGCGTACCTTAAACCTAAATTGAAAAATGCCAACGCTAAAATTGAAAAGGCAAACGGTGTCTTGCTAGCTTTGGGCGTTATGTTGCTTGTTTCGGTTCCTGTGTTTTTGTTGCTTTTTTGGCTTAGGCAATCATTCGGTTCGATACCTTACATTATTGTGGGCGCGGTTTTGTTGAAGGCTACTTTTGCAGTAAAAGGCATGGGCCAATACACTAAGCCGATTGCTTCGGCTTTGAAGAAGAATGATTTGGGTGAAGCGCGGAAATGGTTGCCCTTCATTGTGAGGCGTGACCCGAACACGCTTAATGAGAGGCAAATTATTTCTGCTGCTGTGGAATCTATAGCCGAAAGCACTACAGATGGGATAACTTCGCCGTTCTTCTTTTTTGCTTTGTTCGGTGTTCCGGGAGCTTTTGCTTATCGCGTGGTTAACACGTTGGATTCTATGGTTGGCTACAAGAACGTTGAGAATAAGAATATCGGCTGGTTCTCAGCTAACTTGGACACTATTGCGAATTATGTTCCAGCCAGATTAACAGCGTACCTAATGGTTGCAGCATCGTTTCTTTTGAGGGAAAACTGGCGTGAATCATGGCGCATCCTGCAGAGAGACAAGGGAAAAACCGCCAGCATAAACGCAGGATGGACAATCTCAGCTATGGCTGGAGCATTAAACACTCAACTGGAAAAGCAGGGCTACTACGTTTTAGGCGACGACCACGGAATTTCTCAAGAGCACATTACGAAGGCATTGCGGATAATGGCGTTGACTGCTGTCCTGTTCGGCTTAGTAGTGGTTTTGCCACTTTTGGCTTTGAGAATTTACGTTACTGGAGTCTAAGCTCTTCAATTTCTTTTGCAGCTCTGAAATTTTCTCAGTGTTCAAACCGTCAATTACCTTTTCTATTTCAAGCACGAACTGCTTAGTTTTCTTAATCACTTGTTCCAAGTCTATTCTTAGTTCTTGCGTGTAATATTGTGCTTCAACGCGGTTTTCTTTGGAATTCCTCAAGTCTTTGAGAATTTCCTTCGGTATAGTGTCGCTGAAGAGATACTCGAACACGGTTATAGTACAGTCGTGTATTTCACATTTTATCCCGATTTTAGAAAGCAGCGAATAAACAACAAAGTACTTAGCGTAATAACTGGCGGATACGACCCATTCGACAAGACCTGCCTGTGCATTTACTTCCATGGATTTTAGGGCGTTTCTGGATTTTTGGAGGTAAGCTTTCACCAAGTTCTCCGAAGGCTTGGCCATTCGTATTCCTTTGCTGTGTTTTAGGCACCACTGTAAGTGTCTTTCGTCATTTTGCATAGTATCGCCACAGCATGTTGCATACGTTGTCTATTCCTTTAAGAATAATATGATTGGCGGCAACTTCCAGTATCAGCGGGTCATTGTTTACCAAGCCGTTTGAGAATTGTTCTTCCGACATGCATTTGATGCTTATCTCTCGGCTGAGAAGACTGCCCACTTCCTTAAAGACGCTCAAGTCGGGTTTTTTATCATCTATGATTAAGATGTCTATGTCGCTTTCTTGAGTCATGTTTTCCTTTGCGAAGCTTCCGAAGAGCATAGCTGTTTTTCCTAGATTCTCGGTTGTTTCACTTACAAGTTTCTTTATCTCAAAATTCCTGTTCAGGTATTCTACCGTCGTGAAAGCTTCAGCGAGCAATAAATGGTATAGAGTGAGGGAATTGCCAAGGTTCAGGGTGTATTCCCTGTTTTTTCCTTTCTGAATGCTTGTTATGATATTTGCTTTTTCCAGTCTATTTAGTTGAAGTCTAACAGCCTTTGCATCAACTTGTATTTGTCGTGCTATTTCTCTTAAATAAAAAGAGGTTTTGTAGTTGCTTCTGAAAAGACCTAGAATCTTAAGTGTCGTCTGGTTAATGTGGTATTTATACAACATATGTAGTAATAATACTACAATTAACATTTAAAGATAACGTGTTTAACGTCGATACGTTACGTTTATTGCATAAATTTTATTCTAAGCTTTTTGCCCAAATTTCTTAGCTTAACTATGTCCTTTATTGCTAGGCTGTTTAGTTGTATGGTTTTTATTCAGGCTTAGCATCAGTGTATAAGCATTAGAGAGGGAACTGCGCGTTTGAATGGGAAACCGCTCGTCAGCATAGTCAGCGCTGGGATGTCCAAGTTCGGCAAGCATGATGGTTTACTTGCAAGAGAAATCTTTTCCGAAGCAGCTAAAGAAGCGTTCAGCCGCTGCCCCAAACTTGACCCGAAAAACGACATTAAAGCCATGTTCATCGGGCACATGGGTGAAGCCTACGAGCACCAAGGTCACATGGGAGCAGCCGTTGCGGATTGGGCAGGACTCGCTGGCGTTCCAGCAACTCGAACAGAAGCAGCGTGTGCTTCTTCAGGCGTTGCGTTACGCGCTGGAATTTACGCTACAATGTCTGGTCTTGCGGACGTGGTTTTGGTTGGCGGCGTTGAGAAAATGACGCATCGCACAACGGCTGAGGTCACTGAGTACTTGGCTATGGCGTCGGATTACCCGTTTGAACAGTGGCACGGCATCACCTTCCCAGGCTTATTCGCTATGATGGCGACCGCCCACATGCACGCGTATGGCACGACGCAGGAGCAGATGGCTTTGGCTGCGGTGAAGAACCATTATCATGGAAGCCTCAACCCGAAAGCTCACATGCAAAAAGAAATCACGCTCGAAGCCGCAATGGCTTCACGCTACGTGGCTTGGCCGCTGAAACTCTACGATTGCTCATTGATAACTGACGGCGCAAGCTGCATAATACTAACCAAGCCTGAACTCGCCAGCAAATACACCGATATGCCAGTGCACATAGTTGGCAGTGGACAAGCAAGTGACACCATTGGCTTGTATGAACGCAAAAGCCTCACGTCGCTGAACGCCACGCGGTTAGCGGCGAAAACAGCCTACGAAATGGCAAACGCCAAACCAGAAGACCTAGACTTAGCTGAAGTACACGATTGCTTCACATTTGCCGAGCTAATGGCCTATGAAGACTTAGGCTTCTGCCC
>PKYH01000064.1 GCA_003133625.1 Candidatus Bathyarchaeota archaeon | reverse complement strand
GCTTCCTTTTTTTGCAAGGCCCGATAAGGTGTGTCGTTAACTGGAACAGTATTCCCTAATCCTCTAGCAATATTGCATACACCATCACACAATTCATCTGAATACAAATACTGCTTAACTAATTGATTAAGTAATGCCTGTGTTTTCTGTTTTAGTTTCTAAAAGCATAATAGCAGACTAAAAGAACTAATTAGAATGACACCGAGCGATTCTAAATGAGTGAGAAACAACTGGGACATGCCGCAAATGAGAAAATAGTTGAAACGCAAGAAGAAAGCGAAAGAGACGACGAAATAATCTTTACTCTTTTTGTCGATGGAAAAATTGTGTCTTGGGCCAAGACTTTACTCTACAGTTACCTGAAAGAAATACACACTGTTCGCAAATAAAAACGTAAAGGATTTGGTCGAAAACTGCTGGTTTATTTGGAGAAAAATGCTAAAGCCCATGGTGCAACTACAATGAAGACTAGCGATTTCGACCCTTGCGATGACGAAGCAATTAATTTCTTTAAGAGTTTATGTTTCGAACTTAAACCAACCGTGAGTGGGGCAAAAGGGTCTTTCGAGGGAACAAAAATACTTTAGAAAACAACTCGCGCTATTTTGCTATTTTTGAAAACTAAGAACTTCCGTGTTACTCTTCGTTACATAAACTTTTTTTGCTAAAAACAGAGAGCTGTTTTCTAATGGTTTATATTTCTCATTCAGCATATTTCTTTTTGAGAGTGCTTTTATGCCCACTTTTTTGGTAGTTTCTAGGCATTCACCTGAGAACTGTTCGATGAATAATGAAGATGAAGAAACTGATGCTGGAGTTGCTGAAATAACCTTTTCTCAGTATGTTTGAAACCTAAATAAAATTGTTCAATTTATGACGAAAATGGTGGTGAGAAGAAATGAGTAAATCGGTGATATCTATTCCTGTAAAGTGGGAACAGCTCCTGAAACGGTTAGCAGACGATCACCAAGTTGACCTGAATAGTGTCATCTCTGAATTGTGCGCGTGGGCATTTTCCAATCCTGAAACCAAAAAACAGTTTGAAGCCTGGTTAGATGATGCTTTTCCCCCAAAAGGTGAAGCGGAAGACAGAGAAAGAAGTGTAAATGAAGAAATCTCCGAGAGCGAAGAAGACAAGCAAGATAAATCCGAAGAAGAAGACCACGAGGATAGAGATTACAGTGAGGACAGAGAACTGAAGCCTTAAACTGTGGGGTCTAAAATAGTGCATTATTCAGTAAATAATTTTTTGGAAAAAGAAAAAACCCCTCAAATCTGAGGCGAAAAAATGGGTGAGAAAAAAAGTATGAAGATTAATGAGCAGAAAACAAAGCCACGAACATCTATCGGAAGTAAGCAAGCAAGACGATACACGGGTAAAAATGAAAAAGTAACCCCGAAGCTCAATGAAACAGAAACTGGACCGCGAAGATCTCGCGGGAAAAAACAAAGACGACAATTCAAACTTGCCCCTAACAGGGGGTGAGCCGCTATCTGCAAAGCTACACATAATAGTGTAAGTATGCATTTTGAGCTTCCTCATAACCGCCACCTTTCTCATCTTTCCACGTTGTCACCGACTTCCTTAAAGCCAAGGTTGCTGTTCGGCTTGCGGTTAGAAATGCTTATAGTCCAAAATTGGTAGCTTAAGCGTAGATTCTATTTTTCGCGACAGCTTCTAGGTCTTGTTTCATTCCATTGACCCGGTTTTGCAGTACGCTGACTATTCCGGTTTTTCCGAGACGCAGTTGTCTTTCACCTTTAAATGTGGAAACTGAAGCGTTCTTAATCTGTACGGTGTCGCCCACAGTAACAAAGTCTGCCTGTTCATTCCAGAGACAAAGCTTAATTTTTCCTGTCTCGTCCGCTATCCAAGCATTGGTCACTTTGGCGCTGTTCCCGTACCGTGTTTGGACTGTTGAGGGCCTTGGAGTCTCGAGAACTTTAGCTTCTATGTTAACTTTTTTCATTCCATGTCGCAGGTCTTGGACCAGAGTGGACAGTTTAGGTGATGTATTTTGTCTGTTGATTTGTTTGCGTATTTTGTCGGTGTCCAGCCAGTTTTCGAAGCAGATGTTTTTTCTCAGGAGAAGTTCTTCAGCAACTCGAAACTGCGCTATTACGCTGGTGTCTTTGGTAATTAGAAAGATGGCTTCGTCTTTTAGGCTGCAACGGTATTTAACTATTAGATTTTGACATGTGGTTTTTCCTTTTTCTCTGGCTACAACCATGGCTTGGTAAAGTTCTGCAAGGTAGATACCTTGTTTTACGGAAAGAAACGCGAGGTACTCCATTATCGTTGACTTTTTTTGGTTCAAATTTTCTCCTTCTAATGTTGTTTGCCAGAAATTGTCTTGAAAAAGTAAGTTCTTCTCGGCGCAGGTTTTACTCTTTCTTGAATAATCCCGACAATCATAAATTAATGCACTGTTGACTATATAGGCTAGTCACCCAAAAAAAGGCGTTTCTCCATGCAGTTTCTATTTTTAGAAGACCTGTGGAGCGTGGCTGGGCGTCGGTTAGAAATGGCTTGCTCGTGTGAACAGTAAAGAATAAAGTCAAAACGTTCCCAAGATAACTTACCTCATACCTGAATTGGTTCAGAAACCATTAATGGGGCTGCCCGGATTTGAACCGGAGTCTATAGAGCCCAAGTCTACAAGCCTAGACCAAGCTAGCCGACAGCCCCGAAGTGTTGCAGGGAAGATAATTTCTGTTGCATCATAAAAACCTTAGCTAAACCAGGCTTGTGTTGCAGCGTTGGATGTTGTTATTTTTTGTTGTGGTTTTAGTAAGTTTTAATAATTCGTGTTTGTCCCACTCAGTATTAGTGGGAAAGTGGAGCAGATTAACCTCAAAATAGACTCAAAAGGCAGACTTTACATTCCCGCAGAAATAAGAAAAGAGATCGGAGACACTGCAACTCTTAAGAAAACATCTGAAGGTTACCTCATAATTCCAGGCAAACGAGAGGAATTTCTAGAAGAGTTTCGTAAGGTAATCACGTCTGAACCTCGCAGAACAGGACAGCCTGAGTGCTGCTCTCCTGAAAAAATGAAGTCAATTTGGTGCAAAGCTAAATAATTGTTGATTTGCCTTAAGGAGGTTGCTGTAAGAAAACTGTGCTTTTGTTAAAGCAGGGTTTTTTGGTGCTGCCCCTTGACGGCGTCGTATACTTTTTTGGTGGTGTAGCCTGAGAAGCATAACAGGTTAGCGGTTGAAGCATAAAGTAAAAGCAGGTACTTTTTCGCGTCTGGATTTACGCCTTTCTCAATAAGTTGCATAGCTTTTACCCTGCGCTCGTACCGCTTATCTTCAGAGTTAGTGAAAAGGAATTTCACGTTGTTGCCCGCATGAACTTCCACGCCATGCTTAATTAATTGCTGAGCTACGATGACTTGGCTAACATGCTGTTTATAGTTTTTCGGCTGTTTAGACAGATGCTTCGTAACTATCAAGTCAGATACGGGAACTTCGCCATTAAGCAACCGTTGCCTGCAAGCTTTCAAAACTTTTAATGCCTCAGGGATTTTCTGGTGAAGCTCCAACGAATTATTCGCTGAGGCTAATACGTTGATCATTTCGGTTTGGGCATAAAAAATAAACCCTGGAGTATCCCTCCGCCGCACTTCTAAGCCCCTAATCTTAACCTTACCGTTCTCCATGACCCCGAAATAACGATTTAAAACACTAACTCGCGGATGAAGTTTGGAAGGCAGAAAAGCTACCCATTTGTAGCGACCCTCAAAGTTGATGGGAACACCTATTTCCTTAGTAATTACGCGACATAAATCATTGTACTCTTCTAAGGTTGCGTCTTTCTTTTTGAGCCACAACGAATCAACAATACCGTGAACAACCTCAAAACCTTGATCCTCAGCAATATGCGCTGCCTTAAGAAACGCTTCCCTGCCAAAAGCGCACACGCCAATGTGGCCGTCAACGGTGCCGAATTTAGAGTTTTTGAAGCCTAAGTAGCCAAAGCATGTGACTAAAATCCATTTTAACGCTGTTTGGCGCTTATCGTACGCTTGCTTGAGGTTTTTGTCGCCTGTTTCATCCCTTAGGCGTTTATAATGTAGTCGTTTGGTTAAGGCTAAATTGATAGTTTTAGGCACTATTCCAAGCCGTCTTGTACAGATGTGATAATTCAGTTCTGGAATCCTCAAAGGCGAATTGGGGCAGCATTTGCAAAGCACTGTTTCAGCTGAAATGTTGTTTTTAGCCATTAGGCTCGGGTACATGGAGGAGAAGTCTAATTCCCCTATCGAATCGTGCACTCCTAGGCGTGGTTCAAAAATTAAGCCTCCACGGTCGCCAACGAGCAAGTCAAGGGCTGATTTGAAGGATTCGGGAATCTTTTTGTTTCTGGGCACTAGGATGTCGTCTTTTATGGCTTGGTAAAGCTGCATTGAAGACATGCTTGAGCCAATCGAGAATCGCGCCGCCGTGTGCAAAGGTACTCTGCAGGTTCGCGCTATCTCAATGAAGCCTTCAAAACCTGCTTCTTTTATGATGAAAGTGTTGTTTTCGTCAATGTGTATTCTTCCATACAACCGCACGGTGCTTGCTCTGTAAAATGTGCGACCATAAGAAAAGTAGGTTTTGCCCGCTGAAATTTTACGGTTAAAAGGCTTGTTATCCCTGCTTAAGATGAACTTGTCTAAAACGTTGTTTACGGTTGCTCTATAAATTAAGTAGGGAAGAAGGTATGAGTCGCCGGCGCTTGTTAAGATTATGTCGGGGTCTAACTCGTTTATTGCATAAACAAGCTGCAGCAGCTTTGTGGCTTCGTCACCGTAATCAATGGCAATCGCCTCTTTGCCCTCCTGCTTTAAACATATTTTGTCGATGACGTCGTCAAAATTAGCAATAATCTCTTTCTTAACAACTTCCACTTCAAGCCGTATTACTCGCAATTCAGGAATAACGTAGTCTGTGCTTTCAACCGAATCCAAAAGCCTGTAATCTAAGCCTGATTTAGTATTTTTAACTTCTACAAATGCAAGCGGAAACAAATCATGGCTAAAAAGGTACGAACGGTCATTCTGCATGTCGCAATTATGTATTTCATAGCGCAAGTAATCGCCGATTCTTAAAATTTCAAGCGTTAAAGAAGGAATTTGCCTGCAGTCTTTAACTGTTATTTCCAGAACCCTTGACTTTTCAGTATCGGTGGCTTGAGCGTATTTTTGCACGAGCCTTAATGAAGCGATTTTTTGATTGCTAAATAATCGGCTGATTAAGCGTTCAAGGTCATCTTGTTTGCCAGAGACATAAATGCAGGGTTGAAACCTGTCAGTGAACTTTATTCTTTCGCCTTTTTCGCTTATCACCCAAACCGCGACTTTGCCAAGGTCAGAAGGGTAAACATCAAGTAGCCATCCTTTAACACAGTTGGGAGCCGCTTTGCTGCTTTTGCTTGATGTCATCTGATTCCTTCTCTAGCCTTTGCAAGCGGATTTGCTGCGAAACCAGCATTGACATTATCATTGGTTCAAAAAGTAATGGCTGAGTGGCGTTGCTTCCAGCTGACGCGTAGCTTCTGCATGCATCCATCAAAACATCGAAGGCTTCTCTGTCTTCTTTGCGAAGTGCTTTTGCGAAACCGTTCCAGCGGCGTATTTCGTCTTCAATTGCCATGCGGTATGATTCAACTGTTTTCCCCACATCAAGCACCCATGAAATCGGTTAATGTCAAGTTTTCGGATGGAAGTTCAGCGGTGCCTAAAACGAAAAATGGGTGCTTCTCCAGGGTTACTTCTCGCGTATACTCGGTTTTGCTGAAAGATAGCACCGTGTTTGCTCTTGCACAGGTCATTTCTTGAAGTAAACTGTTTCTTTTGTTGCCAGAGTAAGGAAGGTAAGTTGCGATTAGGATTATCTGGTGTTTTCTCGCAAAGCTTGAAAGATAACTGACGATTTGACTGTAAACTCTTTGCGCTTCTTCATGGGGAATGTCATTATCTAAAAAGAATCCAGCTATGTCTGAAATCACTACGAGTTTGGCATTACAGTTTTTTATGGTTTCTTCTAGTTTATCCAGTATAAGAGAAGTTAACTGGTAAGCTGTGAATGCTCTTGAAATAAAGATGCGTTCAAGCACTTCTCTTGGATTAAGCTGGTGAAGTTGGGCTAAACGGGCGATTTTGTAGAGTCTAAACGTGTTTCCGCCGTCAATAAACACAACGTTGCTTCCTAAGCCGCCAAGCTGCACTGGCAACTGCGCTCGGATGCATAGTAAAGAAGTTAATGAGATAACCGATGGCGACCCATAAAGCACGGCGAAGTCGCCTGGTGCAAATCCTGGAAAAAGCTCGTCTACACCTGGCATGTTCAAAGAAAATAGTGGCTGAGCCATTGTAGATTTGACGATTAAATTTTGAGGCATTCTTATTTTCTCTCCCTGTTCATGGACGCAGCAACTACGCTTCTAACCCTTTTTAAAGCATTGAAGAAACGACATTGTAGAACAGGGGAGGGTAGAGTGAAAGTGAAAGAAGGTTTAGGCGGCGGCTTGCTTGCTCTCTTTTTGTTGCTTCAGAATTTGGGTTGCTAAGGTAGTCAAGAAGATTACTGAGAACACCATCACTGCAATGCCTACCTTGTACATGATGCTTATGTTAACATAGAAAAGCGCAAAAACAGACACAAGCATTAACGCTAAAACTAACACTTCTTGAACACCACTAAAGACTTTTGTTCCAAAACTCATTTTATTTCACCACTGTTCTCCAAGCCTTTGCACATGCGTCGAATATTAATTTTCTGCTTTTAATTTTTTAATCATCCCTGTTAAACTTGCACGTGCCAGATTTATTGTGAGTGCGCTAGGAATTGTGATGTACGCAGCATTGGTGATGTTTCTATATTAGTTTTTGTTAAAAATAGCAGTAATAGCTCTGCTCGAAAGCTTATATAATATAACAAATGACTGGAGAGTCATTGAAGTCATCATTGGAATAGCTCATGCGCTTCGGTGACCATAGTGATTGATGCTGAAAATCTGACGAGGAAATTTGGCAATCTTACTGCGGTGGAGGACCTCACTTTGCATGTTGATGAGGGTGAGGTTTTCGGTTTTCTTGGACCAAACGGTGCAGGAAAAACCACTACAGTGAGGATGCTTTGCTGCCTGATATCAAAAACCAGCGGCACCGCCAAGATAGGAGATTACGAAATCGGAAACAGTGCAGATGCACAGAAGATCAGAAGAATTATAGGTTGCTACCTGAGAACGTTGGTCTCTATGACGACCTGAGCGCTTACCAGAACCTCGATTTTTACGGGCGACTTTACAAGTGTACCGAAGAGCAGAGGAGAGAAAGGATCGAGTATTTCCTCAAGATGCTAGGGCTTTGGGAAAAGAGGAACCTGTCGGCAGGAACCTTTTCTAAAGGCATGAAGCAAAAACTTGCTATAGCCCGCGCGCTGATTCATGACCCACAGGTTCTGTTCTTGGATGAGCCCACAGCAAACTTGGACCCAGAGGCTTCCAAAATGGTGAGATTTTATCCTTGAGCTCAAGAAAGAGAAGAGAACGATTTTTCTAAACACGCATATGCTAGACGAAGCGGAAAGAATCTGCGATAGGGTAGGGATATTGAAAACCAAACTGTTAGCGGTTGGCCCCCCGGAAAAGCTGAGACAATCGTTGTGGGGAAGGAAAACTGTAGTTCAGCTTGAACGTGTTAACGATGCGATTGTAGCGGCAGTGAAAAAAGTTGCCCCAGAGAATGCCGAGGTAGTTGACAACAAACTCGTCATCGATGTTGTTAATCCTGAGAAGGAGAATCCTGACATCGTGGACGCGATTGGTGCTGTGGGTGGCCGCATCCAGTTCGTTTCCGCGGTGAGCCCGACTTTGGAGGATGTGTACTTGAAATTGGTGAGGAGCTGAGAGAAAGATGGACTTATGGAATTCATGGACGGTTGCAACGAAAGACTTTAGCATATTAAGAAGGAAGAAAAGTATCGTGTATACATTGGTTGCTTTTCCTCTTGCCATGGCGCTAGGTCTGCCCGCAGTGGTCTGGCTTGTCGTCATGAAGAATGCCATTTCATTTGTAACTCTTTTTCCGCTGTTTAACGCATTCGCCTTCTTTTTCATCATCGTGGCAAGCGCACTTCCCACAGGCATGGCATCATACAGTATTGTAGGCGAAAAAGTTGAGAAAAGCTTGGAACCGCTCTTGGCAACGCCCGCAACGGATGGCGAAATCTTGCTGGGAAAAAGCCTCGCATCGTTCCTACCATCCATCGCCGCGACCTATTTCGGCGCTACAATTTTTATGGTCCTCATTGACGTCATCACCCATCAACAACTAGGCTACCTTTTCTATCCGAATTGGAATGCTGGGGTTTTCCTGCTTCTGGCGCACCTCTTGCGTGCCTCTTCAGTGTCGAGCTAAATGTCATTGTCTCCGCAAGAGTAAATGATGTACGGGCAGCAAGCCAGTTCGGAGGGCTACTGGTAATCCCTTTTGCAGCACTATACGTATTGGGCGAAATCCACGTCATTTCACTAAACGCCAACACCCTGCTTATCATTTCCGCCGTTCTCCTTGTTGTCGATGTACTTCTATTCTTCGTAAGCAAATCCACGTTCAGCAGGGAAGAGATACTGACAAAATGGAAGTAGGCAGGTAGGGGGTAGGCCTCTTTTTACAAGGTAGTTTAAGCGCTAAAAAGAGGGGTCTCTGCGGTTAGCCAACAGGCAAGGACACTTGCTCCTTTCAGCAGCACCAAGACGGCGAAGGTGCATTTTAGCTATGGAAACTAGTATAAGCTTTTATACGTATGTTGATGAGATGTTAAAATAAAACACACGCTTCCCCGTGAGGATAAAGACTAAATGCCCTACATAAAAAAAATCGAGATAAAAGGCTTTAAGTCTTTTGGGCCACAGACAGTCAAAGTAGTTTTAGATAAGGGTTTTACAGCCATAACAGGCCCTAACGGAAGCGGGAAAACCAACATTATGGATGCGGTACTTTTCTCGCTTGGGGAATTAAGCTCAAGAAGGCTCCGTGCTGAAAACGCTGCTAAACTAATCTTTTACGGCTCAGAAAAAGCAGGGCAAGAAAAAGTCAAAATGGCGAAGGTTGTCATTCAATTTGATAATTCGGATGGCACAATGCCCGTTGACACATCCACTGTTACGATTTCACGTGAGGTTTACCGAAATGGTCAAAGCGTTTACCGATTAAACGGCAGAAGAATGTCACGAGGGCATATTGTAGAAACGCTCTCTATGGCTTCAATAAGCAGTGTTAGCCAGAACATTATCCCTCAAGGCACAATAACTCGGTTAACAGAAATTACTCCGCTTGAACGCAGAAAAATCATCGAAGACCTCGTTGGAATAGCTCAATATGACGCTGAGAAGGCTGACGCAGAAGAAAAACTGCGAACTGCTGACATTTCAATCCGCACAGCCATGGGTAGAATAGATGAAGTACAAAAGCGCTTAGATGATTTGGAACGTGAACGCAACCAACTTTTACGCTATAATTTCATCCAGAGTGAAACTAAAAAGTTCCAAGCAATCAAAATCTCAAACGATATAACGCAATTAAACGCTAAAATAAACGAAACGACTAGCCAAACTGAAAAAGTGAAAGCCAGAGTTGACAAATTAAAAGTGCAGCGTGACCTGCGCAGGTCAAAACGGCACGCAGTCGAGGCTGACTGGCGAAAACTCAGCGGCGAAAACCTTGAAGAGGGCGGTTCACAAGTTCTTAAGGTTCAAATAATGATTGGCGAGTTAAGATCTAAACTCACAGAATTATCAACAAAAATCAGTTCTGGGCAAGGTAGCCTTGAAAGCTTAAAGCGCATAAGAGAAAACAACATAGCCCAGCAGGAAAATATAAGAAACGAGATACGGGAAAACCGGTTAAAAATCCGAGCTTTTCGCAGTGAACATGAAAAAATCAAAAACCAAACAACACAAAAAGAGTTGGACCATGACGCGCTGGCAAAAGAAACCACGCAGCTTTGGGAAGGACTCGGCGATAACAACCAGCAAATACGAGCAATGGAAGTCCAAATCGAAAAACACGTTAAACGACTCGCATATTTACACTCAGAATATACAAAAGACAAAGCAGCACTTCGACTCTGCAATGGAAGAATCAAAAACCTAAACGTACGAAAAGAAAAATTCCAGACAAGCCTAGTCGAAATCGAAAAGTCACTGTCTGAGCTAGAGCAGGTTCAAAAGGACCAGAAAAATCAACATAAAAATCTTGAACACACAATCGAACACAAAAAAGCCCAAAAAGAAGCAGTTGAAAAAGAAATCACAGAAGCGGAAAGAATAGCCAGTTCAGCTAAAGAAGCCGTAATAGAATTCGCCACTCAAAGAGACCTTGCCGCAACCATAGCTACTGGAGAAAAAGCCCTGAGAAGCATAGAGGAAATGGGTAATGTCGGCGCAATAACTGGAATCCAAGGTAGACTACGCAACCTAATAAAAATAGACAAAAACTACAAGAAAGCTATAGAAGCAGCGGCAACAGGTTGGCTTGACGCTTTGGTTGTAGCGGACATCGATTCAGCCTTCATGTGTACTGAAACGCTTAGGCGCATGAAACTGGGCAGAGTCAAAATTATTCCATTGCAGGGAGCAATCAACCTTAAAAATAAGGAAACGCCCAGCCGAGACGGAGTAGTAGGCGCCCTCTCTAACTTCATGAGGTATGAAAGTGCTTATGAGTTGGCGGTGAACTATGTTTTCGGAGACACAATAGTAGTCTCAAACGATAAAATAGCTTTTGCACTTTCAAACGAAGGTTACCGCGCGGTCACAGTTAATGGTGACTTGTATGAGCCTGGCGCTTTTGAAAGCGGCTATTACCGTGCGCCAATAGATTTCTCAACGATTATTCCAAGCGAAGGTGCACTAAACAGTTTAGATGAAGCAGTGAAAGCTCTACAGCAGCACCTTACTCAAAGAGGAACTGACATTTCAGGTATAGAAGAAGAAATTGAGCGAAGCAAAATTGAGATCACACGGCTTTCAGAATCCATTGCCACTTTAGACAGGGAAATAGTGAGAATTAAACGAAGCGTTAAAAGAACACAATTCAACATTCGGCATACAGAAAAATACGGCGGCAAACTTGAACGCGAAGCTGCATCTTACAAAGGCCGCATGAGCATGTACATGAATGAGAGAAACTCTATCCAGAAAGCGCTCCAAAAACTCCACACTGACATAGCCGTTTTAAGATTAAAAACTGACGTGGTACACATCCAAGAACTTGAGGTTCAACGGGAAAAACTTGCGGAAGAAATGAACACGCTCCGCCAAAAATCAGGCTCCACGCAAACGGAAATTTCAACCTACCAATCACAATTCGACAAAGTACTGAGAAATGGATACAAAAATATTAAGATACAGATTTCTAAGGTTGAGCAACAGCAAAGAAAACTCGACAAAGAGGTTGCCGAGGCACTTCAGGAGCGCGAATCAATCAAGAAAGAACTAGATGAGCAAGATAAAAGCCGTGTTGAACTCTCAAAGGCGGTTTTTTCTGCCCGTGAAGAATCCAAAAAGTTCACTTTCCAGATAGATACTATTGACGCTGAGTTACGGTTGCTTGATTCAGAGTATGAGCAGGCAGAAGCGCTTCTGAACCAGCTTCAGCTTAGCATGGAAACTATTCAACTGCGTCTTCAGCAGCTTCAAGGTCAACTTCGCCAGCTTGGCTATGAACAGCCTTTAGAAACCAATCAGAAGCAGGTTGAGGAAGCAGAAACAACCATCCGCATGATGCAGTTTGAACTGGAAAGAATAGGCGCCATAAACCAGCTTGCACTTTCACATTACTCAGAGCAAATCTCAAGGTACAGAGAATTATCCGTACGCTTAAACGAGTTGGAAAGAGAAAAACAAGCCATCGTACAGTTTATGGATGAAATTGAAGGTAAAAAACGCAAGGTTTTCATGACCGCTTTCGAAAAAATCAACACCAGCCTGAAGGTTTACTTTTCCAAACTCACCGGCGGGGGAGAAGCCACGTTAAAACTTGAAAACCCTGATGACCCCTTCGCTGGCGGCATAGACATGGTTGTGCAGTTCCCAAATAAGCCATCAATTATTGTAAGTGGGGCAAGCGGTGGTGAACGTTCCGTTTCAGCAGTCAGCTTCATATTCTCGCTAAAAGAGTTTACGCCTGCGTCATTCTACATTCTCGACGAGGTTGACGCACACTTAGACGCCTTCCACACCGCAAAACTTGCAGAAGTACTGCTTGAAGAAGCTGGAAAAATCCAGTTCATAGTCATCACCTTGAAGCCTGAAATGGTTAACAAAGCACAGAAAGTCTACGGAGTCTACGAACTCAACGGAGTTTCCAACGTAGTGACCGCAAAATTCCCAGCGGAGGCACCAAGCTAAATGTCAACAGCAGCACCAATCAGAAAGCCGTTTTACCTGAGACCTCCGTGGAATATTCTGTTCGAAATTAGCAAACTTGAGAAGCTTACTCCGTGGAACGTTAACATAGCTTACCTGCTTCGGTCGTTTCTTACTGAAATGGAGAGAACCGACAAGGTTGATTTCCGAGCTTCAGGCGTCGCGTTGGATTCTTCAGCTTTGATTTACTTGATGAAGTCTAAACTGTTGCTTACTTTGCAAGAGCCGCCTGCCCCGCCTAAGGGTCCGCAGGATTATGTTCCACCGCCTTTGTTTTTGCCGTTGAGGCACGAGTTAACTTCTACGACTATTCAGCATTTGCTCGAGGTATTGGATGATGTGTTGAAGGGTGAAAAACTGCTTCATCTTAACCATGCAATTGAGCAGCATCCTGTTCTTCCATCGGTTTCAGATTTGATACCGCAGTTTGACAAGTATCTTGCTGAACTTAAGTTGCAGATTGATAAGTTGTACGCTATTTTATGCGAAAAAGTGAAGGGCGCAGGAATAATCGATTTTTCAACCCTGTCGAAAGGGGCAACTAGAATCGAAGCCCTAAGAATGTTTATTTACCTCTTGTTTTTAGCGCAGGATGACTTAGTAAGTTTATGGCAGAATGAAGAAACAGAAGAATTATACATTGCCGTGGGGAAACTGAACGTTGGAAAAGCCGAAAAACCAAACAGTTGATTCAAATCAAGATGTAGAGCAAGCTCAGGATACCGAGCGGAAAGCTCATTACTTGGCACTGTTAGAGGCTGCGCTGTACGTGGCTGGTCGCCCATTAGACATCAACGAGCTATGCCAAGTTATAGGCAGCCGCTCCAAGAAGAAAGTGCAAAAGTACGCTGACACGCTCATGCAAGAATACGCTTCTAGGAACACGGCGCTTGAAATCTTAGCGTTAAAAGAGGAACGTTACGTTTTACAGGTAAAAGCAGAATTCACGCCCTTAATTAAAAAACTTGTGAACAGACCTCTGCTGTCTTCTGGACCGTTAAAAACGCTCTCTTACATTGCTTACCGGCAGCCTGTTTCGCAGAAACGCGTTATTGATGTCAGGGGACAACACGCGTATGGTCATGTGAAGTCGCTGAAGGATATGGGGCTAATTACTGCTGAAAGAAGCGGGCGTACGATGGCTTTAAGGACTACTGATTATTTTGCAGATTATTTCGGATTAACACATGATATAAGCCTGATGAAGAAAGAGTTAAAACGCATTTTCGGCGAAGCATTAAAGGACGATGAACAAACTTAAAACGGATACGTTTATATGGAAATTAACTGTTTTAGTGACTACTCGAATTAGATATCGAAAAAGGGAAATGTAGAATATGCCTTGGCATAGCAGTTTACGCAAAAGAAAACTCACAGGCGGCAAAAAAAGAGTTTACAGAGCAAAGAAAAAATACGAGCAAGGCGGATATCCTGCTGAAACAATCCTTGGTGAACCCAAAAGGAAAACTTCCAGAGGCTTAGGCGGCAACACAAAAGTCAGAGCCTTAAGCGACAAGTACGCTTCAGTAACCGACCCTAAAACAGGCAAAACACAAAAAACCGAAATCACCCGCGTAGTCAGAAACGCTGCTAACGTTGACTACAACCGAAGAGGCGTAATAACTAAAGGCGCCGAAATAGAAACCGCACTGGGACTTGCAAAAGTTACTAGTCGCCCAGGCAACGACGGCATAATCAACGGTGTCTTAATCACGGGCAAAGAAAAAAGTTAAACTTACTGCGGTTTTGCAGGCATACTTTTAATCTTCACTAACTGTTTTGCTATCTTTTGTATTAGCTTTTCTTTTGCTTCTTTCTTTTCAACAAGCAACATTCCAGTCTTAGCCCAAGGCATTTTGGGAAAATGAGCTTCAAGGTTAACTTCATTCTTTAAGCCCAATCGGTCAACTGCTTCTTTGACTTCTAGGATTTTTGGGGATTGAACTGCTAAATTTTTTGGGACTCGGCGTCCTTCTTTTCTGGTTTTATAGGAGTCGAAGTAGATTGGCCAAATTATTGCTTTATCGAGTTTTCTCATGTTGATTCACCATTTATTGCTTATTTGTGAGCGTAATAAGCAACTAATTTCTCGTCAGCTTCGTTTATGCGGACGAATCCGAAACGTTCAAACTGTATTATAGCGTCTGGCTTTAACTTTTT
Organism: Candidatus Bathyarchaeota archaeon; assembly: GCA_003133625.1. Taxonomy (GTDB): domain Archaea; phylum Thermoproteota; class Bathyarchaeia; order Bathyarchaeales; family Bathycorpusculaceae; genus Bathycorpusculum. The sequence goes on along the minus strand of PKYH01000064.1, from coordinate 18,604 downwards.
GCAAGCACTCTCAGCATAACCCTCGGTCACTGACGCATCTGGCATGATTATGCTACAAGGATATTCTTCACCCACAGGTATCCATTGTATAAGTTGAGCTTTCGATTTTCGCACATCCTCATAAGATTCGCTGGCAAATGTTGCACCTGCCCAGTTACCTGCTTTTTCTTCAATTTTAACATTGAAAAGTTCCATAAGTCTGATTATTTTTCCAGTTTCCATGTTGGTAATGTCTTTTTCTGCGACATAGAAAAAAGAAGCGTTTTCATCTCCAATTGGTGTTATACTGTATTGTCTAAATCCTTTTTCAGGCTTTTCTGGGTGTAATGGCAGCTTTGCGTTGAATATTTTTGGGATGTTCTTAACTGTTATTTTGGCGTGCCCAGCGACGAAGAAGTACCTGTTGCTTGTGGCGTCGAGGATTTTGCGGTTGTACGAAAACAGGTTCTCCCAGCTTAAGGTAACATCATTTGATTTTGTTCCCACATCGATTATCATTTTCTTGATTGCTTCAGGGGTGATTCCCCGTTTTCTGAGTGCGGCAAAAGTGCCTAATCGTGGGTCGTCATAGCCAGCGTATATTCCTTCTTTTATGCCCTGAACAATCTTTGATTTACTCAAGAAAGCGCCTGTAATTTTTAGTCTTCCGTAGTGTATGGCTTCGGGGTATTTCCAGCCTAAATACTCATACATGTACTTCTGGCGAACCATGTTCGTGTAGTGCTCTTTCCCTCGGATGATGTGTGTCATGCCCATCAAATGGTCGTCCAAGCCAGCCGCTAAATTGTAGAGGGGCCAAACGATGTATTTGCTTCCCACCCTCGGATGCGGATACTTCTTAGTATCAATCACGCGCAAGGCTGGCCAGTCTCTGACCGCTGGGTTCGGATGCTCCAAATCAGTTTTCACACGAACCACAGCTTGACCTTCAGAGTAACCGCCACTGAGCATGCGTTTCCAGCGTTCCAAGTTCTCGGCTGCTGACAAGATTCGGCAAGGGCAGGGCTCTTTGGCTAAGGTTTTTTTTCTAAACTCTTCAGGCGGGCACTCGCAAACATACGCGTTGCCATCCCGTATCAGCCGCTCCGTGTACTCATAGTAAATGGGCAACCTGTCGCTTTGGATATATTCCTCGTCAACTTTGCAGCCGAGCCACTTCAAATCCTGCCTGATGCTATCATAAAATATTAGGGACGGCCTTTTTATTTTTGGATCTGTGTCTTCAAAGCGGAGAATGAATTTGCCGTTGTACATGCGGGCGTACTCNNAGGATACTTATCCGCGTTTGGCAAGGGTGGGAGCCGTTTTTCTTCTGCTTTCTCTTTCTTCTGGGTTTCAGGCCAATTTTTCTCAACAATTGCTTTCTGCTCTGCAATGGAAAGGCTGTTAACTTCATTTACGACTGTGTTGATTAGGCTTGAGAGCTCTTTTACTTTTGTTCGCAGGTCCTGTCTTTCACCAAGAATTTTGCCTACTATAGCGCCTGCTTGTGCTTTGCCGTCGTGCGAAACCGCGTTTAACAAGACGGCTTTTCGAATAAGCTCTCTAAGTTCAGTGTCATTTTCAAGTGCCAATATTTTTACGCTCACTGAAATGTTACTTGTTTCGTTTTATCAAGAATTCGGCGAACGCTTTTAATTTTTCCTTAGCCTCAGGTGTCGGCAAAAGCTTTTCAGCTTCACTCCAGCTTTCCTCAACAATCCGCACTGCTGTACGCTTAACATGCTCTATGGCATTGTATTTCTGCATTAAGGATATTGCTTCGTCCCGTAAGGCTTGGTCGGAAGTGTGTATGTTCAAAATTTCAATAAGCCGCTTCTTGTCAGCGCTATTCGCTTTTTTCAGCGTGTAAATAACCATTAATGTTCTTTTGCCCTCAGTAATATCCTGTCCAACGCCACCTTTCTTTTTGGCAAACTCTACACCAGTTAAATCCAAAACATCATCCTGCATTTGGAAGGCAACGCCTATGCTTTCGGCGAACCGTCCCAGTTTTTCAACTAGTGGCTGGTTGGCGCCTGCTAGCACCGCCGCCATTTTTGCTGCCATGCGTGCCAGAGTGCCTGTTTTGTAAGCACACATCTGCAAGTAATCCTCTTCGTCTAATGCGTCCGCGTTAGCTATGCCCCTGTGCCATGCAATGTCCATAGCTTGCCCCATGCTAAGGTTAATCATTTCCTGCACGTAAACCTCGTAAACATCCCGCTGCATTTCAGGAGTAAGTTTTGATTTTTGCGCCATCAACGGCAGAAGCGGCAGGTAATACATGGCGTTTCCAGCGTTAACAGCGATGTCCGTTTTGAAAATTTTGTATGTGCACGGTTTGCCTCGCCGCAATTCCGAGGAATCTTCAATATCGTCAATAACCAACGTGCCGTTATGGATGACTTCGGGGATAATGGAGAAATCTAAACAGTAATCTGACGTTTTGCCTAATGCTTCGCAGATCAATAGGAAGAGGGCTGGGCGCCACCTTTTTCCGCCCCTATCCAGCATGTCCCAGACGGGCTCAGCAATGGCTTTGTTTAGGGGTTCCAAGTTGTAACTGTACATTGGCGGATTAACCTTGAAGAGAACCGAGGTTTTGCTGAATTTTCGCGGAATGTACTTTTCTATGGCTTTGTCGATTAGGGGTGCTTTTTCTTCAAGAAACTTTTCAATATCCAAACGTTAACGTGCTCCTCTCTGCGCATACTTCTTTATGTTGAAGCCTCGGATGCCTAGCCACTCTGCAGTTTTTCCAGAGACCACTACAGGCACTTTAGCTAAAGATTCAAGGTTTTCGGCGCCCACAAGAAACATAACATTGCGTAATTCATCGATTAAACAAGAAAGCAATTCCTCAGTTTCCTTTGTCCCTTTAACTGCAGTTTCAAGCATAGGCTGAGAGATGCTGGCTAAGCTTGCGTTTAACGCTAAAGACTTAGCTATATCTAAGCCGCTTCGTACTCCGCCAGAAGCAACCACTGGAATCTTCACGCTCTGCGTCGTTTCAATCAGGCTTACCGCTGTAGGGATGCCCCAATCCCAAAAAATTTCACTCATATTATTTTGGTTTATTGAACGGTAATATTCAACGGCTGCAAAACTTGTTCCGCCTACGCCGCCGACATCTATGGCTTTTACGCCTGCAGCCTCAAGCGCCTTCGCATCTTCCGCTGAAATGCCGCAACCTGTCTCCTTAACTATCACAGGCTTGTCAAGTTCACCTGCAATTTCGCCGATTTTCGCTAATACGCCTTTGAAGCTGGTTTGTCCTTCAGGCTGAACCGCTTCCTGCACCGCATTCAAGTGGACCGCCACAGCATCGGCATCTATCATTTCAATGACTTTTTTGACTTCTTTTAAGCCGTATCCGTGAACAAGTTGTACTCCGCCGATGTTGGCTATTAAGAAGGCAGTTGGCGCTTTTTTGCGTGTTATGGCGTAGGTTTTTTCGAGTTTTTTGTCTTCGATGGCTGCTCTTTGGCTTCCTACCCCCATGCCCAAATGCAATTTTTCTACAGTTTCTGCGATTGAAGCGTTAATTTGGGTTGCTTCTTCTGTTCCGCCTGTCATGGCGCCAACAATTATTGGGGCTGAGAATTTTTTGCCCAAGAAAAATGTGGATAAACTGATTTTTTGCCTGTCAACTTCTGGCAGGGCTCTGTGAATCAGTTGGATGTCTTCGAAGCCTGCAGTGGCTTTTCTAGCTTGGGCTTTTTGTTCTAAGCAAATTCTGATGTGTTCTGCTTTGCGTTTTTCGGTTTTTTCAGCCATCTTACGCCTTCTCGATTTCAGTGCCTAATACACTTTGGTCTGTTAGTGCTCTGTAAATAGATAACGCTTTCGTGGCACCTGTAACTGTAACGGGGATTCCCTGCTCTATAGCGGGGATAAGCTCAGCGATTTTGCCCGCCATGCCGCCTGTAACATCTGCGCCGGCTGCCTTGCCGAGTTTAGGCTGAATCTGCTTTAACTCTGCCAGCGTTAAGTGCTTGTATGGCTTCGCGTTCGGGTTAGTTTTCGGGTCAGCATCAAACAAGCCGTCTGTATCAACGCCTAACACGATTTTTGAAGCCTTATACTTGATTGCTAAGTAAGCAACCAATTGGTCGCCTGAAAGGATTGTGAAGCCTAATTTGTCGTCTAAAACTGCATCTCCATAAAGAACAGGCGTAAACACCATTTTCGCAATTGCTTTGAGAACGGTTTCGTCAAAAAATTTAACCTTACCATTCTCAGTTATAATGCAGGATGAAGGCGCGATGCTTACGGCTGGAACTTCATGCCAAATAAGCGCGTCCATAACTAAACCATTCAACACAGTCATAACATGGTGAGTTTCTGCGAAACCAAGTTTTTGTGTTGGCTCATTTTTGTAGCCGTCTTTTATGCCGTACTTCGCCGCGGTCGGGTGACCAAAACTGCCGCCGCCATGCACAATTATCAAGTTATCAAGGTCTGCTCGCTTGATTTCCTCTGCTAAGCGGTTTATCACTTCTGTTTTCGCGGCTAATTCCCCTGTTTTGTCGGTGATGGCTGAGCCGCCGATTTTTAGGATTACTGGTTTAGCTTCGTTCATTTGTAATCGTACCTTAACTTATGTTTACAGAGTACTTGCAGATTAATTTTACAGTAGCGTTACCACGCCGCTTTCGACTTGAACGTGGCTTCCAGTTTTAATTTTGGCTATGTCGATTTTGTCAACGCATGGGATTTCGCTGATTATGACGCCGACAGCTACCACGGTTTCGCATTCCCTGTTAACTATCGCCGCAGGCGCGGTGCCGTTCTTCTTCATCCGATACAGCGTGTAGGAGCCTACGGTTGAGCCTTTGCCAGTTGGGAACACGAGGATTTTGCCCTTCACGCTTTGCCCCTGTAACTCATGACCTTTTTCAATGACAACGCCCGTGTTCGGGTCTACGCCGCCGTAAAATGATATGGGCTGAGTTGTGACGAGTGCTTCGCCTTCGCCTTTGCCTTTCGAGATTAATCTACCTTTTAACTGCTCCATTTTCCAGTCACCGCTGCCTCAACACATTCTTCCATGCTGCCCATTTTTGTTTTCATGTTGTTCTGCCTTGAATAGAAGCAGCCTTTCGCCGAGGTTGTTGCCAACGACTTAAACCTGCCCTTCAACGGTGCAACTGCCATGCATGTGTCGCAGGCAAACTTGGCGCCAGCTGCTTCGATGATTTGGGTGTAGCCGCGTTTGTCGGCTAGTTGTTTGGCTGTTCTTGAAGTGGCAACCCAAAACTCCGTGCCATCGGCTACTTTCTTGCCCTCAAGTAACTCGGCTACTTTGGCGATTTCGTTAATTGAACAATGCGGACAACCAACGCACACCAGTTCTATGTCACTTACTTCATCGTTAATGTTGTCGTAAGCGTTTTTTATGTCGGCTTGCTCGATTGTAACTGTTTCTTTTGGTTGAGGCTGCTGCTCTGCGCCAGGCGTTATGCCTTTAATGTAGAAAAGCGGTTTCGCGCCATAAGTTACCACGGAAGCGCAGAACGATTTGAGCTCGTCTAAGTCAGCTGCTTTTACGCCTGTTATGTAGGGAATTTTGTTTTCCGCCTTCTTGCCAATCGCATAGCCTAACGCGCCCCAATCCGAGAGCTTAGTTAATTCAGCGTTTACTTGCACGTGAACCTCGGGCACTCTGTTCTCATCCAAATGCAATCCGTAACATGGTGTTTTGCCCACAAAGGCTGCTGCTAACGCGGATGGTCCGCCTTCACGGTTTGTTTTTGCGCCAATCACCGAGTTTGCGAAAGTGACCGCTGAGCTTTCGGACCATGCGATGTGTTCGCCGTAAAGCGGCAAATTACCTATCAAGTAGGGTGTGCATGTGCAGCTGATGAGTATGCCCATTCGTTTGAAAGCGTCTATTACGAGGTTTTGTTTTTCAGCGAATTCTGGGCTGATGCCTAGTTGCTGCCAGTTTTCCAAGTCCATTCCTGCAGGGTTCAGGGTGGTGAGGACTCGGACTTTGCCGTCTTTTGCCAACTCGTTTAGGAATTCTAAGCCTGCGTCGCCGAGGTTGTGGTAGGATACGCCTGCCACTTGGACGCTGCCCACTTTGATTAGGCTTTTTGCGTCGTAAATGTCGCCTAACGCAACGAGTATTTCCATGCTTTTGCGTACAGCATAGCCTTCAGCACCTTCGAGCATTCGTTGCTCTTTTTCTGTCAGATACATGCTAATCACAAGAACTTGTTCAGCTCAACTTTTCGATATTGTTCTTTCGTGAAGCTTTTATCTGTTTTTCCAAAGGGGATTGTAGCATCTAACCCCATCTTGCAAGTGGTTGCCTTTTTGCCTTCAGTCAAATCTCCCGATGGGTCCAAAGACGACCCAGACTGGTTTGGCAAGATTACGACATTTTTGTCTGCTTGGAATCTGGTAGCGATAGCCCATTCGACATCATGAGGATTATAGATGTCTATGTCGTCGTCTACTATGACACAGTGCTTCAGCGACTTGTGCCCTTCAAAAGCGGCGCTGATGGCTTTTTTTCCGTCATCTTGGTTTTTCTTCTTTATTTGCACAACCGCATGGAGCCAACTGCATCCGCCTGGTGTTATGTAAACGTCTTTGCATTCGCAGACTTTGTTCACTTCGTTGAAGATTGTAGGTTCTTTGGGCATCCCCATTAAGAATTGATGTTCCCTTCTTCCTGGAAGTAATGTTTGATAAATTGGCTTTTCTCGGTGAGTGACGCATTTAATTTCAATTATTGGTTGCTGTCTTATCCGGTCGATGGTTCCTGTTGTGTCCAGAAATGGTCCTTCAGTGGTTTTTTCCTTTGTTATTCTTCCTTCTAACACTATTTCGCAGTCTTTGGGCACTTCAAGGTCAACGGTCTTACACTTCACTAATGCTGTTTCCTCAAGTGCGTTAGCCATTCCCAACTCGTCAACACCCATAGGCATAGTTGTGGCTGCGGATAGAAGAACAGCGGTTGAGTTACCTATGCAAATGGCAATGTCTAGTTCTCCGCCAGCCTTCTTGAGGGCTGTGTCTGTTCCCCTGTTCTCAACGATTCTGGCTACAAACCTGTTCTTGTCCACCAGCATTAGTCTGTGGAAGCACATGTTTTGAGTGCCGAATTCAGGGTCTTTTATTATGGAAACGGCGGATGCAATGTATTTTCCGCCATCCTTTTCCGTGTACCGCATTATAGGAAGCTTAGTTAAATCAACCTTGCTTTCCACTACTTCTTGGCACTCACCTTTTTTTATGACTTGCGACGACACAGGATGCTCAATAGCAGCAGACAACTTCGGCAACAGCTGGTCTTTGCTTATGCCTAATGACTGGGCAATCAATTCTTTTGAAGACACTAGTCCTGCCACAACAGGATAACTTGACTCTTTTACTTTCTCAAAATAAACAGGTTTCTCGCCGAGAGCACTTATTATGCCCGCCATCTCATACTCAGTGGAGACTGGCTTTGCTATTTTTGTTAATTCGCCTTTTTTATCGAGCGTTTCAATGAAATTTCTAAACCCCATTTTGCTCCAACCTTAGTATTTTTCAACGCCTATCTTTGTACTCAACACTTCAAAGCCTAAGTATTTAATAGCGCTTAGAACTTTGCCCTGCAAATCCTTCCCAGGTGTCAACGCTACCATGCATCCGCCGCCGCCTCCACCCGTGAGTTTTGCACCAAAAGCTCCTTGCTTTCGGGCTAAATCAACTAGCATGTCGAGTTCTTTGCTGGATACGCCGATTTCTTGGAGCAGGCGGTGGTTTTCGTTCATGAGTTCACCGACTTTTTTAAGGTCATAATTTTCTAGGGCTTTGCGTCCAGCGTGTGATAGGTTTTCGGCTTGTTTAAAGATTGGGTCGTATTTTTCTGGATTTTTCTTTTTGCGTTCAGCGACGCCTTCGACCATGGCTTTGGTGTTGGCGACTTTGCCTGTGCTGCCAATGATAATTTCAATTGGCCTACGCATATGGAGCCTTTCGACCTTGTCTGGTCCGCCAGCCATGTTTTTCTTAAACCACATTAAGCCGCCGTAAGTGGCGGCAGTGTTGTCTATGCCTGAAGGGTTGCCAGCATACGCTTTCTCTGCTTCATAAGCTATTTGATTAATTTTCTCATCTGAAATTTGCATGCCGAGCTCTTGGGCGATGGCTCTTGCGATGGCGACGCTGCTTGCTGCAGAAGCGCCTAAGCCACTGAAACCTGGGAGAGTTCCACCTATCCGAATGCTCAACGAAATTTTTGGGTCGATACCCATGGTTTTTAGCATTCTTTCGATTGATTCCAATTGCTGGAGACGTTTTTCTTCACTATAGCCTTTAGCGGTTTTCCTCTCATCCTTAATTTGAATTCCTTTTCCACCTTTTTGCACTTCAGCATCAGTCGTTGAATCAATCGCGGAAACAAGGCCCGGCACGCCGTGAACCACGAAGTGCTCGCCGAACAAAATTACTTTTCCGTAACCTGACCCTTTACCCATTAATGTAGCACCTTGAAAACTAGCTATTATACCAATTATAATAAAAACATTCGTTTACTTCAGATAAGACTAATACAAGTCTTAATGTTCTTTGGCAAATAGGCAAAATAGTGTTAGGTAGGTCAAGCCATGCGCTAATATAGATAAGGCATAGAACGATGGTGGGCAAAGATACCTTATCTTATATTAGCAGCCAGACCGTCCAACTGTTGTTGGCTACCTCTTGCATTCTTTCCTCGGTAACTTCTTTACGATTTAACAGAATATAAAATAATGTTGTAACAAGTTGATGCAGCAAGTGCTAAGTTACACCAACTTTTCCCTTGATTGCTCTTTACGTACATTCACTCCATAACCGACTCATCGAAGCAAGGGGGCTTTAGTTTTTTTCTGAGAACCTATTTTTTGAAGCTTACTGCTGCGTATCCTACTACGCTTGAGTAGTCGCCTGTTATGTCGCCGCTGTTGTGATAGTTTAAAAGTTTAGCTTCTTTCGCGTTGGCTCCTTTTGCGTAAGTGATTAAGGCTGTTATTGGCGCGTAACCGCATGCTGTGATGTTTTGTGTTTCGATTGTTTCGTAGAAGCGTTTTGCATCCATGTCTGTGACCGCTTTGAGTGCAGCTTGGTCTTTTGCGGCTGCAGTTTTTGCCGGTTCATAATGCGTCATATCGGAAGAAGCAATAACTACTGCGTTTGTGGCGTCTAAAACTTCAACAAGTGCCCTTCCAACTTCAACAGCGGAATCATAATCTTGCAGCAGGAAGCAGATTGGCACAATCTTGAACGAGTTGCCGTAAAGGAACTGCAAAAATGGCAATTGAACCTCGATAGAGTGTTCGTAACGGTGCGCAAGCTCGTCCACATCGATGATGCTGGTTTCATGGGCTATCTCGTTTGCCATTTTTGTATCTACGTCAATGTCGCCAAGCGGTGTACGCCAAACGCCTTCACGCATCAACGCTAAAGCGCTGCCGTAACCAGTATGATTTGGACCCATAAGCACTACTGTGTCAGGTTTGCCGTCCAAGGCTAACTCGTAAAAAGCAGATGCTGCCACAGGACCAGAGTACATGTAGCCAGCGTGGGGACAAACCATGCCAACTATGTTTCTTGGGTGACTGTACAAGTTTACGGTTGGAAGTTTTTTTGGACCGAGTTCGTGGAGAAAACAAGTTTTAATTTGTGCTCTAAGCGCTTCGGCGTCGCCTTCATAAAATTGGCCTGCTACGGTTGGACGCCGAATCGTCGGCAATGGTTTAGGGTTCCTCCTCCTCTTCTCTTGTAACCTTCGCTTCAAAATCTTCTATGGTTACTGATGGGTCTTTGTCTGCGGCTAATTCGCCTCTCTCTCGCAATACCTGTCTTGCCAGTAGCCAGAAAACGACGGCTAATGCTCTTCTGCCTTTGTTGTTTGTGGGAATAACCAAGTCTACGCCTGCGAACTCGTTGTCTGTGCTGCATAACGCGATGATTGGAATTCCAACTTTTGAGGCTTCTTTTACTGCTTGTGCGTCTGCTCTTGGGTCGGAAACAACTATGACTTCAGGGTCAATTCGGCCCGGATATTGCGGATTAGACAGTTGCCCAGGTATGAAGCGGCCAATTAGTGGCGTTGCACCTGTTAATTCGCAGAATTTTTTGACTGGCTCTTGAGCATACAGCCTCGTGGCTGCTACTGCTACTTTTGCGTGCTCGTAGCGTGAGAGGAATTTTGCGGTGACTCTTATTCGGTCGTCTGTTTTTTTAACATCCAAAACGAATAATCCGTCTGGTCTCACCCGGTAGATGAAGGGTTCCATGTCTAGGGTTTTCATTCTTGTTCCGATGTGGATGCCTGCGGAAAGCAGGGTGTCTCTTGGTAAGAGGAGTTGCTCTGCAGGTGGGGTTTCCTGAGACTTCTCATCTGCTATGGGTTCGTCTTGGTTTTCTACTGGTTGATTTTCTTTTACTTCGTCTTCTGACATTTTTTCCATCTTCTTTTTTAGCGTATTTTTAAATCAGCCATTTTGGCTCTGTTCCCAAGGAAATGCTCGATTCTTATTAGCTCGTTGAGTTTGGCTATGCGTGCGCCTTCAACTACGCCTGTTTTGATTAAGGGGCACTTGTAAGCCACAGCCAAATGAGCTATGTGCCAATCGCATGTGTCTCCTGAACGATGTGACACAACTGGGTCGTAACCGTGTCGCTGTGCAGTTTCAATTGTTTGAGCTGCATCAGTTAATGTGCCTATCTGGTTGACTTTTATTATGATGGCGTTTCCAGCGTTAATCTTTATTCCATTATTTAACCTTTCAGTATTAGTTGTAAACAAATCATCGCCGCAAATCAAGCAGTTTTTGGCTTTGCGGGTTAACTCAGCGAAGCTCTCAAAATCTTCCTCATGGAACGGGTCTTCCACGTAAGCAAGGTGATACTTCTCAATTAATTCAAGCATAAACTCAAGCTGCTCGGCTGTGTCACGTTTTTTATCTTCATTACCGTAAACGTATTTTTCTTCTTTTAGCTTCCAAAGCGAGGAAGCAGCAACATCAATGCCGAAGCAGCATTCAAAATCCAACTCGTTACCAACCTCTTCACAAGCTTTAGCCATGACTTCGAACGCGTCAACCGTGTCTATGTTAGCAATCCATGCGCCCTCGTCGCTTTTTCCGCCATTAAACTGGCTGTTTTTCTTTTTCAAAGTGTCACCGATTTTCTTGTGGATTTGAGTGTTGGCTGTTTGAGCTTCAAGAAAAGTTTCAGCACCATACGGCAACGCTAGGTATTCTTGAATGTCAGGCGCTTTGCCCCTTGCATGTTGTCCACCGCTTATGCAGTTGCCAAGAGGATAAGGCAGGGTGTTTGCGGCGTTTCCGCCGAGAAACTGGAATAAAAGTAAACCATGAGAATTTGCCGCTGCTTCAGCATTGGCTAGAGAAATTGCGAATGCGGTGTTTCCACCGATGTTTTTGAAGTCTGTGCTGCCATCGAGTTCGTGCAGCGTGCTGTCAATTTCTTCTTGAAAATCAGAATTTAACCCTGCAAGTTCAGGAGCTATTAAATCATCAACTTTCTTTACGGCTTGCTCAACCCCGCCTTGCGGGTAATAAACCACTTCAGCTTTTCCGCGGCTTTTTCCTGCGGGAGCGGATGCTCTTCCGAAACCACCACTGGTGATTACGTCAACCTCTATTGTTTCTTCTCCTCGGTTGTTGAAGATTTTTCTGGCAATGAGGTCTTCGATAATTGATGACACGCTTTTAAACCTCAAGTGGCTATAATTTTGTCGCGCGCTTATTTTAGGTTTCGGAACACAAAACCATACACTCAAATGCTCGAAAAAAAATCAATAGCTCCTTGTATAAAGGATTAAACCCCAAACCCAAACAACGAAAATTTTAGAAGTTCAAATTATAGTTAGACAACTTTAGTGCAAATTAGTTTTAGTAAAACCTTCCAAAATACTAATTTCGTCGTCGTAATGGCTTTACTTGTTGACTTCAACTATTAGCTGTCGACTAGATGAGCTGTGCCGTCTGGACAAAAAACTTTCTCGCCTAAGGAAACCTGGGCAAAACGACGTTTACACTCAAAAAGCTGTCTTTCGCATCCGTCACAATCACGAGATAGCATCTTAACACCTCACCTTTCAAAATATGAATTTATAATAATGGGGCACATCAAAGAATTAAGTATTTGCTTCTTCGCTATTACCAGGTACATTATAGCAGTATCTTGCAAGGTTGCTTTTTTCGTTGAATGTTTTTTTATTTACCAAGTACATCACACCCGCTCAGGCAGATTCTAAATCTAAAAAAAGGAGTTGAAAAAGTTGTCCATGGCGCCATTCTCATCCTACTGCTGTTAGGAAAACGACGTTTTTCCTATTCTTGGTCGAGGGAACCACTGTCGCGCCGAATTTGGATTCTGGTCTGCTCGCTTCTCGGTGGCTCCTATGGCACTGCACACCCATTGTCTTCTTGTCTTGCGAGACCCAAACCACACATCCTATGGTTTCACATTCAGGACACTTCATCGGGTCACCGACATTAACCATAAATTGAATCCCTCGTTTTCGCTAATTGCTCTTTGCGAGAACGTTCTCGCTTATTTTCTTTCTGAGCCGATGCTCCGCTCTTAATGTACACTGTGTTTTTTACCTCTTGTTGTTGTATTCGAAAAGAATCAGTGACTCAACAGGGTAGGGTTAGCCCAGAGAACAAAAGAAACTCTTCAGCTACATGAAGAAGCCTCACGCTTATAAACGCAAGCAAAAAATGCATTTCTAACCTGATTCCAAAACTTTTTGCAGTGTTCGTATAAACATAAAATTTTGGGTTTGGGATAAAGGATTAAACCTCTCACCGCACTTTGCCTAAGCGCTTACTTCAAAAAAACACGCGCCCGTCACTAGCACAAAAATGCTTGTTTGAAAAACTGGCTGGCCTAAGGGAGTACTCTTTTTATGCTTAAATTACCTAGCTAAAAGCCTACCCCTATCTGCAATTTTGAGGTAATTTTCTTAGCAACAATGTGCCTACTCTACCTCTTTTTAGACTTAGTTTCACTAACAAAAAAGTAGTCTACCCCTCCGTTCCCCTCAATTTTACTAAAGAAATTCATAAGCAAAATTGACCCGACCCTCCCTCCTGTACGCTGATTTACCGCTTACCTATACCAGATTCAGGGAGCCATAAACGTGTTTCAGCCACTGAACCTAAAACCGTTTAATAGCGGTGCTAGTGAACCTTAAAATTCATTTAGAAGTTTATCAAAAAGCGCTTTGTTTCTTGCGATTTCTTCTATGGGAGTTTTATGTTCCAGTTCCAATGTTATTGGACCATCATAGCCGAATTCATGCAGTTTAGTAAGAAAAGATGTTAGTTCTTGGTTTTCCTGTGTGAAGGGTTTGTGGGATTTGTTGCTCATGTGAACGTTGCAGATGCGCTTGCCATATTTTTCGAGGAGATTGTCTGTCTGTTTTGTTTCTAAGGCGTGGCAAAAATCGATAGTTATCCCCATGTCGCCGTCGTCTATGATTGATAGGACTTCTTCAAGCTGGTCAACGTTTTTGCCAAAACCCGTCGACGTATAAGACAAGTTCTCCAAAGCCAATTTAATGCTTAAGCTTTGTGCATATTGGTTCAGTTCCTTGAATATTAGGGCTAAGCACCTGTCTCTGGCTTCTTGCGGTAATTTTTTTGAAATGTTTGAGTGCACGGTCATAATTGGCGCTGAAAGCCTTCGGGCAAACTCAAGCGAGATTTTGCCATAGTAAACTGCTCGGTGAACTTCCACTTCATCTTTTACATGCAGGGTTGCAGAGTGAAGAGTTAAACACTTTAATCCAGAAGCATCCAAGAGTTTTTTTGCAGCATAAACAGCAGTGTCGTTTTCTCGCCTTACGGTCTTCATGTTAAACTCAATGTTTTCAAAACCAAGCTCCTTAACAGCCGCAAAATTCTTCTCTAACCCTAGCTTGCTAAAAATCCCATTAGACAAACTCAACTTCATTCTCTAAAGCCTTCAGCGCGTTTTTCTTCTTTGTCTCTATTTATGCTAAACTGCTTCTTTCTAAAATTCTTACTTTACATTTCCCGCCTTATTCAGAAAAGTTACTGTGAGGGCTTAGAACTGGCAGTTGCCTTAAGATCAAGAACTTTCCTTGTTCCTGCGTAATAGTTAATTTCCTCAATTTTCCTATACATAACCGACGGTGCCAAAACAGTGGAAGTTAAAGTTCGCTTCTTCACTAATCTAAGAGAAATCGTGAACAAAAGAGAAGAAACCCTAACCTTTGCCAGCGGTGACAAGGTTACTGTTGACTTGGTTCTTAGAACGCTGGCTCAAAAATACGGAAAACCTTTCATGGAATATGTCTACAACGGCAAAACAGGACAACCCAAAAATTTCCTTCAATTCCTCGTTAACGGAACCAGCACATCAACACTAAACGGTTTAGAGACAGAGCTTAGAGATGGCGATGTTTTAGCTATTCTTCCGCCTGTAGGTGGCGGCTAAGCTCAATTTAAAAGCTCAACAATGCTTGAATCTATAAAGAACTTAGTAATGGATTGCTGAGCGCTTTCTAGAGTAGTCCAAGAATATGTATCAAGGCACCGTTAATGAGAGAAATCATCCAGATAATGAATGTAGGCATTATCCACTTTTTCATTTTTGCACACCTCATCTCATTTAACGGTTTGGAAAACCAGAAAACGATTATTATCAGACCTAAAACCTCCGCAGTTGTCCCCAACACCGCATGAGACCAAACATTAAACGCTGACAATATCGATAAACTGCCCACCGTGCCTAATCCATTAATGAAACTTGGAACCATCACAATAAAGATCAGCAAAGTATGCAGTACCAGCGCAACGACAGTCAAGTAGCCATGTCTCATCAAGTTCTTTTTTCCGCTGAAACCTCTCACAAACGGAAGACCCAAAATCAACAAAAATATGACGTGCCGCGGATAGCTGAAGGCAAATACTTAAAATTCGCCTACGAATCCCTAAAAGAAAACAACCTCTTGGAAACCACCGCCGCCCAATTAAGCAGCGTCATCTGTCCAAAATGCGACATGAAACAACTATGCATAAGACAAGACACCGAAGGCAAACTGTCACCTTTCTGCATCGACGGCATGCTAACCCTATGCTTTAAGTAAGGCCAATTGATGGCAAAGCTAAAAAGGCAATTGCGGTAAATAGCAAATACTTCAAAAAAATGTTTAAGGAGAATCAAAGAAGTGTTTAATGCCAAGGTATTTATTGAAAATTCATTGCAAGAAATCAAAAAAACAGTTGGAGATAACAGAGTAATTTCAGCCTGCTCAGGCGGAGTTGACAGCACAACCGTAACCGTGCTAGTCCATAAGACAGTTGGAGAGAAGTTGGTTGCAGTGTTCATAGATGACGGCTTGCGAAGAGAAGGCGAACCAGAATTCGTAGTTAAAACCCTAAAAAATTTAAAAATTAAAACCAAATACATAGACGCCAAAGAAGAATTCTTCCAAGTTTTCAAAGGAAAAACAGACGCAGAAGAAAAGCGCAAAGCCTTCAGAGAAAAATTCTACAGCACTCTGGGCAAAGTAGCCAAAGAGGAAAAGATACAATTCATCGCACAAGGAACCATCAAAGCGGACGTAATAGAGACCGTTAAAGGAATAAAATCTCAACACAACGTCCTAGAACAAATAGGAATAAACCCCCAAATCTATGGTTACAAAATCATAGAACCCCTAAAAGAACTATTCAAGCCAGAAGTACGCATGGTAGCAAGACAACTAGGTTTACCTAAAGAAATCTCAGAAAGAATGCCCTTCCCAGGACCAGCACTATCACTAAGAGTTCTAGGCGAAGTGACACCAGAAAAAACAGCAATAGTCCGCAAAGCAACCCAAATAGTAGAACAAGAAACAAACGGCTTAAGTACATTCCAAAACTTCGCAGTACTACACAATGACAAGGCAACAGGCATCAAAAATGAAAAAAGAGTCTATGGAAACATAATTACCGTACGAATCGTAAACTCAACAGACGCCATAACAGCCCAAGCCACACAAGTCCCTTATGACAAACTTATGAAAATTTCAAAGCGCATAACAGAAGAAATTCCAAGCGTTGTCAGATGCCTATACGACATAACCGACAAGCCGCCAGCAACAATAGAATTCGAATAACCACTCTTCTTAGACGCCACCCCAAAACAGCGTCTTCTTACGCATAAGCGCAATGTACTCTTTTAGCACTTCTTGCTCTTCCGCCGTTAAATCATCCGAATGCGCCGTCAACAACGCTTTCGCATCAGCCTCAGGAACCTTCACATACAAAACATCCTTCTCAAACACATGCCTGCCCACAATCGGCTTATCCATCGAAACTGCCACCTGCATTCCCTGCTTAGCCTCAGGCACAGCTTTGCCCTGATCCTGAATCTGCTGCACTTCGCCTAAATCGCCACTGTCCTTAGCACGCATAAGCCCATACTTCGGCTTCAATCGACCGCCCAAAACTTCCACGCCAAAAATCGACGGCTTTGCACGACGGAAAATACAACCAGGCAAAACCATAACTTTCCCAGGCTTAACCAAAGCTTCAAACTCCTGCTCGCTTTTCGCTTCACGCTTGTTTTTAGCCCACTCCAAATACGCGTCGATCAAATTGTAAATAATGGGGTCCTTAAAAATCGGGATATTGTTAGCCGCAGCTTCCTCCTCCGCGTCAGGCAACGTCTTAACCCCAAACGCCAAAATAGCACCAACCAGCGGTTCACGCGACTTCACCACCGACGCCTCAACCACATCACGCTTACTAATATCGCCAACATCGGCAATACGCACTTGCACATTATTTGCCTTCAAAATCTCCGCCATAGCCTCAAGCGAACCCAACGTATCAGCCTTAACAATAACACCATTAACCTCAATCGCGATTCGTATCCTGCCGATTTCTTCAGTGATAAGCTCAGCATACTTCCCAGGCTCCTCACCAGCAGGAACAGCAAACAACGGCGCCCCAGCCAACGCACCCTCCAAACCCGGCGCAACAACCTTAATACCAGCAGAAGCATAAACACAATCAACAGACGAAAACTTATCCCTTGGATCCCTCATCTCATCCAACGGTTTAGGAACCAAAATCGCACGCACACGCGTCGCAATCGGCTTCTCCTTACCACCAACCACGATCAAATCATCTTTTTGTAGAGTGCCATCATAAATAATAGTGTTTAACGTCAAACCCAAACCAGGCTCCTCCTTAACCTCAAGCACCACACCCTTAGCCGCACCCTCAGTCGCCTGCAACCGCTTCTTAAGAAACTGCTGACTTAAGCCGACAAGAACCATCATCAACTCTGCCAGGCCTTCGCCAGTTTTAGCGCTAGTCGGCACCAAAGCCACGTTAACTGTGAAATCACGGATATGGTCAAAACGGTCAGTCTTAAAACCTAACCGGCTAAACTCACCCATAACCTGATACAAACGATTATCCAAATCCTCACGCACAAAACTCGACTGGGAAGCGTAAGACTTCAAAAAAGGCGTGGATTGCTCAGGTTTCCAGCCGGGAACTCGATCAATTTTATTAACTGCGACAATGAAGGGAGTTTTGCGAGCCTTTAGAATTTCTATGCATTCGAAGGTTTGAGCTTCAAAACCTTTCAGAATGTCTACGACGAGTATAGCTATGTCGGCGACGCTTCCGCCTCTGCGTCTAAGGTTCGTGAATGCTTCGTGCCCCGGTGTGTCCACGATTAGTAAGCCAGGGATTTCTATCCCGGTTTTAAAGCTGGTCAGGTATGGCCCGATGAGTTGTTTGAGCGTTTCGACGGGGAAGAAGCTTGCGCCGATGTGCTGTGTCATTCCTCCTGCTTCGCGTGCTTGCACGCTGGTTTTTCGTAGTTTGTCGAGGAGTGAGGTTTTGCCTGTGTCGACATGGCCTAAAACACATACTATAGGTTGGCGTGTGGGCATGTATGGTTCGCTTCCATTATAAATTGTCTATGTGTGTAATGGTTTTTTGGTTTATAAATGCTGGTGGAGCGTTTTTATTGTTGGCCTGGTTTTGGCTCCTCTATTAGCGGCTTGAGGTTTGGCTACTAATTGCCGCATGGATGACTGAGAAAATGAAAAAGCGTTATTCTGGCGGTCTAACCACAAGCAGAAAGAGGCCGATGATGAGCATAATTAGGCTTAGAATGCCGAAAAATAAACTGAATCCGCCGAGCACGCTGGTGCTTGTAGCTGTGAAGTAGAGCATTATTGCGCCGATTATTATGAGGATTACTCCTACGAATTTTTCGGCGAGAGATACCCAGAATGTGTCGCCTTCTTCACTCATTGTTGTTTTCGCCCTGTTTCTCCGTGTTAATTGGCTACATTAAACATGAGGGGTTATTTTAAATTATTTGTTGTTCGCAATGATTCTGGTCTGGTTTTTTTGTGGGGTTTGATGTGCTTTGGCTTGTGATTTTTTTATAGCCATTGAAAAAACTTGATTGCGAAGATTTTATAGGAAACATGAAGCAGTTCAGGTCAACCAATCTGCCGACCGCTGGCAGCACAAACGGTTACAAGATTAATCATAATAATGCTTTAGTAATGCGCTAAGGTTTGCTGAGCTCTGGAACATTCTTTAGGAGAAAGTTCATAACGCTAGCG
>PKYH01000039.1 GCA_003133625.1 Candidatus Bathyarchaeota archaeon | reverse complement strand
GCGGGTCCGATGGGATTTGAACCCACGACTTTCAGCTCTCTTCACACCCTAAGTGGGCGTTAGAAGGCTGACGCGCTATCCGTACTGCGCCACGGACCCTTTCGGGCTCTTTAATGGAAACACTTCAAGATATAATTTTACCTATCGCTTCACCCAAAAAATTAACCAAACTTCCCGCTCAAAATTCAACCAGCGAGCACTAGAGATCCGCTCAGTTCTTTATGTGACCAACTCTTAGTTTATCCACATCAGCCTTGTCCGGAACCGACACGATTAGATATTTGTTGAGGGTTTCTCTGCCAAAGTTTACTTTAACTTTAGCAGTTTCAGCATCTGAATAATATGCGGTTAATTTGGCGGCTGTTTCAATGGCTTTTTTTGTTTTGGGTCCCTGCAAAATCGTTATCGGACCAACAATGTCAGGTAATTCAAAATAATATTCGTTCGGCGTCTTTTGTGCAAATAAAAGCTTGTTTTCTGCTTCGTTTCTGCCGACAATAATCTTATTTTTGCCTAGCCTGAAGTGCCTGCCAACCCTCAGTAACGCCACGTCAGCCATGGAAACACGTTTCTTGTTGGCGAAAAGGTCTCGAAGTTTCTTTGAGTATTCTTCGCATGTTAGCAGGCATCCGCCAGCCGGAGATGGATAACTTTTAATTCCGAATTCTTTGGCAAGTTGGAACTGAGGCTTCCTTGACCTACCCTGAATATTCAGGAGTTTTGTTCTGTCGACTAAGCCTTTTTTTTCAGCAACCGTTTCAGGCAGCAACTTAGCAGATAAAGGCCTCAAAAGTTTACCTTCCAAGCCAGCTTCCTCCTCGATGAGCCGAAGTGCAGGATAATGCTGTGACTTTGGTCTTTCACCTAAAACTTCGCCGGTGAAAATAAAGTCTGCACCAATCTCTTTGGCGTATTTTTTAGCTTTTTTTATCATAAAGATTTTGCAGTCGATGCAAGGGTTCATGTTTTTGCCGTAACCATGCTTTGGCTTGCGAAGCATTTGCAAATAATCTTTCTCGACGCTGACCACTTTTAAGGGAACCTTTAACTGGTTTGCAGCTTCGGCTGCTTCGCTGGTTCCGTCTTTCTTGCAAATGCAAAAAGGAGTCTTAACGTTAAAGGCTGTTACTTCGATGCCTTGTTTACGGATAAGTTCTGTAGCAAGAATGCTGTCTAATCCGCCAGAAAGTAAACCTAAAGCCTTAACGTGAGTCATATCGCCAATAGCATTCTTTTGCCACAAATAATAATTTACCTATAAAATACAAAAGAAAACCTGACAAAGCTAAGCAAGAATAATCTTAATTAGCGCTTCATCGAACATGAAAAGGCATGATTGCCATAGCCTTGGCAATACTTTCAGCGGCGACTTCAGCCCTATCAGTAGTGCTTGTTAGAAAGCATTCCGCGCAATCAAGCGCCTTCAACATCAGCCTAGCCATCAGTTGGGTAGGAATGTTTATTCTTTGGCCACTTGCACTGGTTCTCACCGATTTTGCGGCATTCAATGTTGCGAGTGTTTTACTTTTTGCGTTAAGCGGGATTTTGACTCCTGGATTCGTGAGGCTGCTTTATTATCAAGGCATGAAGAAGCTTGGTGCACCAGTAAATTCATCGCTTTTCGCAATTTATCCACTTTACACTTCACTTTTAGCCGTGCTGTTTCTAAGTGAAATTTTGGCTCCTGGAAACTGGATGGGCATCTTTCTTGTATTTTTGGGCGGAGTCCTTGTTGAATGGTGTGCCAGAGAAGTTAACAGTGGCAATAAACATTCAAGAAAAAACCTGATTTATCCAGTATTGGGTGGTTTAGCTCTTGGAGTTGGCAGTGTACTACGTAAGTATGCGTTGGATTTGTTTAATGCTCCTGTTTTAGGTGTCGCTGTTGCTTACACATTTTCGCTTTTGCCTTTTGTATTGATACTTGCGTTTTCAAAGTCGATTCGTAAGGATTTATCTTTGAAAAGAGACTTACGATTGTTTTGGATTGCAGGGATTGGTCAAGCAATCACGTGGATGTTAAGCTTCTACGCTTTAAGCTACGCTGAAGTTTCAGTTGTATTGTTCTCACAGTGTTAGGCGTAGTTCTGGTTACAGCAAAATTCTAATTTTTCACCATTCCCTAGCTTGCTTGTCCCCTTTTTTCTAGAATAATTTAAAAAGCTATTTTAAAATAAACCAAGTGGATTTATCTTAATAATTGAGGATTGGCTGTGGACATCAGCATCTTCATCCCAGTCTACAAAGAATCAAATCAACTAGCTAGCATGCTAAATGAACTGAATTCTCAAAATGTAACAAAAGAAATTTTTGTAACAGTCGACGAGCCAACGGACGATTTCTCTGAAAGAATAAAGCATTTGGAGAAAGAAAACATCAAGTTCATTGTTAACAAAGAACGAATAGGGAAAGCAAACGCACTCAACAACACAATGAAGCTGTCTTCAGGTAAAGTGCTACTTTTCCTAGATTCTGACGTTGAAATAAAAAAAGACCCAGATTATTTAAGAAAAATTATTATGGAAATGCAACACGCTGATGTACTTGACATAAAAAAGAAAGTTTCAAAAGGAAAATCATTTTTGTCCAAGATGGCTTATTACGAGTACTTCACGTTTAACATTAGCGCTTGGTTAGCATCAAGGTACATGCATAAGTGCCCTGCTGTGAACGGTGCAGCTTTTGCTATTAAGCGGGAAACGTTTGAGAAAGTTGGCGGTTTCCACAAGGTTGTTGCTGAAGACATTGATATTGCAACCAGAGCTTTCATCGAAGACAGCAGTTTCGCTTATACGGCTGAAGTTGAAGTTAAAAACGTTGTTTACTCTGAATGGAGGAAATGGTTTAGGCAGCGCCGAAGATGGGCAATCGGTCAAGCCTTATGGTTAGAACATTGGTACAAGGATTTAGCTAAACGATTTGTTAAGAAACCCCAAGTTTTTCTGCCGAGTTTGTTCTTCCTTTACCCTTCCATCGCCATTTTCTTCTTAAGCGCTTTGGTGCCAAGCCTCTGGATGTACAATTCACTACTGATTTTCTCACTGTTTTTGTCAGTAAAATTCAACATTTTAATGCCAGTTTTCCTAGTTTCCCTTGCAACCGCAGACTTGCTTAAGATATTAATTATTTCGCTATCCAGTTTCGGGTTAACCGCCGCTGTTTTCTACGGTTTCTCAAGAAAACTTGGGTTCAGGGAAATGAAACTTCACGAATTATTCGTTTACTACTTTTTCTATTCAAACATATGGATGGCAATAATAATTTTTGGTCATATCCAAGTGTTTGCTTTTAGGAAAAAGGTTGCGCCAGACTGGAGAACATAGCCGCCGAAAAATGACTATACAAGTTAACGAATCAGTCTTTCTTCATTGTCTGTGCCTTGAGCTCTTTAGGCATCAACTCGATAGCATACCTTAAAGCTGTTCGTGGCATAGTCTTCTTGTTTTTAACAACGTACTCGTAGACTTCTTTTTGGTGTTTTCGGCTTTCCTCTTTAAGCAGCCACCCATAACCTTTCTGCACCATATCATCCTCATCAGCCAACAACGCGTCGCATATTTCGAAAGCATCTTGCAGAAAATCGCCTCTCTTCGCTGGAACAATAAGCGACACAGCCGCAGCCCGTTTAAGCCACAGGTTATCGCTTTTAGCCCAGCTTTTCACTTCGCTTAGACTTTCTGGATACTTTTGAATTAAGTCGCCGACGGTGTGGTTGCAGAACCCGTCACATTTAGCCCAATTATTAATGTACTGTTCAATCCAC
Source organism: Candidatus Bathyarchaeota archaeon (assembly GCA_003133625.1). Classification (GTDB taxonomy): domain Archaea; phylum Thermoproteota; class Bathyarchaeia; order Bathyarchaeales; family Bathycorpusculaceae; genus Bathycorpusculum. Next base: position 16,906 of record PKYH01000039.1, on the reverse strand, counting down.
GCTTTGAAGGTTGCCAAATCGCTTGGTTCAAGGTGCTCAATGTAGTTTGGTAGCCAGAAGGAAACTATGAACGCTTCTTCAGTGTAGTCTGAACGGTAAAGCTCTTCGCATAGCATAAAAATAGCTTGTTTGTCTAAAGTTTTTACTTGGGTCCAGTATTTTTTGGCTATTTTGCCAACGGTTCCAGTTTTAACCCCGTAATATTTTACCTGTTCTTTGAAGAAGCGTTGAAAACTTTTTTGTGTTTTCTGGTCTGTGTTAGCTTTTAGTTCCTTTCTTATTTGGGCGAGAATATCGTTCATGCCGGTAAAGCGGTTTTTTGAGAATAATAGCTTTTCTTTAAGATTGATCTGAAAAAGTTGGGGCAAAAAGAAGGAGTGAAGTGATGGTTAATAATTTTCCATTTGGTAGAGGCCAAAGTCGATATTCAGCGGTTTTTCAGGTTCATGCGCTTCTTCCAAGTCATAGAGGTGCTGTGTGGCTTTCTCCAGCCTGCTGCTGCTTTTAACAGTCACTTTAGGCTTAACCATCCTAACTTTCATTTTGCCTTTAGGCTTACGGACAACGTGGATACCGTTAATGACCATTGAGTTATCGATGATTTTTGGAGCAACCTCAACCTTCGCATCCTCAACCGTCAACGCGTACTTCAACGCTTCATCATGCACATGCTTAGTCAACACCCTTGCGCCTCCAGACCTCAGCACTAATTAAATCACGGATAGCAACTCGGATAGCTTCGGCACGGTTAGGATAGAACCGTTCGCCAACCAGCTGGTCCAAAGCTTTTATATACGTTTCAGGCAGATACAGAGTGATCAATTTCATTTAGTTATCTCTCCCAATTAGTGAGTGAATAAACAAACAATAGCTTGTTGGCTATAGCTCTGTATATTATGCCTTAAATATGCTTATAACATGTTCGTTCCTCGGTTTATAAGCTTTTTATGGGCGACGTTGCAGGTTTTTGTCAATTTCCGCGAGAGAACCTTTATGTTTTTATGTCTTATTGAAGCATCTTACGTGCTGGTGCACATGGTCATTGCAGGTTTTCGTTAGAAGCTTCGGATGTTCGGCGAATATGGCTGATGGCGAGGTTTTGGCAGGTTGCCTAGCCCAAGCTGGCTTCCAACTGGCAGCTTCAGAATCAGAGGCTGACGTGCTAATCTACAATACTTGCGCCGTTAAGGGTCCAACCGAAAACCGCATTATTGACGCTTTAAAGCGCGCGCCAAAGGGCAAGAAGCTAGTTGTTGCGGGCTGTTTACCGATCATCAGCTTTGAGCGGTTGCTGCATGAGGTGCGTTTTGACGGCGCGGTTGGTCCCGCGGTTGGAAAAGGAATTGTGGATGTTGTTTCGCATGTTTTGGCTGGCGAGAAAGTTGTTGAACTGGCAGGTTTGGACGCCAAGCCGAAACTTGATCTTCCAAGAGTTAAGTCTAATCCAGTCATTAGCGTTGTTCCAGTGAATTATGGTTGCTTAGGTTCCTGCACGTATTGCTGCGTTGTTTTTGCGCGTGGGCACCTGCGAAGCTACAGCATCAAAGAAGTTGCTGAGCGCGTGCAATGCGATTTTGCTGCTGGTGCCAGAGAGTTTTGGGTTACTTCACAGGATACAGCTTGTTATGGAAGAGATTTGGGCAGTAACCTTGCGGAGTTGCTGGAAGCGCTTGGTGGTTTAGCTGGTGATTTTAAGGTTCGGGTTGGCATGATGACGCCAAACATGGTAACTGACATGCAAAACCAGTTGATTGAGTCTTTTAGGAGTGATAAAGTGTTCAAGTTTTTGCATTTGCCAGTGCAAAGCGGCGACGACGAAACACTAAAGCGTATGCGCAGGTTTTACACAGCTTTGGAGTTTAAGGAAATTGTTGATGCTTTCAGAAAGGTGTTTCCTGATTTGACGCTTGCCACTGACATCATTGTTGGCTTTCCAGGCGAAACTGCCGAAGCTTTCGAGAAGACGCTTAAGCTCTTAGAGGAAGTTAAGCCAGATGTGGTTAATGTTTCAAAGTTTTTCGCTAGACCCAAAACTACAGCTGCAAAAATGCAAGATGGCTTGGTTGAGTTAGGTGAGATTAAGCGCAGAAGCACCATTGCGGCGAAGCTGGCTAAGCGGATTTCTCTGGAGCGGAATAAGCGTTGGGTCGGCTGGGTTGGAGAAGCGCTTGTTGACGAGAAGGGAAAAGTGGAAGGCTCATGGGTGGGACGCAACTTCGCCTACAAACCAATCGTCATTAAAAGCACGGATTGCTTGATGGACAAAACGGTGAGGGTTAAGATTGTTGAAGCTTCTGCGACTTATCTTAAGGGAGCAATAGCTGAATTGTAGGCTCCTCTACATTTTTCTGGGCATGCTTAGTGGAATGCTTAAATAATTTCGGCTATTGTATTTTCTTCGGGCTAAGAAATGACCACTTCACCGTCAAGTATTTGCTTTTTTAACACTCTAACACGCAAGAAAGAAGTTTTTAAGCCGTTGGAAGCAGACAAAGTGAAAATATACACGTGCGGTCCCACAGTGTATGATTTTGCGCATATTGGGAATTTTCGGGCTTTTTTGTTTGAGGATTTGCTGAAACGTTGGCTTGTAAGTCGAGGCTTCAAGGTTACGCATGTGATGAACTTGACAGATGTCGACGACAAAACCATCAAAGGCAGCCAGAAGCAACAGGTACCGCTTAAGCAGTTTACAGATTTTTACGTGAAAGCTTTTTTTGAAGACATCAAAGCCTTAAACATTCAACCCGCAGACGTTTACCCCAAAGCTACCGACCACATTCCCGAAATGGTCGCTTTAATCAAAACCTTGATGGCTAAAGGCTACGCTTACCGCGGCGAAGACGGCTCAATCTACTACGCTATCAGCAAGTTCCCAGATTACGGCAAACTCTCAAAAATCAAAACTGCCGAACTCAAAGCAGGCGCAAGAGTAAGCCAAGACGAATATGCCAAAGAAGAAGCCCAAGACTTTGCCCTTTGGAAAGCTTGGACGCCAGAAGACGGCGACGTTTACTGGGAGACGGAGCTGGGCAAAGGCAGACCAGGATGGCACATCGAATGCAGCGCAATGTCAATGAAGTATCTCGGCGAAACCTTCGACATTCACTGCGGCGGCGTGGATAACATATTCCCGCATCATGAAAACGAGATTGCGCAAAGCGAGGCGGCGACGGGGAAGAAGTTTGTGAATTACTGGTTGCATAATGAGCATTTGCTTGTTGAAGGCAAAAAAATGGCTAAGCGCTTTGGCAATTTTTACACGCTCCGCGATCTGTTAGCTAAAGGGTATGATCCGATTGCGATTCGGTACTTGCTGTTGTCCACGCATTACAGGCAGCAGTTTAACTTTACTTTTGAAGGTTTAGAAGCCGCTAAAGCCGCGGTGGATAGGCTTAGGAATTTTGTTCGGCGCTTACATGATACGGATGGCAAGGATAGCAAAGGAAAAGTCGCCGTTTTAGCATCAAAGCTTGAGGCATGTTTTGGCGGGTCGATGGATGATGACTTGGACATCGGTACAGCGTTGGCTTCGCTTTTTGATTTTGCGCGGGAAGTCAACAACCTGCTTGATGCTAACATGGTAAGCAAGGCGGAAGCAGCAGAAGTTGGCGGATTAATAATGCAGATCGATGCAGTCTTAGGCGTCATTGGCGAGGTGAAGATGCAGGAAGCCTTACCAGCAGAGATTGATGCATTAGTTCAGAAGCGTGAGGAAGCCCGGAAAGCGAAGAATTGGAAAGAAGCCGACGCCATAAGAACGCAGCTTAAGGCAATGGGCATCGTGCTTGAGGATACAGCGCAAGGCGTAAGGTGGCATAAAGAGAAAACTTAGCTAGTTTTTCCCTCAAAAGTCCATTCGGTTTTGGAATACTTTTCCTTGTAAAGCTTCTGCGCAAGCTCCACTTCATAAGGCGCCAACTCGCCAGGCTCAAGCTGAATCTTCAAAATCGCCCTAAAACCCTGAGCCAACGCATTAGCGACCGTTTCAGGCATAACTGCGTGGCCTAACTCGTTTTGTATGCTGGTGATTTTGCGCTTAGCAATGTCTGCGGCTTGGGTGCAACTTGCGTTTTTTAGTTTTAGAAGCGTAAACATTTTTGGCAAATCAACACTTCGCAACACTGTGCCATGCTGGAGCACGACGCCGCGGGTTATGGTTTGGCTGCTGCCTGAGATTTTTTTGCCGTTAACAGTTAGGTTTGGACAGTTTTTTTGGTCGCCACTGCTGAAGTCGGCTGGTATTCCCAAAAGCCTAAGCGCGTCGGTTATTGCCTCGTAAATCTTTGCATAAACGCTGGTAATGCCTGCTGTGCCTAAGTCTGCTGTTTTGGCGTTTACGCTGTAGGTGACTTCGCCTTCGAAATCATGGTAAACAGTGCCGCCGCCGCTGATACGTCGAACCACATTAACTCCCAGCCGTTTGCAAGCATCAAGGTAAACCTCGTCTTCAGGGTTCTGATTTTTGCCAATGCTGACGGCGGATGGTTGCCAACGATAAAAACGCAAGGTATTCGGAACCTGGCCGGCGATTCGTGCAGTTAATATTGCCTCGTCGATTGCCATGTTCATAAACGCATCGTTGGTTTGAAGCGGTAGTAAACGCCAAGTATCCATACAGTTTCAATCCTTTCTCAATGAAAATTAAGTTTGGCTTAAAACTGTTATGCCCTAAGCATGTTATTACTATGCCTATTTACAGGTCTCTACCATTGAACGTGATGTCTGATTCCTTGGAAAAGTTATAAACGGACCAAGCATAAATGGTTAGTTAAGGGGTATCGATGGAACAGGCAAATTTACCAAGCAAACAAGATGTTATTTTCTTTTTTGGTGCAGGGGCTTCGGTGGATGCTGGAATCCCCGATACATATACATTCGCCAAGGATTTTGAAGACTACATTAAGTCTAACTATGTACAATTATATCCTCATCTTTTAAAAATCATCGAACGAAGACAGCAATTCAATAAAAATAATGACTTGAAACCTCAAGTAGATGTTGAGCAACTATTGGACACCCTACGCCGTTTAATTAACAGGGATAAGGAGCCTGTGCTTGAGTTTTATGATGAGAAAAAATTCTGTTCAAGCCTTGAACATGAGGCTTGCAAAGCGCTCAGAAATCATCTAGAGAATTTCATTAGAGAAAAAGTCATAGTAAAAGATTCACAGAAGCTGGAGTATCTTAAAGAACTTCTGAAATTCGATGTGCCCTTAGAAATATACACTACGAACTATGATACGTGCATTGAACAGTTAAGTTATCTTACTCATAGAAGATACACCGATGGTTTTAACATCGATTGGAATGAAAAAAATTTTGAGGGTGATTTTGATATAAGGCATTATAAGTTGCATGGTTCCGTAATTTGGTTTGAGAATGTAAAGACAAAGCAATGTATCAAAATACCTGCTCAGACATTTTATGAAGGAAAACCAGTCGAGTTAAAACTAATTTACGGAGAAGATATCGAACCGTTGTTACTATATCCAGCGCAAAAAGTTGAATACGTTGAGCCTCTAACAGATTTACAATTAATGTTTAAACATAGACTTTTTGATAAAAAGACACGGTTCGTAATTTTTGTGGGTTATTCTTTTAAGGACGAATATGTTGCTCGCATGCTTTGGGATGCAGCCCGAGTTAATGAGAACCTGCATGTGATTCTGATATCCCCTAATGCCCAAGAGATCTTTGAGGACAAAATACGTTACGTTAACAGAGAAAGGAAAGACCCATCACGCATACAAGATAGAACAATATGTCTTCCGTATACTTTCAAGGCAATTATTTCTCAAGTCAAAAATAATTACGTCGGAGTATTGAGACATATTTTGGATAAACAACAGGGGATAGTTCAAGACGAAGAAAAAGGATACAATGTCGAAAAGCGATGGCAGGAATTACTGAACGCATGCATTGAAGTTGAGTTTCTATCCAAAGCAGAGTATATATTAGGTGAGAAGCTCCATAAAAAATGGAACGAATTAAAATTTGATGTACCCGAATATAGTATTATAATGTGTTTTAAAGGACTAATGCATTCGTTCATTACAAATACCGATTTTACCGATCGATGGTTAAGTAGATTAAATAACGCCCTCGTAATTTTTAGCATAGAAAACTTAAGAATCCATACAACCGAACGAGATTTCTACGTCTTTTTTATATATCAAGAGAAAGAATACAGTTTTGAGCAAATGCTTAGTGTTATCGAATCACTTTTAAAAGAGAAAAATGAAAAAATAAGCCTGCTTAGCCAACAATTTAAAAACAAAATTAATGGCTTAGAGAACAATCTCAAAAAATTAGAAGAACTGAAAAATTATTTGAATACACTAAAGATGCGTGTTACCTGGGAAAACTTTCTAAGTTTAAAAAATGATAATGCAGAAAAAGCAGATATTGAAATGCTGTTGGCAAAAATTCCGAGTGGGCTTCCACAGAATTTTACCAGTATGGAAACACCCGAGAAAATGGTACGTGAACTAACTTTGAAAGCCGTAAAAAAACAATTGGAAAAAATATTTGAGGGACCGACTTTTCAGTTAAAACTAGAATAAAGCCTTAAAACCTGAACTCGCATTCTTAAGGAAAAGAGGAATCATAATTGAAGGTTATCTCTGGTCCGGCGTCGAAGGAGCTTGCTGAAAAGGTTTCAGCGTTAACTGGCTATGAGAATGTGCCCGTAGCTTTCAAGGTTTTTCCTGACGGGGAATCGTACGTTCGTTTAGAAGGCAGCGTTCAAGGCGAAAACGTGGCTATTGTGCAAACAACTTGCCCTCCAATGCAGGATGGTAGGCTTTTTCAGTTAGCGTTCATGGCTGACGCGGCAAAGCGTGGCGGCGCCGTCAAAGTCACGGCTGTTGTGCCGTATTTGGCTTATGCACGTCAAGACAAGATGTTTCTAGCGGGTGAAGGCGTAAGCGTTGAAACCGTCGCGCAAATGCTGAAGGCAACGGGAATCGACGAGCTCTTAACCGTTAACATTCACTCTGAACATGCGTTCAAAGAGTTTCCGTTTCCAGCCAAAACAGTGAGCGCTATACCGCTTTTGGCGGAGTATTTTGTGCAGAAAGGCTTCAGGGGCGCGTTTGCGTTGTCACCTGATAAGGGTGCAATGTATATTGCAAAGCAGGCGCAAGAGGTTTTAGGGGGCGAGGCTGGGCATTTGGATAAGCAGCGTGACCGCTACACTGGACAAACCAAGCAGGCCGCTGAAGGCTTAAACGTTAAAGGGCAAAGTGTCATAATCTTCGACGACATAATCAGCACAGGCGGCACCATAGTGGGAGCAGCAAAAATCCTCCGCGAACAAGGCGCCAAACATGTTTTCTGCGCTTGCGTGCACGGTTTGCTGATTGGCGACGCTAAAAAACGCATCCTTGACGCAGGCGTGGAGGAAATCGTGGGCACCGACAGCGTACCCGGCAGCGTGAGCAAGGTTTCGTTGGCGCCGCTTTTAAGCCAAGAACTTAGGGCGCAAAAATAGTTGGCTAAACTTTTTTTCCTCTTATCAGGCGAGAGCGAGTCGCTGCCTGCCGCTGAAGTCAAAGCGATACTGGAAGCAGAAGGCTACCGATATGCGAACACTGAAGTTCTCGACCAGACTTTGCGGTTGGAATCAGAGTTAAGCAGCGTCCAAGCAGTGCAGATTAGAGCAGCGTTCACGAGACTTTGCGCCTTGGAGCTGTTCAAATCAGACGCCACTGAAACGGAAATTAGTAAAACCGCAAGCAATACTGACTTCGAAGCTGTCTTGAAACCTGGCGAAAGCTTTTCGGTACGGATAAACCGCATAAAAAACTACGCTGACCAAGCCATCAACACAATGAGGCTGGAAGGAAAACTAGGAAAAATAATACTACAATTTACAGAAGACACAAAAGTAAACCTCAAAAACCCAGACAAAACCTTCATAGGCATAATAACCAACGAAAAACTCGTCTTCGGCTTAAAACTCACCGAAATCCAAACCAAAACCTTCTCAGAACGCAGACCGCGCAAAAAACCGTTCTTCCACCCGTCCGCCATGCCGTCGAAACTTGCCAGGTGCATGGTGAATTTGGCGCATGGAAAAACTGAAGACTTAGTGCTGGACCCGTTCTGCGGCACGGGTAGCTCGCTTATTGAAGCCGCGTACATCGGCTGCAGAGCGTTGGGCGTTGATGCTCAGAGGCGGATGGTTTTGGGTTGCAGAAAAAACCTGCAACACTTCAATATCTCGCCTGAAGGCTTAATCTTAGCTGACGCACGCCACTTACCTTTTACTAGGGTTGATTGCGTTGTCACTGACCCGCCGTATGGTCGCTCATCAAGCACATTGAAGTCTACGACTAAGCAGTTGGTGCAGGAGGTTTTGGCTTCATCTCTTGGCTTGTTGGGGGTGGGGCAACGGATTTGTATAGCCCTTCCCATAAGGGTAAACCAACAAGGACAAGTAGACCACATGGCTAAGGATTTAGCAGGGTTTGTGAAGGGTCTTGGATACAGGACGATTGAATCACATTTGGTCTATATTCATAGGTCATTGACTCGTGAAATAATGGTTTACGAAAAAACTTAACTAACGGTTACTTAGCGCTTTTCTTTGTTTCTGCTTTTTTTCTGGACTGCGAAGATTCCCCAATTAGCATCTACTCTCCAACTATGGTTAATGTGCCCTGATACGCCGCGCTTTTTTTGCCCTGGTGGCAGGTACAAGGGAGTTGAAAACTGCGATACTGACTCTTTAATTTGAACGGTTAAAAACCTTACCATTACAACCTGCGCTGAGTTGGGTGCTAATTTATTCTCGGAGTTCATGACAAATAACTTAACAGTACCTGATTATAGCAGCTCAAAATTCGCCCAGCCTCTGCAGCATTTTACCCGTTTTGGTTTCTATTCAATAAACGAAAATAAGCACAAATCTTACGAAAAAAACCGAGAAATTTAAATACAAATTCTTCCAAAATACATCTGCGAATTAAGAATGTCCAATGACGAAAACACAGACTTACTGCTAGGTTTGGGTTTGACACTTAACCAGGCAAAAATTTATCTCGCAATACTCAAACTGGAAAAAACTACAGTAAGTGAAGTAGCTAAATTCTCAAAAGTGCGCAGAGAAGACGTCTATAGAATTCTGCCGTCACTCGAAAAAATGGGTTTGGTTGAAAGATTGTTAGGTAAACCAACTCAGATCCGGGCTACTCCTATCTCGGATGCCTTAAGCTTCCTAATAGCGGAAGAGAAAAGCAAATCTGATGACCGCTTGACAGGAATGCGGAACAAAGTTCAGAGACTATCTGATAAAGATTGGAAGCAGCCGCTTCCTGGAGAAGAAAGCATCTACATACTTATAGCAGAAAAGAAAGCAATTTTGGCAAAAACTTCAGAACTGATTAGAAACTCAAGAAAAGAACTAACTTTGATTGCAGACAAGGCAAGAATCATACCGACTCTGTCTCAGTTTTCAGTTGAATGCAGGCAGGCAATAAAGAAAGGCTCTCAGATTCGCCTGATTTTTGAAGGAGACAAATCGGACGGTTTGCTAAAAGAAAAAGTTAACAAACTCATCGACGGCACGTCTGTTCATATAAAATTTAATCCTGAATCTTTGAATCACTTCATTATGTCCGATGACAAAGAAGCATTGATAACAACCTCCAGAGAAAGCGGACTTGGCGAAAGTCCTTCTTTGTGGACAAACAACAGCAACCTTATAGGGTTGCTAAGAACAGCGTTTGAATCCGACTGGCAAAAAGCTAAAGACTAAAGCACGCGCTGCATTTATTCTAAACAATATTAAACAAAAAATTGCACTTCCCAGTTAACATAATTTTAATTTTGCACTGCAAAAAATTTTTTACACTGGAAAAAAGTGTAGACCTGAAATTTTCCGCAGGTCATTATGCGTTATGGGTTAAAGCTACAATCAGCCCAATTATTGCGCCGAGTAAAACCAGCAAGCCACCGAGTCCACCGCCGATGAGTCCCACAAGTAACAGCACTATAGCCCAGACAAGAGTAGTAACGCTTTTTGCACCAATGANNCGCTATGACGCCGCAGATTAACATTACAATTCCACTGTACGCAAACGAGTAGACACTCCAATAGAAGAATGATGGTCCTCCGAATCCTATTGAAAGTAAACTCAGCAACCCAAAGATTACCAGCAGAATGCCGCCAATAAGCGCTAAGACATAAGCTACTTGCCCTAAAGAAGTTCGAGCCATTTGACCCGTTCACCTCCTGCCTTTATGTAAATCAAAAGGCAAATAGAAAAAATACTTGCCGTTTTTTATACAGTACCATCCGTTTGCTTAGTGCTTTGTTGTTCTTTGAGATCGGTTATTCGTTTTTGGATAATCATTAGCAAATGTTTTCTTAGGTAATCTCCAGTAAGACTTGTTTGTATGAAGCACATTCTGTTGGCCAAATCTTTGTCTCCTAATGTGTCGTCAATCCACTTTTGGAAGTCGCCGCGTGGATAATGAAACATAACGGAATTTACATCTATGGTTTCTAGTTTAGTGGCGAAGTCAGATAAGCTGATGGCTGTTATACCCGTGTTGCCTTTCTCTGTATAAAAATGAAATCCGTGATCCAATGAGACAGAACGAAGGATTTTTGGCGTTTCAGTTTTTGGAGGACTTTGGTTCATAAACATTCATATCCTTATACAACTAAACAGTCTGTTCCACACACGATTTATTTGTTTGTGATTGTGTACTTGCAATCACACTATTTGTTTTTTCAGTCTATGCCCACGTGTGTAGTTGGCGCGCGACACCTTAAGCTTAGCAATGTTCAGAGTTCCGGAGAAACTTTTCTGGAAAAAAGAGAGCGAAGATGGCAAACTATCCGCTTAAGTGTTTGCAGAAGTACTTTTTCGATTTCTTGAAAACTTATTTAGGATGATTATTGAAGCGTTGAATGGCTTGTCTTACGCTTTGTTAAGCTTTTCTTTTTGCTTTGCCTACTTCTTCTTGGACTTTGCCTTCTACTTGTTCCACTTTGCCTTTAATTTGTTCACTTTTGTCGCCCGTAATTTTGCCTAAGCCTTCGCGGACTTTGCCTTTTCCCTGTTTTATTTTACCATTAGTTTCTTCTTCGCTCATAAAAATTCACTCCAGACTATTGTCTCCGCGATTTTATTAAACGTATGTGACTGCTATCTCCCATAAACAAACATTTATATGTGACTATTTTGCCGCCACAACAACACAAGCAATTTGTAAAGCATCCTTGAGTTTAACTGGTGATCCAAAGCCTACTCGAACAAATATGACTTTGATTATTTTTGCAAAAAAACTGGAAAGCAGCTTCTGACGCTGCTTAATCGTTCTTGGTGCTGTATGTTATACTCTGCGCCCTGAAAGCAGTCGGACCAATATTATAATGACGGCAACGACAAGCAATACCCATATTATAGTGCCAAGGTTGAAGAAGACAAAGCCAAGAAGCCACAGTACAATAAGTATCACTGCAACCACGAAAAGAAAATCAAGTGCTCCCATTTTCAAAAACCTTTACTTACCCCTAACTCGGCAATCTATTTTAAGATGTGTGACTGTGAATAAACTGTTACAGCTTCCTCACCCTTTCTATTTTAACTTTTAGAAGTAAATACTTGCCACTAATTCATGTTAGTGTTGCGGTTACATATCTTATCATATAGTATCTTGGTTCAATAAATGTCGTTGGAAGTATAATAATCGGCACGTTTGTGTTTGTATTTTCCCTGGTTGTAACAAGATTATTTGATACTCAAATAACGCAAGTTACAAAAAAACTCGTTGAACTCATGGCTAGTCATAGAGCCATTAGGGATTTTATCATGAAACACTTCTAACTTAAATGTGACTGTGAACTGACAACAACTAAACATAAGAATTTGCAACTCAATTTTCCTTCGTCGCAGATGGCTTGGGAGATCTCAATTGTTTCCTTATTATGATGAAAAGCACCAGCAAGAGTAGTGCGCCTATCATGCCTGAGGCGATGCCCATGATGTCCCAAGCCATCCACGCCGGCATGAAAGTGCTAAGATACTTCAGCTGCCCTATGAGCAAAAGAGGGGAGCAGATCCGAATAATGAAATTGCCAGTGCCAACAAAACACTGCTAATTATGCCAGTGATTAGAAGTCTTTTGAGGCGGTTCTTAAGAGCAGTCTCCGTTTCATGGAAATATTCTCTGAGAACAGCTTTTATCTCATTGAGCAATGCATCGATGATTTCTCTTACGAGCGTCAACTAATCCTTACCTTTCGTCTAAACAGCAAACCGATTAATTGGAACCCTTATTTTAAGATATGTGGCTGTGATGCTGCAGCGTCAAGAGGCGGTTAATTAGTAATTCGCGTTTAGGTTGAAGTGAATTGCGTGCACTTGTATAATTAATGTTCTAAATAGATTGGTACTCTTGTCACTGTGACCACTCAGNNCTCAGTCACAAAGTTATATATGTATAAATGTAGATGTTAGTGCGAGGTAAAAAAAAATGAGGGCTGGAGCTTTGGCTGTCGGCGTTTTCCTGTTGGCTATTGGTGTTGTGGTTTTCTGGGTTGGTTATTCCGATTTGCAGCAGTATGGCGGTTTGCTGGGTCAAATATCGCAGTCTCTTTCCGCGGAGGTTCGAAATAAGGTGGCTCAAGATCAGTTTATGGCGGTTGGCGGGGGAGTCGCAGCGATCATCGGTTTGGCCGTAACAATTTATGGTTTAGCTGCTAATCGAAAAATTTGAAAAACAAGTGAATTCTAACCTCTTTTCTAATCGCGTGCGCTAATCAAAAAGATAACAATCATAACAAAAATAACCAATAAAATGAAACAAACCAAAGTTCCATCCAAATGAATCATGATCTTTAATTTTGTTTTCTTGTTCTAGCGCGCGCCAAAATTCATAACATTCACTGCAACCGGCAGCATTAACCTCATAATTGTTTTTGATTTGCCAAAGCATAAAAGAAGAAGTAGATCAGAAACTTTAGTAAAAAACCGAGTAGACTGGTTCCTTAACTGAAACCTACTTTTATGTTATTGAAGTTAGATAATCACAAATACTTAAGAACAGCATAACCCCTTATATTATAGGTAAGATTTTGACTGAGCCTGATTTTCCCTATGAAAAAAAGCCAAATGACCCATTCAATGATTTGATTGCACCATCCACGCCAGACGGCTCTCTCGAATCCCCTGATCAGCAGCCTTCCTCGCTTCCTCCAATGGATAATCCAACGCCAGACAAAGTTACTTGCCAAATATGTGGTAAAGTTTTCAATACTAAAGAAGAATTAACCATGCACTTGGAAACTGAACATCAGAGCCCCAAGAAGGAAGTTTAAAACTCAAAACGCCCTAATTTATTCAATAGTTTAGTTGTTTATTCTTCAGCTTTTTGTCAATAGGGTTCAACTTGTAACTTCCATTGCCCATGTCTTCAAGATTTAGCTTATCAATTTAAACAAGGCCAGGACCGATTGTTGTTGATACCTATAATAATCACACCAAATCCTACGCATCTTAGAAACTGGACTATCATGAGTGTCTTTGGTGTAGTGACGAGTTTCTTTCTTACATACAGGACACATTAACCATCCTGAAAAGTGGGCGTCAGCTTGATTCATCTAACATAATCTCCAAGTTTCTTTTGGCCTTCAACAACCTCAACTGGATCTGGTTGCTCCACATCCGCTACTCTGCCCAGCATCATATCGGTTAAACGCTCATTGGCAGCAGCCAAACGCTCAAACTGGCCATACAAAGCATCCAGCTTAGCCTCCAAATTCGCCAACACCACAGGAAACTCAACAGCCGAAACCGCCAACCGTTTACCCGAATCATAAGCAACAGGATAACCTGCAGCCCGAGCTGCCAAACGCTTATCACTATACTCCAAATGAGGCCTACCCGACAGCGGATCCTTCTTGTCATGCGTTGGACTGTGATCTAACGCACCGACGCCATCAACCTCAACTGTTCCAGCCGAAATCCATTCGTGACATTCAGGACGATAAACCCGCCATCTCGGATTATGCAACGGTGCCCCGCTCTCAGAGAGAAGCATCCCAAACTTCTGCTCCAAAACAACACGGGTACGCTCAACAATCCGAGCCGACTCCATTTCCAACTCATCCACATTAAAACCCTTAACTTGCCCCGGATGAATAATGACTGTAGGCTCCAAGCCTAAATTTAATTCCACCCGAACAACCCCAATTACCACTCCAAGCTTTCGCCAATTCCTGGGCTCCCCCAATTTCTCCCAATCCACACAGCAACATTCACGATGCAAAACCTGAAACTTCAAAGCATGATCCTCAAACACCACGGGCAAACGCAACTCGCCGTCACTTCCAGTGAGAAGCTTTGAACCGTAAGGCGTTAACTCATAGTATTTTACGATGCCATCCACCTTTAGTCGAAGGGCGCCAGCTTTGATGAAGCGGTCTTTCCAATAAGACACGTTACTTTTCACGCATTTGGCTATCCGGACAGCTTCGATAGCTACGCCGTCAGCTCCTAAAACAGCAAGAATCTTTTGGGCTTTCTCCGGTAAAGGCTCTAAGAGTTCAAAACTTCTATTGAACCTTTGAACCGCATGCTTTGAACTGGGTTCAATGACGCGTTTGTTGTCAGCCAAAAAAATCCCTCTATTTGTTGCCTTGGTTGGGTTTGGTTTTCTTTCTGCCGATAGCGGGTGCGCCTTGGTCAAAGATCCAGTAGAAATAGCCTTCTTTGAAGGGCTTCTGTGTCTGGTTTAGCCAATCGTGCAACTGGAAATACGCTTCGCGGTCCCCGTTGTCTTTCTCAGTGGCTTTCTCGTACTGACCTTTGCTGCCGACTTCATTCGTCCAAACGATGCCCTGGTCTATGTGCCCTTGTTCTGGTCGCGTACTGCGCTGCACGGGCGCCGGCGTCGGTTGAGACGATTCTGGGAGCTTGGCTTCGTTAGATGGCTGTGCATTGTCGCTGGGTGTTGATGGTGTACCATGCAGCTGAACTTGTTGGAGGCTCTTGCCGTTGTCTTCCTGGATCTGGCAGAGTTTATGCAGGCGTTCGGCGATAAAGTCAAAGTACTGCAACTCCATCACCTTAAAGCAGATTGATAGCCGTTGTCTGCCAACAGAAGTTCTGGGTGTGCACGTCGCCTGGTCACTGCAGCTGCTGCAATATTTTTCTTGGAAAAGCGTTAAGGGACATTGCTGTTTGATCTCCTGACCCGCCACAGACGGCGCCTTTGCAGCGCCTTCAGGTGACTTTTGCGGCTCAAGCTTCTGTCCTTCTGAAGTTATGGCTGGCGGCGGTTGATTTCTGGGAACTAAAAACACACCGCGATCTTTCCCATGTTCATCCTTCGAATTTGTATAGCACCCACCGTAACACGTAACCACATCGGTTAGAAACTTGAGGTCCTCTGTCGATAGCTGTACGCTCCAATCAATTACAAGATTCTTAGATTCCACATCCTGACCAAAAGCCACATAACGCACGATTTCTTCTGGGAGCTCTGTTTCAATTTTTAAAGCGAGATCAGCCAGAATCTTATCAGTTACCCTCGAATTCTTGCTCTGCGCCACTAGGAGTGTGCCTCCATGGCGGGTTCTGCATCAATTACTCTGGAATCAGGCACTCCAGGCAAGGCGATTAAGCGTTGAAGCTCATTGAGCCTTGGAACAACGATGTCTTTGAGGGTATGTGAACCGTCTCCACTGGCGATGTAGGGTAAGAACTCTGCGGTCTTGGAGCTCTGCAGCAAATAAGCCGCTTCCAAATGGGACTTAATAAACCAGAACATGACGCGCATGCTAATATCCCAATTAACACATTCAGCCTTCGAGCGAGTTTTATGATCCCAAATGCATGGCGCCTCAACCTTTGCTGAAACCTGCAACGGTACACCATCGACTTCTTCTGCTATTTTGAATTGGACAAAGACATCGTTATACTCCGGATCCCACCGCCAGTAGACGTCTTTGACGCCCCACTTGGCGAATAACCCGTCAATTTCGCTTCTGGTGTAGAGTGCTTTCAACTTGGTAGTTTTGTAGGGTAGATTAGGGTCATCACTATAGATTTTCAGAATGCTCTCCTCCAAAATAGCCTATAAAATATAGTTTAAAAAAAGAAAAAGAAAAATTGAATGCTATTTTTCTGAAAACCGGTAGCCGCAATCTCGACATAGGTAACGCTGAGCTCTTCCGTAAAGTTCGTCGTATTTTCCATCTTTCCAGTTTCTTGTGCTGTCGCATCTTGGACATTTGAGTTTTGGCTTTAGAATTCCTGTCAAGCGCTCGTCTGAAATGAATCCGCCACACATAGGGCATCTTTTTGTCAATAGTCTCACTTCCTGCCAAACCTGCGACCAAACAACTGAAATTCCCAAAAAAGAAAAAGGGAGAGTTGCTTGCGGAGAAACGAAGATGGCGATATCGCCCTAAGGCTGGGAGTTCATTTACACCCCAAGGGGTCATGAGAGGATAGCGGTCCACATTATTAGAATTAATAACAAGGTGTATCTCCAATACCGTCATGGTTTGCGTCAGTACCGTTATAGCCCTTCCCATAAGGGTGAACCAACAAGGACAAGTAGAACACGTCAAGGAACTAACAGGGTTTGTTAAGGGTCTCGGATTCAAAACGATTGAATCACATACCGTCTATGTTCATCGGACATTGACACGCGAAGTAATGGTTTATGAAAAAACTTAACTAACGGTTACTTAGCGCTTTTTCTTTGTTTCTGCTTTTTTTATGGCGACGTGCAGGTCGGCGATTACTCTGATTTAAATCCCTTATTGTTCTCAAAGTCATCGGTGAAATCTCTCTTCCTTCAAGAATTAGCTTCTCTTCATCAATCGCCCTACTTCTTTTTCTCTTCAGGTTTCTTTTCTTCAGGTTTCTTTACTTCAGGT
>PKYH01000138.1:4881-8800 GCA_003133625.1 Candidatus Bathyarchaeota archaeon | reverse complement strand
CCGCCAAAGACATCGTTAATACGAGAACGCTTGAACAGTTCAAAAAAACGCTGAAAGAATAACAGTTCCATTGAAAATCTAACCGCATAATTATCGTTAAGAAACTTTAAATGTCTAAATTGAAATAGTTCATTTTGAGGTTTTTCGATTTGGATAAAAATCATACAGTTATAGCCGAATTTAGCATAATACCCATCGGTCAAGCAGGAAGCAGCGTCAGCCGTTACGTGGCAGCAGCCATCAACGCCTTAAAGAACGTAAAAGGCTTAGACTTTGAAGTAACACCCATGGGAACCATTCTCGCAGCAAAAGATCTCGACACGATATTTGAAGCTGTCCGCCAAGCGCATGAAGCCATCATCGCCACGGGAATCAAAAGAGTGTCATCCACTCTAAGGATAGATGATCGAAGAGATAAAGCACGCACAATGGACGATAAGGTAAAAGCAGTCAAAGAATACATGAAACAGAGTTAGAAGCTAAGCCAAACACATAGTCATTACAAAATCTGGGAAAATCAGAAAAGAAAGAAGGATTTCTTTTCCATTTAAGCAATTGTTAGCTTCTTAGTTTCCTTAGGTTCCTTCTTAGGCAAGACAATCTCCAGTATACCATTGTTCAAACTTGCTTTCGCATCATCCGACTTGACCTTTTCAGGCAGCTGGATTCTTCTGTAGAAAGTTTGAGCGACTCTCTCACGGCGAACATAATTTTTTTGCTTTTCTTCTTCTGCTTGGGTTCTTTTTGCTTGAATCATCACTGAATCGTCGCCGACTTCAATATTCACATCCTCCTTGTTAAAGCCAGGCAAGTCCACAGTTACACGGAAATCTTTACCTCGATCCTCCACATCAACGGATGGCATCATCATCTGTTTAAAGGGCATCATTGGAAATCCAGGTCTCGCACGCATCCACTTCCTCCATCTTGGCGGCATAGCCCAGAAATCTTCAAATTCACGTTGGAAACGCTCCATCATCCTGTCAAAATCGCGCTGAAAAGAGTAAGGAACTATCCCTTCTTCTGATTCCTTTTTTACTTCAACAGCTTTTTTCTCCTTTCCTCTGTAATAATAGTACATTTTCTTTTTTTCTTCAGACAAAAGTTGATTCACCTCCATTTTAGACCGATTTCTTCACTTTCGTATTAACATATGTGGCTGTATCAAGCTAGCCTCATTAAAATTCGAAGCCGCTAGGACCAAGCATTTTAGCTCCTAATTTTTCAATTTTGTCCACTTAAATCCTTTTAGAGAATGTTGCTGTATTTGCGTAGTCACAAATGCTGATGTTCAAGTGTACTCTCGAAAAGTATAGCCGCATTTAAGACATCGAAGGAACTGAGTTGAAGATTCGTCTAATCCTCTGGTTTGCACTTGCCAAACATTAGCTGTGTTATTTCCGCATCTGGAGCAATCGATCCGTACAGTTGGCAGCGTACTAAGTTTTTGCTCTTCTTTTCCTATGACAGCAACAAACTGTTTAGGATTATGCTCTATGATTCTGTTGCTGACCTTGAGTTTTTCGTCTAATTCTTGTTTTCTAAATTCACATTTAGTACAAACTAGCATTAACAAGGCTTGTTTTCCCGAATTAATTTTTTTAGGTACAAGGCGAGAACCACACTCCGCACAAAATTGCATCAACTATCATCCCTTTTTCAAAAATTTTTTATTGGCAAATCACGGATTAACTTGGCGCAAGCTAAAAAGATTTTTTCGGAAGAGAGAGAGGGAACATGACTTTGTCGCTTGCGTTTCAGTTAACCGTTGATTTGCCAAACGCTTTCGGATTTACAAATCCTAGGCGTTTATTACTCATAGTGCAGGTTGAATCTTAAATAATGATGTGACTGCTATAGCACTACAACAAATTCAAGTTCATGGTATGGCCCTGAAATTACAAACATTCATTTTGAAGTTTTTCCAAGCACAAGAGCCTAAAAACTTTAGTGCTTTCTAAGCTTTATCATTGTCAGGGCTTTCTTTAGGTCTAATGGTGTGTTTATGTTGAAGAAAGATCGCAAATCTGGGTCTAACTGTTCTATTACTAAGGTGGAAATATAGCGTACTCCTTGCATTTTACTTATCATTGCTCTCATGTCAAGTTCATTATTTGCTAGCGCTTTTTTAGCTGCTTCCAACGCTTGCTTTGTATGGTAAACTGCACATAAGGGTTCAATTTGATTGTTGGGCCACCTTGGAATAACCGCTGACTTGCCAATACATAACTCAAAAAGCAAAGACACAACATCTCTAGAAACAAACGGAACATCAAACGGCAAAAGCAACGAATATTTACCCTGAGCAGCCTCAAAACCAGTTAAAGCGCCAACTAAAGGTCCCCTTGGCTCGCAAATGTCAATGACAAACCGAACATTAAAAGAAACCATTTTAGCGTACAAGTTTGCGCGTTCTTTAGAACTGGTGACAACAATTACTTCGNNCAACAATGCCTTTAACAGCGTCAACTACATGGTTTAGCAAGGGTTTATTGTCCAGTTTCAAAACGCCCTTGTCTTCCCCGAACCTGCTCGAGGAACCCCCGCCTAGAATAATGGCTGACCTATCCAAACAGTTGGCACTCCACTTTTGCGAATTCTAAACACATGGAGTATTCTTTAAGGTTTGCATCTTTTAAGCNNACAAAACAAAGATAAAAAATAAAAAAAAGGCTGATTAGTTTACTTCATTATTATCTATCTTTCTTGCCATTTCAGCAATTATCTTTGTGAACGGGTGATCAGGTTTGTCCTGAACAAAAATCAAGTTGCCTTCAGCCCTCAAAATCTCACAAAAACAAGGCACAATCCCCAACATAGGCACCTGATAAACCGTTTTAACTTTGGTGCTCATTTCAGATTTCTTAGCCGTGGCAGATGAATCAAGCACTTTGTTTAGCACCAAACCCGTTTTCTTCTCAAATAAGTTATACAACTCCTGTAGCATGCGTTTTGTTCCATCCACATCCGACCTATCAGCCGTTGTTGCTACAATTACGAAGTCAGCAGCCACAATAGCATTTATCGAGGAATACTGTAATCCTGGGCTTGTGTCAAAGAACAAGTAATCAAACTTTTGGTCCCTGAGTAATGATTCTTTAAGAGCAAGAAGTCTGCCTAAAGCACGCATTTCCCATTTTCTATCCTTCGATGACATGTCCCGGATTGCTTCAGTTGCAGGGTTTGCAAAGCTAACGAAAAACTTGCCGTTTCCAGGAATCCTGCTGCTTAAATCAACANNGCTCGAAAATCAAGGTCGAAAATGCAAACTTTCTTACCGTTTTTAGCCAAAGTTGCTGCTAAATTCACTGAAAGAAGCGTTTTTCCAGTACCGCCTTTATAGGAATGTACAGCGATTATCTTACTCATAGTTTTCACCCTTGCGTTTCCCTGTCAACGTAAAAGTAGGCTTTTCTTCCCTTTCGCTCTTTCTTAAGGTAACCCATAATTACAAGCTGATTAAGGTATGCACTTTCCACCGCTCTGGCTCGTCTTGTTTGCTCAGCAATTTCTTGAGCCGTTGCTCTTCCACATCGGCAAATCGCCATGGCTGTTTTCCGTAGATGATCCGGCATGGAAAGAAGCGTCATAACATCCAATGGCGCATCGGGCAATGTTGGAACAGATCTTTGGTTGCCATTACCGTTCTTCTGAATTTCAATCATTACCTCCATTTTCTCGTTTAGCTTCTCGAGGTTTTCTTCAATTTTTTCAAGAATGCTTATCGGTCTTTTAGTTAATATTTCGTCTTTAATCACNNGTTAGTTTAAGTGATAAACTGTTTATTAAGTCTTGCGAAACTACAGTATTTATTTCAAACAACCGAAATTATAACATATCAACCTGTTTTAATAACAGAGTTTAGCGAGTAAAATGATTAATTTTAGAAATTAGTTTTGTCTAGAAATTTGATGTTGGG
>PKYH01000138.1:0-4860 GCA_003133625.1 Candidatus Bathyarchaeota archaeon | reverse complement strand
TAGGTAAGACTTGTTTCAGTTCTTTGAAGTATTTTAGAACTGTTATGCCGCGTTGTGTAACGGCGTAAACTACACGTTGTTTTCCAACGGCGCGCTCTTCAACCAAGCCTTGTTTGATGAGGAAGTCAAGGTACTCTTTGAGAACGCTGCAGTTAACGTTTGCTTTGTACATGACATGGGTTAGTTTCAGTGGTCCTCGATGTGCCAGAACCGTAATGATATCAACATACATTTCTAGTTTTGAACGACGCACTTTATACTCCTCTTTTTTTGTTTAATTCCATTTTTTATTATAAAACATTTATGTATTTGTACTCAGTGTTTTTGTCCATCTTTGTGGCTAATTATCGGTTTTTCTGCTTGCACGGTTTAACACGTTTAATCTATTTTCGAATGCAGTAACCATGTCATCTATCAATATTTCACGCAATTCGGTAGACAATCCGTTGATTTTCTCTTGGAAAACGTTCGCTAACTTAGCTTCTAATTCCTTTCTTTCTTTATTTGCAAGTTGCTTCATACACTTTCCTCCAGACTCTAATACAACCCAAAATAGCTAAAGCTATTTAACTAACTTATGAAAGCAACCTATGAATCTGAAATAAATAGCTAAAACCAGAACTACTCTTGTGCTCTGCGCTGTTTTTGCCCCCTCTAAATAAAGAATCGATAGTTATCTTAATTCATTGCCCCTTTATTTTTGGAGCATCTTGGTTTTCTTGATGAACCCAGTGCACCTGAGTTTTCTCAAGTTAACCGAACTTTGGGCTATTAGTATGCCAATTTTAGGCTTAGGTTTTATTGCAAAATCTAACGTATAAGCGCAAAATAAATTGTCCTATACAATTAGTTGTAGCGCGTATATGTTTTGAAAAAAGTTGCTGTTGTTCTGCAATCACAAATCAATTTAAATTCCATTGACAATTCATCATGCGGGCAAAGTTGTCATTGACCTTAACATAATTGATTGTTTTATTAGGAAGTCTTTTTTTAATATTAAGCTCTGTTAAGGAGAAATCTTGGAGTGTATTGCTTATCAAAGGGTATGTTTTGAATGATCAGGTCAGGGCTGAACGCTGTGAAAACTGCAAGTCAACAAGAAGTTTTAACAACTAACTTTAGCAATCCTAACCTATTGCTGTACGGTTGCAAAGACAGTAAATGTAAACACAGGCTTTTACGCTTGGATTTTAACGACGAGATAACCCCAAAACTGAGCAATTCTAGCGTTGACAAAAAAAGCATGGCTTAAAGCGAACTACTCGGCGCTTACGCGGCGAGCATCTACAGACTTATGAAGCCATCAGAAAGTAGCTTTATGACTGCTATATCCAGCGCATTAGTCAGTACTATTGAGCCATCAGCGGACACTTTAAGCATGAAGGCGGGTCGTTAGGCATTACGCATTATCCTGCCCCGCTTACGTGGCAGGTATTCTGCTAGGTTTTTTACAAAAACAACTTGCAAGTTAACGTTCTTTCACTATAAAGTTCAATCAACATATTGGAAGAGACCGGATGCTTGAAAGTACCAGGCCCTTCTCAACTTTCCAATTCAACTAATTGACTAATGGTTCGCTCTTTGAATGAGGAGGCGCAATTTTTCAAGCGGCTAGCTCCAGAAGGTTTAATGTAAGCTTAAATCTCTACCCTTGAATAATCATTAACATGGAGAATCAGCCAAGTGTCCTACGTCTTTAACATACCCTACCGAAACAACCTCAACCTCAAGCAGGTAATGGAAAAAATAAAAGAAGACAAGAAACTGCAAACCTACTGGAAATGTGCCAATGTCATGGCAATAGAACGCATGGGCTACACCGATCATGGTCCAACACACGTTAAAATCGTAGCCAACCTTGCGCTGAAGCTTCTGCGCATTCTTGTCGAGAAAAAACTCATCAAGCCCAGCATTGTAGAAAATTACGGTATGAAAAATGAAGACGCGGAAGTGGTTGTTGTTCTAGGCGCAATCTTTCATGATTTAGGAATGATTGTACAAAGAAGCAAACATGAAGAATACAGTGCAATCTTGGCTTTAGAATTCATCGAGAAATGTTTAACGCCAGCCTACAATGAAGAAGAAAAAGCAATAATCACTTCGGAAGTTCTACATGCCATCGTAGCCCATGAGCAACCCTACAGTATTGAACCATCAAAAAAGATATTAACCAAAGAAGCAGGCATAGTCGGCATCGCTGACGCGTTGGACATGGAAGCGGGAAGAGCGCGAATTCCCTTCCAAGCAGGCAAAGTGGATATCCACGCTATTTCAGCATTATCTATCGAAAAAGTAGAAGTAGACGTATCTGAGACAGGCAAACCCATCATCATAAAAATTAAAATGTCCAATTCAGCAGGCGTATTCCAAATAGACGAACTACTAAAGCCGAGAATCGTCAACTCAGGACTTGAACAATTCTTCCATGTAATCGCCGAAATCACAGGCGAAAAAGAAAGAAAAATCATCGAAAAATTCGAAATCTAAATTAATTTTTGAGGCAACCAAACAATTGATCCACGAATATGATGTTGTGGTTGTTGGCGGCGGAATTGCAGGATTATACACCGCACTAACAGCGGCAGAACAATGCCGAGTCGCTGTCGTCAGCAAAGTACATGTTACACGTTCCCACTCAGTTGCTGCGCAGGGTGGAATTGCCGCAAGCCTTGGAAACGAGGAAGAAGACCATTGGGAATGGCACATGTACGACACCGTTAAAGGCAGCGATTACCTAGCAGACCAAGACGCAACAGAAATCCTAGCTAAAGAAGCGCCAAACGCTATAATCGCACTTGAGCACATGGGCGTACCATTCACCCGCAATGCACAAGGGAAAATTGAGCAACGCCGATTCGGAGGACACACAAGAAATTACGGGGAAGCACCAGCCAAACGGGCATGTTACGTTTCTGACCGCACAGGCAGAGCAATAATGGATACACTCTACGACCGCTGCATAGCGAAAGGAGTAGATATGTACAATGAAGTTTTCATCTTGAAATTGCTGTTTTCAAGCAACCACTGCTGCGGCGTTGCGGGTTATGACATTGCAACATGCGAGCCTCAAGTTTTTCACGCAAAAGCAATCGTTTTAGCTACAGGCGGATGCGGCAAAATTTATAAAACCACATCCAACGGTTACGCGTCCACAGGCGACGGTTTCGCATTAGCCCTTGATTCGCTTATTCCTCTTGAAGACATGGAGTTTGTCCAGTTTCATCCTACTGGCATCTACGGGCTCGGAATTCTCATTAGTGAAGCTGCCCGTGGTGAAGGCGGCGTATTACGCAATGGCCTCGGTGAACGATTTATGGAGCGTTATGCGCCTAATTTGAAGGATTTGGCTCCACGAGACATTATTTCAAGGGCAATACTAACCGAGATAAAGGAAGGCAGAGGCGTGGAAGGCAAAGACTACGTCCACTTAGACCTCCGCGAAATAGGCAAAGAACGATTAGCGCAAAAATTGCCCGAAATCTCATTCTTCATAAAAACTTACTTAGGCATTGATCCAAGTGAAACGCCTGTCCCTGTGGCTCCCACATGCCACTACATGATGGGCGGAATACCCACTGACACTGAAGGACGCGTTTTGATTGATGAAACAGGCACAGTCCTGCCAGGGGTTTTCGCGGTTGGTGAATGCGCATGCGTCAGCGTTCATGGAGCAAACCGCTTAGGATGTAACTCGCTCATTGACCTGGTTGTTTTCGGATGTAGGACAGGCATCAACGTTGCAAAACATGCAAAAGAAAAAGATTTACCTCCGATTCCTCAACAAGCCGAAAGCATTGTAGTCGATAAAGTTAACAGTTTACTGGACTGTTCGGGAAACGAGCGCGTGCCAGTTTTGCGTGAGGCAATGCAACGATTGATGACTGAGAAATGCAGCGTTTTCAGAAACGGTGATGACCTTGGTCAAGCACTGGAGGAGATTCGCCAACTTGAAAAGCGATGCCTAAATGTTGGTTTAGCCAATAAGAGCAAAATATTCAATTATGAGCTAGAAGAAGCACTCGAGCTCGGAAACATGCTAAAAACAGCAGAAGCCATAGTTTTTTCAGCCCTCCAACGAAATGAAAGCCGCGGTGCCCATTACCGAAGCGACTATCCAGAAAGAAACGATGAAGAATGGCTAAAACACACCTTGGTCTATATGGCACCACAAGGGCTAAAGACCGCTTACAAACCCATAGCTATCACACGGTTCCCACCTGAAAAACGGAGATACTAAACATGAAGGTTAAAGTGAAAATTTACCGCTTCAACCCTGAAACCGACAAGGAACCGCATTACGACACGTTCACCGTTGAAGCAAACCCAAATGACCGAATCCTTGATTGCCTAAACAAAATACGATGGGAGCAAGACAGCAGTTTAGCCTATAGGATGTCTTGCGCTCATGGAATCTGCGGTTCTGACGCGGTAACCATCAATGGTGTGCCCGGTTTAGCCTGCCAAAAACTAATCAAAGACTACGATTACACGCAGGAGCTGCTGATTGAACCGTTAAAGTATTTTCCCATAATAAAAGACTTAACCGTTGATATGGCGCCTTTCTTCAAAAGAATAGAGGCAATAAACCAAAACATGCCTGAAAAACCGCACAATGCTCCCATGGAAAAGGAGCGGATGCAAAGTATTGAAGAGCGAAGCAGAATCGATGATGCCATCAAATGCATATTATGCGGTTGCTGCGTTGCTGCTTGCCCAGTTATTCTTGAGCAGGAACCAAAATTTATCGGTCCAGCCGCGATCCTTCGAGCGCAAAAATACATCTTTGATTCCCGAACAACTGATAAAATTGAACGAATGCAAGTTATGGAGAAACCTTATGGGATTTGGGGTTGCAAAAGC